>JAODMH010000171.1 GCA_025465035.1 Microbacteriaceae bacterium | reverse complement strand
TGACGTTCGTCGAGAGTTGCTTCAAGCCTTCTTCACAAAGCTGCTCGTTGAAAGCAGCATTGACGGAATCGAATTGGGAAAGTCTCGAACGACGCCGAACGAGACTATTCACGCTCTCGAGGATGAGTTCCAGAAGTACAACGCTCACGCAAGCGTGGCCCGGCAAACAAAGATCCCCCGCACTAATGCGGGGGATCTGTCTCTTGAATTGAATGTCGCGCACATGTCACTTGGTTTGAATAAGACGACACTGGTGGACCCTAGGAGATTCGAACTCCTGACCTCCTCGATGCGAACGAGGCGCGCTACCAACTGCGCCAAGGGCCCATAGTGCGTAGCTACGCTATCAGGTTTCGCGGAACGGTTTCGATACGGTCGCCGAGCGACCTGCTCAGCCCGCGGCCGCGCGGCGGCGGCGAAGCACGGCGTCGAGATCGGTCTTGCCTCCCTGCGGCTCGTCGATGAAACCCATCCGTGCGAAGCGGCTCGGCGCTGCGGCGGCGGGGCGGATCGGGGTGACCTCCGGCTCCTGGTGCGCCTTGCGCAACGCCTCCTCGGCATCCGCCGCAGCCTGGCGCAGTTCGGCGGCGGCCTCGAGCGAGAGGATCACGGCACGCTCGACCTGGGGGCGGGCCATATAGAGGGGCTTGGGCACCGGCACAGGAGTCCAGGTGACCTGCTTCGGCGCCTCGGGCGCCGCGACTCGCACCGGACGCTCGGCCACGATGGGAGCACGGGCGCGGAGACTGCGGGCGAGTTCGACGCGGGCGCGGCTGACG
Source organism: Microbacteriaceae bacterium (assembly GCA_025465035.1). Classification (GTDB taxonomy): domain Bacteria; phylum Actinomycetota; class Actinomycetes; order Actinomycetales; family Microbacteriaceae; genus Lacisediminihabitans. Next base: position 2,279 of record JAODMH010000171.1, on the reverse strand, counting down.
GCGGCCATCTGCCCGAGCATGGCGAAAGCTCCGAGCGCGACCAGCGCGCCGGCGGCGAGCAGCGCCCAGCTTCCGGCGGACAGGAACTGCGCAACCCCGAAGCCGGACGCGACGAGCGCCATCAGAAGCACGACCGAGGTGACCGCGCGGGAACGGCGATGTCTGCGCGATGCGGACGAGCCGACCGCGACATCCGCCGCGATGGCGGGCTGGGTCTCGGCGAGGCGGCGGGCGGCCGCACGGGCGAACGCGGCATCCTGAGCCTCCGCCACGGCGGCGGCGCGCTGCAACTGCTTCTTCAGCACCCGCTCCTGAAGAGCGGCGCTGCGGGCGGATGTCTCGGCACGCACCTGTTCGGGAACCTCGGCGGTCTCGGCCATGATGCGGAGCGTCTGCTGCAGTCGGATCGCGTTCCGCTCGGTCGCGAGGTACTCACGACGTCGCAGCCAGGTCGGCACCAGATACACCAGCCAGAGCAGCGCCGCGAGCGCGATGATCACGCTCGATCCGATGCCATCGATTCCCATGGTCCTACGGTACGAGTGCTGACAGCGATTGCGGTCGATTAGGCAGGGTGTGTTCCGGCACAAGTCGCGAGTACCCTGTGGCTATGCGTGCGGCTCGCGTGCGGCGGATGACGAAGCGGACCACGACGCTGCGCCTCCTGGTCACGCCGTGGACGCTCATCCTCATCATCACCGGCCTGTTCCAGCTGTTTCGCGGGGCGCCGATCGATGCCGCGTTCTTCCTGTGCGTCGCCGCGCTCTTGGTGGCGGATGCCGCGGGGCTGATCCGCGTCGCCGGCATCGGTCAGCCCGGTCTCGCCGTGCTGCTCGGCGCGGCCGCCGCACTCGGGACGCTCTTGGTCCTCGTTCCGCGGCACGGCATCGTGGAGGGACTCATCGTGGCCGGCATCGGCCTCACCGTGCTGCTCTTTGCTTGGCCCTCCCCCGATCGGCCGTCGACAGCCGGGGCGGACGCGATGCCGGGCGCCGTCCGGCGCGCGGCGATCCTCTGGTCGGCTGTCGGTGTGGCCACCTGCCTGTGGGAGGTGGCCTCGTTCCTGCTCGGGTTGCCGTCCGCCGCGGCCGAGGCCGCGCATCCGAGCATCTCCCTGCTGCTCGATCCGGCCGTCGACACTGTCGTGGGGCGGATCGTATTCGTCGCGCTGTGGCTGCTGAGCGGGATAGCACTGTTGCGACGGGGGCAAAGGCAATGAGAGCGATCACCATCGCCGGCTTTCTGCTCTTCGTCGCCATCGCGGCGACGCTCGAGTTGCTGGCGTTGCGGGAGAGCGATCGCATCGCTTCGCTCGGCACTCTCCTGGATCGCGTGATGGCGACGCGCTCGGCCCGCATCGGCATCCTGTTGTTCTGGTGGTGGCTCGGGTGGCACTTCCTGGTCGGGGAGACCGTGGCGCCGGGTTAGACCTGCGTGCCGGGCAACAGGGCCGCAGCGCGTTCGGACGCGGGAACGCTGCCGGCACCGGTCGGGACCTTGCCGTCCCGCCAGCGTCGCAGCAAACCGGTCGGCAGTTCCTCCGCGACGAGTGCGAAACAGAAGTGGTCGCGCCAGTCCCCGTTGATGTGGATGTAGCGACGCCGAAGACCCTCGTAGCGAAAACCCAGCTTCTCGACCACCCGCAACGATGGCGCGTTCTCGGGACGAATACAGATCTCGATGCGGTGCAGACCGATCTGAAAGAAGGCGTAGTCGCTCGCGAGAGCGACAGCGGTCGGCGTGACACCCAGCCCGGCGAAACGCTCAGAAACCCAGTAGCCGATCGTCGCCGAGGAGAGCGAGCCGTAGCTGATCCCTGAGACGTTGAGCTGGCCGGCGAACTCGCCGTCGTACTCGATCGCGAAGGGCAGCCCGAAACCGCCGCGCGCGTTCGACTGAAGACTGCGGATGCTCGCCCGCACGTCGAAGCTCATCGCGCCATGCGGATTGGTCGCCTCCCACTTGCGCAACCAACCGCGGTTATCGAGCAGTTCACGCTCGAGCACCCGAGCGTCTCTGAGCCGGATCGGGCGGATGACCACCTTGCCGTCGTGCAGGGAAGGGATCGTGGTGGCCACGCTGCCTAGTCTAGGGTTTCGACGTGATCACACGGCCAGCGCCCAGTCGGCTCGCCCTAGTCGAGGGTTCCGACGAAGTCCTTCAACCAGGGCCGAAGGTCTGGTCCGAGGTCCTCGCGATCGACAGCCAACTGCACGATCGCCTTGATGTAGTCGAGCCGGTCGCCGGTGTCATACCGGCGACCGCAGATCGGAAGAGTG
>JAODMH010000165.1 GCA_025465035.1 Microbacteriaceae bacterium | reverse complement strand
GCCGTGCGCCGCTTCATGAGGGCCGGTCGCTTAGTTGTCCGAACCGTGGCTTCCCGAATCATCAGACCCGGAACCGCCGTGACTCGAATCGTCGCCGACTCCGTCGTGCTGTCCAGAGTCATCCGTGGCATCGTCGTGCTGTCCATTGTCGTTCGGACCGTCGTCGCTCACGCCGTCCGGCCGGAGGCCGCCCTTGTCATCAGTGGTTGGCACTGTTGGCGACGTGGTTGGCGCCGTTGGTGTTGGTGTCGGTGTCGGTGTCGGCGTCGGTGTCGATGCGGGCGACGTGGTTGAGACCACGGGGAGCCTGTCGTCCGACACCGTGCTCGAGTGCTTCTGGTTTGAGGTCGTGCTCGAAGCGGACGCGTTGGCGGCCGCGACCGCGCCGCCGGCAATCAGCCCGACACCGAGAACGGCTGCCGCCCCGATTGCCGCCCAGTTCTTTTTCGTGTCCATGTCCATCCCTCTCTTCTTGGCGACCCGCATGCCGGGTTGCTCACATTCCAAGCGTCTGGTGCCCGGATGAGACGACGAGGAGGTCGGGATGAGAAGGCTCTCATCAATGCCGAGATGGCCTATTTACCGGAGCCGTCGCTCGAGCCGCCCGAGCTTCCCTTCCCGTCACCACCGTGATCGTCCCCGAGGTCATGAGGTGCCGGGGGGGCGACCGAGGCCGGCCCGGAGGAACTCGGCGTTGGTGAGGGACTGGTTGCCGGAGCCGGCGAGGCCGGCGCCTCGCCGACGATGGGTGCGACATTCTGCTTCTGGCCACCCGTGTCCGTCGGTGTCAGTGCGACGGCTACTCCTGCGGTGCCAGCAGCGACCGCGATCACGGCGGCCGTCGCGATCGAGATAACCAGGCTTCTCCGCGGCATGGTAGCCATACTGCTCCCATCGGGCGCCCTGGATCCCGAGGATGAGAAGTTTCTAACCTTGCGCCGGGATGAGAGACGGCTCGTCGGGCACAGAGAGGGTGAGTACCGCCTCCTCCACGTGGTCGTTGAGCTCCAGGTCGATTTCGACCCGGCGAAGGGCGACCGCGACATGGGTCTCGGTGTCGTTCCCGACGATGTCGACCGCCGCCACCACGAAGACGCGGCCGGGGCCGACGAACTCGAGGTGCAGGTACGTCACGCGGTCGATCTCTGGGCGTTCGAGCATGCCGATGAGCACGTCGTTGCGAAGCCTGGCATCGGGCGCTTCGCCGACCAGGAAGCGTCGGTTGCGGTCGATCAGCACGATAGCTACGATCCCCAGCAGCACGCCGACGAGGATCGATCCGAGCGAATCGAAGACGGCGAGCCCGGTCAGCTGGTGCATGAGGATGCCGAGAAAGGCGATCGCGAGGCCGATGAGTGCGGCGGCATCCTCGGCGAACACCGCGCGCAGGGTCGCGTTCGAACTGGTCAAGGCGTAGTGGCCGGTGCTCGTGCCGCGATCCCTTCCCCCGGCGCTGGCCTGACGGAACGCCTGGGCGAAGGAGAAGCCCTCCAACACGAAGGAGACGGCGAGCACGACGTAGGCGATGGGAAAATTGGTCGCGTCTTCCGGTGAAAACAGCTCCTGCGCTCCGTGCGCGATCGAGACGACAGCACCGGCCGTGAAGATTCCGAACGCGGCGATCATCGACCAGACGTATGCCTCGCGGCCGTATCCGAGCGGATGAGGATCGTCGCGCTTTTTGACGGATCGACGGTCGGCGACGAGCAGGAATATCTCGTTGCCGAAGTCCGCCCAGGAATGGGCGGCCTCCGCCACCATGGACGCGGATCCGGTGATCACCGAGGCGACAGTCTTCGCGAGTGCCACGAGCAGATTGGCTCCCAGGGCGACCACTACCGTGACGGACCGATCGGTCGCAGTCCTGCCATCCTGTGCGCTCATCGTTTCCAGTGTGGCATGTCGCTGCCCGCGGCATCCCGTCAACAGGATCGACCGCGGTGTGGCGCACCGTTGGTCCTGTTGAGCGACGGGTGTGCTGAGGATCTCCTGTTGTCGGAGGGTCGGCAGTTCATCATGTAGAGCGGCCGGCTAGGCGCGACCTCTCATGAGAGAGCGGACACACCGCAAATGTTCTCGATATATATCGACAGACTGACTATGGTCGCGATATGAAAAATGTGGATATGCGTGAACCGACGTTCATGGTGCTAGCCGCTCTGGCGAACGGCAGGAAGCATGGATACGCGTTGATCGGTGAGGCAGGGGAGTTGTCGAACGGCAGGGTCAAGCTCAAAGTGGGCACGCTTTATGCGGCGCTCGACCGGTTGCAATCACAGGGTCTCGTCGCATCCGCGGGGGAAGAGGTCATCGATGGTCGCCTCCGCCGCTACTACGAGTTGACCGATAGCGGCGCAATGCTCTTGGAAGACGAGGTGTCTCGCCTGGAGGGCAACATCCGACAGGCGAAGGCACGACTGAGGCTTCGCGCCGCGGCAGGGCGTGTCTCGTGAGCAACTCGATGGAACAGCGATATCGACGTGCCCTGCTTTGGTATCCGAGAAAGTGGCAGCGTGAGAACGCGGATGTCGTCGTGTCGACGCTGCTCGACATGGCAGACGGCGCCGGTCGGAGTGCTCCGCGGCGGTCGGAACTGTTGCATCTGGCAATGTCGGGCGTCGCGTTCCGGGTCGGAGTATTTCTGTCGAGTGCCGCGCGAGATGGGATCTCCACTATCGCGCTCGGTAGCGGGGCAATGTTCGCTGTCGCATTCTTCGTCGTCCATACCTGGTCGCCGTGGTCCCCGCCCGATCTCCGCTCTGGGCCGAATTTCCAGGGATTCGGGCCGTTTGTGAACGCCGGCCTGATCATCTATGCGCTTTGGGTCGGCGCGTTTCTGTTCGGCCTTGTCGGCATGCAACGGGCAGTGAGGGGCGTGATGATCGTCGCTGTCGTCGCGCCCACGGTCCTTGGGCTCCTGAACCGCCTGCAGTCGGACATCCGGTTCGGACCGACTTCGACCACACTCGCCTTCTTCACGCTTCTCGCTCTCCTGGTGCTCGTCGGAACGCCACGTGATGTGCAACGACTGAGCCTTGTTGCGCTTGCGACTACTGTCGCGTTGCTCGCCGTCGAAGTCCGGATCGGCGTTCCGGCATCCGCGTTTCTCGACGATCGCTACTTCTGGCATGAGGCGGGGTCACTCTTCAATGTCACGAGCCTGGTCGTGATCGGCCTCTTCGTTGCGATCGCGTTGGGCATCGCTCGACGCGGAACGTGGGCTCAAATTGTGCTCGGATCCCTTATCCCGTGGGCAGGCGTTTGGTGCGCCGCCGCAATTCGGGTTTCTTACTGGGACGCATTCGGTTTTCTCTGCCTACTCCTTGCGACCGCGGCGGTGTCCGTCGCGGGCGTCCTCGCCATCCGCCGCTCGCGTGAAACCGTCCCGAGAGACGATTGGGCTGATCAGTAGCGCGGCAACGCGACCATTCGCCCGGGATGCGGTCGAGCTGCCGAGAAGTCGCGGCTGACGATGCAGAGAGCCGACAATGCATAGAATTACTGACAACGACATCGATCCGGCTATCACCGGGGAGTCTCCGGAAGATGGGCGCAAGCCAGGTAGAACCGGACGGACGAGGCACGTCACGCCTATTGAGCGGCTCCCGGCGTGCTGTTAAGGCGCAGGGTTGCAAGCGGGGTGGTACCGCGGCAGAGCGAAAAGCGACCTGTCGTCCCCGCAGTCGGTGCACGCGTTCCGGTGCATCTCAACTGCTGCAACTGCCCTGGAGAGACATGACCTACCCGCGCAACTCTGGTGACGAGCCTCAAGCGCCGCTCAGCGCTTCCCCGAGTTTCCCGGCGATCGAACAGCACATCCTGGACTTCTGGCAGAGGGATGGCACCTTCCAGGCATCCGTCGACCAGCGCGAGGGCGCCCAGGAGTGGGTCTTCTACGACGGACCGCCGTTCGCCAACGGTCTGCCGCACTACGGTCACCTCCTGACCGGCTATGCGAAGGACCTCTTCCCGCGCTATCAGACCATGCGCGGCAAGCAGGTGCACCGCCGCTTCGGCTGGGACACCCACGGCCTTCCCGCCGAGCTCGAGGCCATGCGTCAGCTCGGCATCACCGAGAAGTCGCAGATCGAGGAGATGGGCATCGCCGTCTTCAACGCGAAGGCCCGCGAATCGGTGCTCGAGTACACCCGGGAGTGGCAGGAGTACGTCACCCGCCAGGCGCGCTGGGTCGACTTCGAGAACGACTACAAGACGCTCGACGTGACATTCATGGAGTCGGTCATCTGGGCCTTCAAGCAGCTCCACGACAAGGGCCTCGCCTATGAGGGTTTCCGCGTGCTGCCCTACTGCTGGCACGACGAGACACCGCTCTCCAACCATGAACTGCGGATGGACGACGACGTCTACAAGATGCGCCAGGACCAGGCCGTCACCGTGACCTTTCCCCTCGATGGAGCCAAGGCAGAGAGCCTTCGCCTCACCGGGGTCAAGGCGCTCGCCTGGACGACGACGCCCTGGACGCTTCCCACCAACCTCGCGCTGGCCGTCGGGCCGGCCATCGAATACGCCGTCATTCCGAGCGGGCCGCTCGGAGCATCCGATGGCTCCGCCGAGGGAGTGGCCGAGTTCCTGCTCGCCCATGACACCGTCGCGGCCTACGCGAAGGACCTCGGATACGCATCGGCCGCCGAGGCTCTCGACGCGGTGTCCCGTGTCATCCTCGGCTCGGAACTCGGCGGCGTCACCTATGACCGCCTCTGGGACCATTATGCGGATGCGGAGACCTGGGGCACCCAGAACGCCTGGCAGATCCTGGTGGCCGACTATGTCGCGACCGGCGAGGGAACCGGCATCGTGCACCAGGCTCCCGCCTACGGCGAGGACGACCAGGTGACCTGTGCTGCGGCCGGCATCCCCGTCATCATCTCGGTCGATGAGGGCGGCAAGTTCTTGCCGCACATCGCGGAGGTCGCTGGACTCCAGGTCTTCGACGCCAACAAGCCGCTCGTGCAGAGGCTGCGGACGGATGGCCGGCTCCTGAGGCTCGCAAGCTACGAACACAGCTATCCGCACTGCTGGCGCTGCCGCAATCCGCTCATCTACAAGGCGGTCTCCAGCTGGTTCGTCCGCGTCACGGAGTTCCGCGACCGCATGGGCGAGCTGAACCAGCAGATCAACTGGGTGCCGGACAATGTCAAGGACGGCCAGTTCGGCAAGTGGCTCGCCAACGCGCGCGACTGGTCGATCTCGCGCAACCGCTACTGGGGTTCGCCGATCCCGGTCTGGAAGAGCGACGACCCGGAGTATCCGCGCATCGACGTGTACGGCTCGCTGGACGAGCTGGAGCGCGATTTCGGCGTGCGGCCCACCGACCTGCACCGCCCGTTCATCGACGAGCTCACGCGCCCGAACCCGGACGATCCGACCGGTCGGTCGACGATGCGGCGCATCGACGACGTGCTCGACGTCTGGTTCGACTCGGGCTCGATGCCATTCGCCCAGGTGCACTATCCGTTCGACAACGTCGAGTTCTTCGAGCAGCACAACCCGGCGGACTTCATCGTCGAGTACATCGGACAGACTCGCGGCTGGTTCTACATGCTGCACGTGCTGTCGACGGCACTGTTCGACCGTCCGGCGTTCGGTAACGTGATCAGCCACGGAATCGTCCTCGGCAGCGACGGCCAGAAGATGTCCAAGTCGCTGCGCAACTACCCCGATGTCAACGAGGTATTCGACAGGGACGGCGCGGATGCGATGCGCTGGTTCCTCATGTCCTCCTCCGTCATCCGCGGTGGCAATCTCGTCGTCACGGAGGAGGGCATCCGCGAGGGCGTTCGGCAACTGATGCTCCCGCTGTGGAACAGCTACTACTTCTTCAGCCTGTACGCGAACGCCGCCGATGGTGGGTACGAGGCGCAGTGGCGCACCGACTCCACCGACGTCCTCGATCGCTACCTGCTGGCGAAGACCCGCCGACTCATCGTCGACGCGACGACCAACCTCGACAACCTCGACAGCCCGCTCGCCGCGCTGGCACTGCGCGACTTCGCCGACGTGCTCACCAATTGGTACGTGCGTCGCAGCCGTGGACGCTTCTGGTCGGGCGACACCGCCTCCGTCGGCGGGCGGGAGGCCTTCGACACGCTGTACACGGTGCTCGAGACGGTGACGCGGGTGGCGGCACCGCTGCTTCCGCTCGTCTCGGAGCAGGTCTGGAAGGGTCTCACCGGTGGGCGCAGCGTGCACCTCGAAGACTGGCCGGATGCGGCATCCTTTCCGGAAGACGACGACCTCGTCGCCACGATGGATCGGGTCCGCGACATCGCCTCCTCCGGACTCGGCCTGCGGAAGGCCACCGGCCTGCGCGTGCGCCTGCCGCTGGCAGAGCTGACGGTCGTGAGCGAGAGGTCTGCCGCTCTGGCGGCTTTCTCCGACATCCTGCGCGACGAACTCAACGTGAAGGCTGTCGTGCTGCGCGAGCTGGCCGAGGAGAGCCTCGCGGACTTCGGGATCACCAGGAGACTGACTGTGAACTCGCGCGCGGCCGGCCCGCGCATCGGCAAGCAGGTGCAGCCGGTCATCCAGGCCTCGAAGGCCGGAGACTGGGTGCCGAACGGCGACAGGGTGATCGTCGGCGGTGTCGAACTGCTGCCGGGCGAGTTCGAGCTCGAGTTGCAGGCCGCCGACGACAGCCAGGCGATCACGTTCCTGCCCGGCGGCGGATTCGTGCTGCTCGATACCCAGACCACCTGGGAGCTCGAGGCAGAGGGGCTCGCCCGCGACCTCATCCGAGCTGTGCAGGACACCAGGCGGGCCGCCGGATTCGAGGTGAGCGACAGGATCGATCTCGCGCTCTACTTCGATTCGGAGTCGGAACGCGACGGAGTCGAACCGTTCTCTGGCACCATTGCCCAGGAAACCCTCGCGCTCGACATCCGGTTCGTCGACACTGAGGAGGAGAACGTCGAGGTTTTCGCGGCCCGGCATGGCCTCGCGGGCGCCTTCCGCTCGCTTGTGCCAGCGGGACGCTACGCAAACGGCGGCGACGTACTCGTCGAAGTCACGATCCATGGAGCAGGAACCGATGTCTGACAATCACGACGCTCACGATCCGGAGCTGAGCGACGACGCGTTCTTTCAGAAGGATGCCGACCGCGTCTATGCCGAGCTGCTGGCTCGCATCGGCGAGGCCAACCCGCAACCGCGTCTCGCGCCGACGCGGCGGGTCGTCGAACTGCTCGGAGACCCGCAGCGGACCTATCCGATAATCCACATCACAGGGACCAACGGCAAGACCAGCACGAGCCGCATCGCCGAGAGCATCCTGCGCGCATACGGGCTGCGCACGGGCCTGCTCACCAGCCCGCACCTCGTGCGTGTGAACGAGCGCATCGTGATCGACGGCCAGCCGATCTCTAACGAGGCGTTCATCGCCAACTACCGCGACATCCAGCCCTACCTCGAGATGGTGGATGTCGAACTCGCGGGCACGGGGGAACTCCCGCTGACCTTCTTCGAGGCATTCACCGCGCTGGCCTTCGCGAGCTTCGCGGATGCCCCGATCGATGTCGCCGTGGTCGAGGTCGGTCTCGGCGGGGAGTGGGACTCCACCAACGTCGGTGACGGCCAGGTCGCCGTCTTCACCCCGATCTCGCTCGACCACATGTCACGGCTCGGCAACACGGTGGCGCAGATCGCGGCGACGAAGTCGGGCATCATCAAGCCGGCAGCGGCCGTGGTGACCGCGCGGCAGCCGGAGACCGCGCTCGCAGAACTCGAACGCGCCGCCGAGCTCACCGAGTCGAGTTTCGCCGTACAGGGCGCCGCCTTCGACCTGCTGAGCAACACCATCGCCGTCGGAGGCCAGGTGATCTCCGTGCGCGGACTTGCCGGAACCTATAACGACCTGTTCCTGCCGCTCTTCGGCGACCACCAGGCGCAGAATGCCGCGGTGGCGATTGCCGCGGTGGAGTCGTTCCTGGGCGGCGGCGAGCAGATGCTCGTCGGCGACGTGCTCGCCGAGGGCCTCGCCACCGCGTCGTCTCCTGGTCGCCTCCAGGTCATCGGAACCGAGCCGACGGTCATCATCGATGCGGCCCACAATCCCGATGGTGCGGAATCCCTCGCCAGGGCGATCACCAGCTACTTCACCTTCGACGAGGTCGCGGTGGTTCTGGGGGTGCTCGGCGACAAGGACGCCCGAGGCATCATCGACGCGCTCCTTCCGGTCACGACCCGCTTCTACGTGACCGCGTCGAGTTCCGACCGCGCCGTGCCGGCGGAGGATCTCGCCGAAACGGTGGGAGAGATCGCGGGGGATGACGCCACCTGGGACTATGACACCCTCGCCGAGGCCCTGGCGGCCGCCAGGGACTGGGCGGACGAAGAGCCGCGTCGCGGCATCGTCGTCACCGGCTCCATCACGCTCATCGGTGACGCCATCGTGCTCGCCGGGGAGGAAGGATGGAGACGATGAGCGAACCGAGGGCCCGCACGCCCCGCCGCCAGCGCTCCGCCACGGAGTCGCTCCTGTCCATAGCGCTGCTGCTCGAGGCGGTCCTCGTATTCTTCATCACCATCACCGTCTTCGGCCTCAATGTCCTCCCGGCCGGCCTGGCCTTCGGCGGGGGAGCCGTGCTCTTCGTCGTGCTGCTCCTCGATGGCAGGCTGGTGCGCTATCCCGCAGGCGTCTGGCTCGGCTGGGCGTTGCAGGCCGTGCTCGTCGCCGCGGGGCTGCTCGTGCCGCTGATGTATTTTGTCGGCGCGATCTTTTTGGCCATCTGGATCTACTGCTTCGTGGCCGGACGCCGCCTCGACCGTCGTAACGCCCAACTTCGTTCCGAGACCACCACAAACACCGAGGAGTCCCCATGAGCACCGTCGAAGAAACCCTTGTCCTGGTCAAGCCGGATGGCGTGTCACGCAACCTGACCGGCGAGATCCTGCGTCGCATCGAGGCGAAGGGGTACCAGCTCGTCGACGTGAAGCTGGTGCAGCCATCGCGCGAACTGCTCGCCGCGCACTACGAGGAGCACCAGGGCAAGCCGTTCTATGAGCCCCTGGTCGAATTCATGGAGAGTGGTGCGATCGTCGCGCTGCGCATCGCGGGCGAGCGCGCGATCGAGGGATTCAGGTCCCTCGCCGGGACCACCGACCCGACAACGGCCGCGCCCGGAACCATCCGCGGCGACCTCGGACGGGACTGGGGACTGAAGGTGCAGCAGAACCTGGTCCACGGCTCGGACTCACCAGAGTCGGCCGCGCGCGAACTCGCTCTCTGGTTCGACTAACGCTCGCGTCCCCATCCGTGCGGGGTTTTGTTGTCCGCGCGTACGTTACAAACCCCGCACTGACGACAACACCCCGCACGGATCCGGCGCCGGGTCTAGTGGACTGGCCCGAGACGCTTAGCCCGTCACCTGCTGGGCGGTGAAGGTGGCGAAGGCGGTGGCGTCGGTGAGCGAGCCGGTGTACTGGACTCCGTTCACGAAGACAGTCGGAGTTCCGCCGAACGTGATCGGTGTCTTGGCGACGCCGGTGAACACCTTCTGGTCGCCGTTGGGATGGACCCGTGCGGTCGCCGCCGTCACCCACGGTACGAACTGCTGGGACGTGATGCACGACTTGACGTTCGCGCTCCCGCTTCCGGCCCCACTGACGGTGGAGAACAGTTCTGAGTCGGTCTTGCCGCCCGTCTTCTCCGCCGGCTGGTTGGCGAACAGGGCCGTATTGACGGCGTAGTAGTTGTTCGGGTCGTAGTTGGCCACGCAGGCTGCGGCGTTGGCCGCCCTCGTCGAGTACTTGTTGCCGAGCGATGAACTGTCGAGGATCGCGATGGGGTGGATCTCGATGGTGGCCTGTGCGGCCTTCACCCAGGTCGCGATCTGGTTCGCGTTCGTGGTCTCGAACTGCTGGCAGTACGGGCACTGGTAGTCGATATAGGTGACGATGTTGACCATCGGCTTGAGCTTCGTCGTGTTGGTCACGACGGGCGTGGCCCCCGCCTTGATCGCTGTCGTTTTCGTCGCGGTCATGTTGGCGCCGCTGAGCAGGATTCCATCGCTGGCCATGTTGAGCGGCCCAGGTCCGGCCGGCTTGTTGACATTCACGATCACCAGCGCGACCACGGCGACGATCGCGAGCACGACGACCCCGATGCCACCCTGGATGAAGATGCGGTTGCGTCTCTGGCGTCGCTTCTCCGCCTCGCGTTCCAGCCTCGCCTTTTCCCTCGCGGCCTCGCGACGGTCCTTTTTACCCTGCTGATTGTTGCTCCCGGGAGCGGCCATGTACTTTTTCCAATGTTCTCTCGGATGGATGACGTCGATGGGAGAGTACCCGACCTCGCTATGCGGTGCCTGGTGACACGGCTGAGGTCCGCTTAGAGATGGCTGATGACGTCCAGTCGTAGCTGGGCGATCACGGCGATCACCAGATAGCTCACCAGGGTGATGAGCGGGACGAACGTGTAGGCGGCGGCCGCGGCATCGCGCAGACGTGGCGGCAGCGGAACTGTGCCCGACTTGAGGTTGTAGAGAGTGACCAGCCAGAAGCTGGGAATCACGACCGCCCAGGTCACCATGCACCATGGGCACAGGGTGCCGAGGACAAAGATGCTCTGGTAGATCAGCCAGACGATCAGGACGAGCGCGCCGACGATGCCGGCGTTGAGAGCGATCCAGAACCAACGGGCGAAGCGGATGCCGGCGAGGATCATGATCCCGACCATCAGCGGTGCGATCCAGCCCCCCACCCCGAGGAGCGGATTGGGAAATCCGAACAGGGATCCCTGCCACGACTTCAGATTCACTCCGCACTGCACTAGCAGGCTGAAGTTGCAGCTCGGGACGGTGGCCGGATCGATGAAGGTCCCCACCTTGTCCACCGTGAGTCGGAATGCCGCGAAGAACCCGATGACTGAGAAGACCACCAGGGAAATCCCCAGCACCACTGGAGCCTCGACACGAGGCATCCGGACGATGGCGATGGCCAGGGCGAGCCCCATGACCAGCAACTGGGCGAGCAGCAACCAGGTGAACGCCAGATACGCGGTCCAGATCTCGAAGACCACCCCGATGGAGAACAGGACCACGAGCGCCGTCCACCAACCGGCCGGCAATTCCGCCCGGGCGAGCAGGGCCACCCCGATCGCGGCCGCAATGACGAATAGGGCCATCCCGAACGCGGAGGAGGGATATCCCAGCTCGTTGTCCGCTCCGATCAGCACGGCGTTCTTGCCGGCGGATTCGAGATGGGAGAGGGTCAACACCGTCTGGATGAAGGCCAGAAGCACCCCGAGCAATCCGGCTCCGGTGAGGCCGACGGTGGTCAGGGTCGCGCGTTTTTCCTGCTGCGTTCTCGGCACCTTCGGATTATTGCACGCGCCGAATGCCGTGTTGCTGCCGATGCGTGCGATAATTTGAGTAAGTCATCCGGGCCGCGCCCGATGTGACGCCAAAGAATGCTTACCGGGCACACTGTACCTACCAAGTGCAGCCGGGCCACGCAGAATCGGCGTTGAAAACTCAACGTCG
>JAODMH010000156.1 GCA_025465035.1 Microbacteriaceae bacterium | reverse complement strand
GCAGCGTTGGGGAAGCGTGAAGTGCCGGTGCGATCGGTCCTCGTCAGCCATCGACGCGGAGTGCGGTGGTTCGCGCAGGACGACTATGGGTCACCGACGGCGGTCGGTTAGTCTGCCGGGAGCGAGGATTCGATCAGTTCGACGATCTCCGGTGCGTCCGGCTCCGTCGTCGGCCGGAAGCGGTGCACCTCGCCGGCCGGAGTGATGACGAATTTCTCGAAATTCCACTTGACCTTGCCTGCCTTGCCCTCGGCGTCCGGCGTCTTCGTCAGTTCGGCATACAGCGGGTGCTGCGACTTGCCGTTCACCCTGATCTTCTCGAACATGGGGAAGGTCACGCCCCAGGTGGTTGAGCAGTATTCCTTGATGGCATCTTCCGTGCTGAGTTCCTGAAGAAACTGATTGCTCGGAAAACCCAGCACCGTGAAGCCGCGTTCTGCGTAGGTCTTCTGAAGCTGCTCGAGCTTTTCGTACTGCGGTGCGAGGCCGCAGCGCGATGCCACGTTCACGATGAGCTTGACCTTGCCGTCATATGCGGCGAGAGAGGTGCTGGCGCCGTCGATCGTGGTGAGAGGAATTTCGTTGAGAGTCATGTAGTTGCAAATCGTCAAGCACTCGTCGCTATTCCCGTCGGCGAGAAACCTGGGAATTGCGTTCCACCGTGATCCCAGCATCCGTTCGCTATCGTCATCAGTTGAAGCTCCTCGCGACAGAAAGACCCCGATGCCCGACAGTCCCATCTCGGCGACACCCTACGAGGTGCTCGGTGTGAGCGCGACGGCGAGCCATGACGAGTTGCGGCGCGCATACCGGCGGCTGTTGCGCGAAACGCATCCCGACACGGGGGGAAACACGGCCCGTTTCGTGGCCGTGCAGGTCGCCTGGGAACGCATCGGCAATCCGGATGTCCGCGCCGCCTACGATCGCGGACGTCCGGTCGGCGCCGATACCGACACCACCACCAGCTCCACCTGGGCGCCACGAGCCGGGTCCAGGCAGCAGGACACCCGGCCCCGCGCGCGCTCCTACGGACATCCCGGCGGCTGGCGTCGCGAACGCTATCTCTCGCTCATGCGGGAATGGGTCGGACGCGGCGAACCACTGGACGATCCGTACGACCCGGCGCTCGTCCGGTCCGCCCCGCGAGAGATACGCCACATCCTGGCCGATGCGCTGGCCGAGGAGGCGACAGCCCGCGTGCTCTCTGCGCTTGGAATCGGCTACACGGTCTGGCACGATGTCGCCGCCGGCGCACCGGAGGAGAAGATCGACCACATCGTGCTCGGCCCGACCGGCCTGTTCGCCATCCTCTCGGAGGACTACGGCCAACCCGTCACCCTCAGGCGGGGCGAGATCACCGGCGACAGGCGTCCGCTGCACGAACTGGGTCTGAGCGCCAAGGTGATCGCGAGGGCGACGCGAGCGAAATTCACCGCGCTCGTGATCGTCCTGCCGGACGATGCACTCGGAGAGGCGCTCACCGTGCTCGGCAGCATTCGCGGGGCAGCCACGATCGTGGCGCGCCAGTCACAATTGTCCGCGCTTTTGCGGAACGGCATTCCCGGCGCGCGAGTGGTCGGAGGGAACGAGCTGTTCGACGTTCGCACCCGGCTTCAGGCGGCAATTCGGTTCGTCTAGACGACAGTGCGCGATTGCGCCTTTTTGTAGCGTGTGCTCCTGTTCGACCCGCCGCAATCGTTACAAATAGGCGCAATCAGCGTGAGCTGTCGCCCGTGGCCGATACTCTGGCTGCAGTCGAGCAAGGAGGTACCCGCGATGTTCCTGCTCGACCCCGCCACTGTGGTCTACTCCGCGAGCGACCTGAGCGCCGCCTCCTCCTGTGAGTGGGCGCTCATGCGGAAACTCGACGCAAAGCTGGGACGTATTCCCGCCCCCACGACGGTTGCGGACGACATGCTCGAGAGGACCGCGCGACTGGGTGACGTCCACGAGTTGCGCTTCCTCGAACAACTTCGACGGACCAGACTGGTCGTAGAAATCGAGCGCCCCGAAATCGAACGCATCGCGATTGCAGTCGAACAGAGCGAGAGCGCATTCGCCGACGGTGCAGAGGTCGTCTATCAGGCCGCTTTCTTCGACGGACGCTTCCTCGGATACGCGGACTTCATCATGCGCGACGCGGATGGCCGATACGAGGTCTACGACACCAAGCTCGCCCGCCACGCGAAGATCACCGCGCTACTGCAACTGGCGGCGTACAGCGAGCAGCTGCAGCGGCTCGGCATTCCTGTTGGAGAGTCCGTTCACCTCGTGCTGGGCGACCAGAACACGAGCTCGCACCGACTCCGCGACATCCTTCCGGTCTATCGAAAGCGGCGTGCCCGCCTCGAACAGATCGTCGATGAACGCGTGGCCGACCGCAATCCGACCGAGTGGGGCGACCCGCGTTACGCCGCCTGCGGCCGATGTGAGGTGTGTGATGAGCAGGTGCAGCTGCATCGGGATGTGCTGCTCGTCGCGGGGCTCCGCATCTCCCAGCGCGCAAAACTGCGAGCAGCGGGCGTGAAGACCATCGAGGAACTCGTCGTCTCCGGTGCGATCGAGGGAATTCCGGATGCCACGCTCGCTGCCCTGCGGCGGCAGGCGCGTCTTCAGCTGGAGCCGGGTCCTCTCGCCTGGCGGGTGACCACTCCGACCGCCTTCGCGGCTCTCCCGGAGCCGGGTGCCGGCGACGTCTTCTTCGACTTCGAGGGCGACCCGCTCTACCAGGAGGGCCCGGCCTGGGGCCTCGACTATCTTTTCGGCCTCGTAGAACCGGATGAGACCTTCCGGGCGTTCTGGGCGCACGACCTCGCCGCCGAGCGCAAGGCCCTGATCGACTTCCTCGACTACATCGACGATCGCCGTGCGCTGCATCCCGGCATGCACATCTATCACTACGCGGCCTACGAACGCACCCACCTGCTCATGCTCGCCGCCCGCCATGGGGTGGGCGAGGAGCGCGTCGCCGACCTTCTGCGCGACCACGTGCTCGTCGACCTGTACCCGATCGTGCGTCGCGGCCTGGTCATCGGGAGCCGCAGCTACTCGCTGAAGAAGCTCGAGCCCCTCTACATGGGCGACCGCTATCGCGAGGGTGTGGCGAACGCCGCCGACTCCATCACTGAATACGTAAGATCGCGTGAACTGCTCGAAGCCGGTGAGACGGATGCGGCCGCAGCTGTCCTGCACGACATCGCCGACTACAACGCGTACGACTGTGTCTCCACTCTCCGGCTGCGCGACTGGCTGCTCGACCGTGCCGCCGAGACCCGGGTCGACCTGTCGAGTCCAGCCGAGCTTGAGATCACCAGGGTCGAGCGTGAACTCGATCAGGTCTATCTCGACCTGGCCGCGGTCGTCGAAAGCATCCCACCTGCCGATCGCACCGCCGATCAGACGGCGGTCTCCCTCGCGGCAGCGGCGATCGACTATCACCGTCGTGAGAACAACAGCTTCTGGTGGGATCATTTCGACCGCCTCCGCCAGCCGATCGACGATTGGCAGGACACACGTGACGTATTCCGCATCGACGAGACGACGGTGCTGAGGGATTGGTCTGTCGAGGGCCGTGACCGCTCGCTATCCCGTGAACTGCTCGTCATCGGCACAGCGGCCCCTGGCAGCTCCTTCTCGATCGGCCGCAAACCCTATCTGGTCTACGAGACCTATCGGCCGGCCGACGAGAACGTCGAACCGGGAGCGCGTTATGCGCACAAGCGAGCGGAGATCATCGACGTGCTCCGCGAGGGGCTCGTCGTCGAGGAGAAACTGACCAAGGTCGGCGAACCGTACGGCGAATTCCCAATGGCGCTCGCTCCCGGTCCACCACCGCAGGCAGGAGTGCTGGCCGACGCGATCCATGGTTGGGGTGGCGATGTCCTGCGGTCCTGGCCGATGCCACCGCTCGACGCGGCCTTCGACATCCTGCGCCGAGCGGCCCCGAGGGGCCTCCTTTCGGCGGACAGCGACATCCGGTCGGCCATCCGAGAGTCGCTCCTCACCCTCGACCACTCGTATCTGGCTGTGCAGGGCCCTCCC
>JAODMH010000142.1 GCA_025465035.1 Microbacteriaceae bacterium | reverse complement strand
TCGACCGGGTGGGCGGCGTAGTCGTACAGGCAGCCACCGCCCTCCGTGCGCTGGCTACGCCAGGTCGACCCTTTCGCCTTGAGCACGACAGGACCATATGCCTCAGCGAGAATATGCGTGACTCGCCCGATCGCGCCTGCGTCGAGCAGTGCCTTCACCTCACGGAAGGCGCCAACGAAGCGATTGTGGTAGCCCACCTGCGTCACGAGGCCCTTCTCCGCGGCGAGCTCGGCGAGCTCGCGAGACTCCTCCGAGGTGAGGCAGAGCGGCTTCTCACAGAAGACGTTGAGGCCCTTCTCCAGGGCAGCCCTCACCATCGGCCCGTGAAAGCGCGTCGGTGTGGCGATCAACACGGCGTCGAGTTCCACCGAATCGAGCATGGTCTGGTAGTCCGTGAAGGTCACGAGTCCTGTGTACTTCGAGAGCACATCGAGGATGTAACCGGTCGAGTCGACCACGGCATCCACTCGCACGTCCGGATGCGCCTTGATCATCGAAAGATGGGACAGTCCCATCTTCCCAAGGCCTACGACTCCGAGCTTTATCACTTCTCCCCCTTCGAGAGATCGGGTTCTTCTGCGATCACCGGTTCGAGTTTGCCGATATGGCGACTCAGCAATTTCTGGTATTGCCCCGCCACGTGCTCCCAGGTGAATTCCTCTGCGTGCCGTTTCCTGCTCGCGGCTCCGAGACGGTGGCGTCGGGCGGAGTCCTCGATGATCTCGCCGATCCTGGCCGAGGCATCGTCCGCGGTCTCGAAGTAGAGCGCGCCGGCATCCGCGACCCAGCGATTGTAGGCATTGTCGTGGGCGAGCACGGCATTCCCGGCGGCCATCGCCTCGACGAGGGACGGGTTGGTGCCGCCGACGGTGTGGCCGTGGAGATACCCGGACGAGTGGAAGCGAAGTGCGGCAACGTCCCCGGGGTCGTAGATGGCGCCGAGGAAGACGACCTCGTCGCTGGCCGCATCGACGACCGCCCGGTGGTAGTCGTCGGTCTCCGGCGTGTAGTCACCGAGAATCGCCAGCATGTGGCCACGGCGTACCGCCGAAAAACCCTGCACGAGTTCGAGGATCGAGTTCTCCGGAATCGGCCGGCAGATCAGGGTCAGATAGGCGCCGGGCTCGAGGCCGCGCGACGTGACCGGATCGGTGGATGCCGAATTGACGACGTTCGCCCCGTAGGTGATCGTGGTCAGCTTCGAACGCCGCGCTCGCGTCGCGAGGTATTCCTCGATCACCGGGTGATCGGCGATCAGGTCGTTGCCTACCCAGCACGCGATGCGCTCGTTGACCCACAGGATGCCCTGCTTCATCTCTCCCCATCGGGCGCGCGACCACTCGATGCCGTCCATGTTGATGACGTTGGGGATGCCCCTGATGCGCTGCACGGTATTGAAGACCGCGGTGTTGTATCCGAAGGTGAGGCAGACATCCCTGAACCGCGATGCATGCAGGATGGAGCGGAAGTCGAACTGGGATGTGCCGAGCCAGCCGTCACGCTCGACGGGGATATTCACCCGCTCGAGACCGTTCCAGGTGTCCTCGCTGATCGGCCCTCTGCCCGTGACCTGGCAATACACGATCACGCGCCAGCCCTGATCGCGGAGGAACAGCCCGACATTCTCTGCGGCCGTCTCGAAACCGCCGTAGGCAGCGGGCACGCCATGCGTTCCCAGGATTCGCACAGTCCTGCGTCGGTCGGGTGTGGATCGGCTGCTGGTCATGCCCAGTAACGCTCCTGTCTTTCGAGGCAGCGTCGGGCAACACGGCCGTATTCGTCGGCGTCGACGTCGACGGGAGATGTTGAGTTTAGTGGATTTCCTCGGGGCGAGAACTCCCCTGAACGCGGGGGAGACAGCGGGCGCCATGTAGTGTTTTGCTTCACTCGAACACACCGATCTACATCAGGAGCGCCAGATGGCGACCGAAAATACCGCCCCCGTTTCTCCCGAACCATCACCGGACAAAGCACCGGGCACTTGGAGCGCGCGGCGCACGGCGATCGTGGCCGGCGCGATAGCCGTCGTCATCGCGGCCGGTGCCGTCACCGCGGTCGCGATCACGAATTCGAACTCGACGACTGCTGGCGGGCCGTCCCAGTCCGCAATGCCTGGGAGCAGCTCGACACCGACGGGCGGAGCGAGCGTCGATCCGACGCCGTCCGCGAGCCCATCGGTCGACCCATCGGTACCCGCCGCTCCCGTGCCCATCGACCAGTCCGCCGCGATCTCGCCAGGGCTCACCGCTGCGATTACCAAATTCGAGGCCGTTCAGGGCGTGGCGAAGACTCCGGGAGAGGTTTCGGGGCCGTCCGTGAGGACGACGGTCACGATCACGAACAACACCTCGGCGAAGGTGTCCCTCGCGACAACCGTGGTGACCGCCTACTACGGAGACGGCCAGACACCCGCCCTCGAGTTGAGCGAGCCGGGCGGTTCACCACTGCCCAATGAACTCGCCGCTGGCCAATCCGCGACCGGCGTCTACATCTTCACGATTCCAGTCGATCAGCGTGGCAAGGTGCGCATCATGGTCGATTACTCGGTCAATGTGCAGCCGTTGGTCTTCGAGGGTGCCGTTCCTCAGTAGTCGCGCGGCAGAAATGCCGTGAGAACTTTACAGACAGCATCATCCGCCGCTATCATGACGGTCACTACGGCCTCCTTACCCGAGGGATGCCGACCCGAGTACCTCAGAGGCGCCAATGCCCATGGCACGTCTTCATCGAAATGTCCTTCTCGCTGCCGCGACCGCTTCGGCGATCGTGCTGTCGACCCTCGTGAGTGTCGACATCGCTGTGGCGGACACCTCCCCGCCGGACACCTCGCTGCCGCAGACGGTATCGGCCGATTCCCTGCCGACCACGCAGATCAACGGCGTGGTCTGGGACCAGGAGATCGTCGGCAATACCGTGTTCGTGGGCGGCAACTTCACGACCGCTCGCCCGGCGGGTGCGGCGCCGGGAAGCAACGAGGTGGCTCGTACATACCTCCTGTCTTATAACCTCACGACCGGTGCACTCACCGACTGGGCACCGGTGCTCAACGGCCAGGTGCGCGCCATCGCCGCGTCTCCCGACGGCAGCAGGCTCTACGCCGTAGGCGCCTTCACCACCGTCAACGGGGTATCGAAGAACCGCCTCGTGGCCTTCGACACCGCGACGGGGGCTGTCATCAGCAGCTTCGCCGGCTCCGCAAACGGTGAAGTATTCGCCGTGGCGGCCACCGCTTCAACCGTCTATTTCGGCGGCAATTTCAGCCAGTCGAATGGTGTCTCGCGCCCCGGCCGGGCTGCCGCGGCGACGGCTGCGACCGGCGCGACCACGGCGTGGGCACCGGTGCTGGCCAATGGTCGCGCTTACGCGATGGTGGTGTCGCCGGACGAGACCAAGGTGATCATAGGCGGCAGCTTCACGACGCTCAACGGCAGCAGTAACCCCGGCTATGGCATGGGCGCAGTAACCTCCACCACCGGGACATCTCTGCCCTGGGCGGCGAACTCGGTACTTCGCGACGCCGGCGACCAGTCCGCCATCTATGGCCTGTCATCCGATTCCGACAGCGTCTATGCCTCTGGCTATGTTTTCGGCGCGGGCGGCAACTCCGAGGGCACATCTCGAATCGCGTGGGATGGCACCCTCAAATGGATGGCTGACTGCCGCGGCGACAACTACAGCGCCGCCGCGCAGGGAAACGTCGTCTACATCACCGGACACTCCCACCAGTGCCAGTGGGTCGGTGGCTTCCCGCAGAACAACCCGACGTGGGTCAACATGCGTGCTCTTGCCTACACGAAGGAGCCTTCGGGGGTCGTTCGTGCCGATACCCAGATCGGCCAGCCCGCCACCAAGCAGCTCGCGTTCTTCCCCGCCATCAACGCGGGATCCTTCACCGGCCAGAACCAGGGTGCATGGGATGTTCAGGCGAACTCGCAGTACGTGCTGTACGCGGGCGAGTTCACCCAGATCAACGGTGTGGCTCAGCAGGGCCTCTCCCGTTTCGCGCTTCCGAACGTCGCACCTAACCGGGAGGGCCCGCAGCTCAGCGCCGATGGCTGGCCGCTCAGCACCGCATCCTATTCTCCGAGCACCGTTCGGCTGAGCTGGCCGTCGAACACCGACCGTGACAACGAACAGCTGACCTATCGAGTCATCCGGGACGGTAATACGGCATCACCCGCGTACACGACGACGGGGTTGTCACGGTTCTGGGACCAGCCAACGATCGACTGGGTCGACACCGGCTTGGGAGCGGGGACTGTTCACACCTATCGAGTCAGCGCGACGGATCCGTACGGCAACGTCGCATGGACGAACACGGTGAGCCAGACAACGGCGGCCGCAGGCACCTACAGTCCTTACGCCCAGGCAGTCACGAATGACAGCCCGACCTTCTATTACCGGCTGGGGGAGTCGAGCGGTACGGCCGTGAACAACCTCTCCGGACCCGTCGGCAACACGACGCAGGAACTCGGAACGATCAACACGGTCAACGCGACGGCGGGGGCGGGCGTTAGCCGTGGGGTCACCGGTCCGATTTCGGGCGATCCGGACACCGCCTCGAAGTTCAACGGAAACTCGAACGGGCGTGCCGTCACTTCGCAGCAGGTGTACTCCGATGACAGCATGAGCGTCGAAACCTGGTTCAGGACGACCTCCGCCAGCGGCAAGATGATCGGTTTCGGCAGCAACGGCAGCGTCACGGGAAACTCTGGGACCTACGATCAATCGCTGTACCTCTCTTCCGGCAAGGTCTCCTGGTCGGTGTACGACTCGGCAACCCGCACGATCCAGAGCCCTGCCAGCTATAACAACGGGAGCTGGCACCATGCTGTCGCGACTCTCGGTGACGACGGCATGAAGCTCTACGTGGACGGCGCGCTCGTCGCCACGCGTGCATCCACGACCTACGCCCGCGGTTTCTATGGATACTGGAAAATCGGGGGCGACTCGACGCCATCGGGGAACACGAACTTCACCGGCGACCTCGATGAGGTAGCGATCTATAAGACGGTGCTTCCCGCGGACAAGGTCACGCAGCATTACCAGCTCCGTACGGGCACCGCTGCGAACGTGAGCCCGACGGCGGTGATCACCGTTACCGCCAACGCACTCACCGCAACGGCGGACGGCTCCGCGTCGACGGATTCCGATGGCTCCATCACCGCGTGGGCGTGGGCCTGGGGCGATGGTGCAACCAGCACGGGTGCGACCGCATCGCACAGCTACGCGACCGCGGGAACCTACACCGTGACCCTCACCGTGACGGACAACGCCGGTGCCACAGGGACGACCAGCAAACCGGTCACCGTCACGAGCGGGCCACCTCCGGTCGACCCGGGCACAGTGCTGGCACAGGATAGCTTCAGCAGGACATTCACGGGTGGCTGGGGCACAGCGACGACGGGAGGCAGCTGGAGTCCCTCCAGCGCGGCCAACTCCTCGGTCAACGGGTCACTCGGCCTGTTCGCCCACGCGGCCGGCACCACAAGGAGAGCCCTCCTGGGTTCCGTCTCCTCCGCAGCGACCACCGCATCGGCGAATGTCTCCATCGATAAAGCTGCCGCCGGGAGTAGCACCTACGCCGGTGTCGTGGTCAGGCAGGTCGGAGCGGCCTTCTACCAGGGACGTGCACGATTCCTCCCCGACGGGACGGTCGCTCTACAGATCATGCAGGGCAGTTCGACCGCGCTCGCCAACGCCACGATCCCCGGTCTGAGCTACTCCCTGGGCTCGCAGCTGGCCATCAAGATCGAGGCCACCGGAACCTCCCCCACCAGTCTCAGCGCGAAACTCTGGGTCGCCGGTACGGCCGAGCCATCCGCATGGACCCTGACGACGACCGACGCCACAGCGGGGCTGCAGGCCGCCGGTTCGGTCGGCGTAGAGAGCTACGTCTCCGCGGCGGCGACGAACGCCCCCCTGAACGTGCGTTTCGACGAGTTCGCCGCGGTCGTCCCCGGTGGAACTCCGCCGCCGGTAAACCAGGCCCCGACGGCTTCCTTCACCACCTCGGTGAGCTCCCTCACCGCGAGTGTCGACGGCACCGCATCGAGCGATCCGGACGGTACCGTCGCCAGTTGGTCGTGGACCTTTGGGGACGGGAGTGCGGGGACCGGCTCTTCGAGTTCTCACACTTACGCGACCGCGGGCACCTACACGATCACGCTCACCGTGACTGACAATGCCGGGGCAACCGCGACGACCACGCGAGGCGTCACGGTGACGGCTCCCGCCGCCCCGACAGCGCTCGCGGCGGATGCCTTCGAGAGGGTCTCTGCCTCCGGCTGGGGCTCGGCCGATACCGGCGGCACCTGGGCGACGGCAACCGGTACCAACTACGTCGTCAACTCCGGATCGGGTGCGGCCATCCATGGCGTGGGGACCACTCGGCGCTCTTTGCTCAGCGGCGTTTCGACGCTGTCATCTGACATCACCGTGCAGGTGTCGCTCGACAAGGCCGCGACCGGTGGCGGGGTATCCGTCGGGGCCGTCGGACGCCAGATCGGCGCGAACTTCTACCAGGGCAGGATCCGGTTCATCTCGGACGGCACTGTCGGCCTGCAGTTGTTAAGCGGCTCGGGTACCGTGCTCGCCAACACGACGATCGCCGGGCTCAGCTATTCGCCCGGCACGACCCTGGTCCTGCGCGTCCAGGTCTCTGGGACGAACCCCACCACCCTCAATGGCAAGGTCTGGACGCTCGGAAGCCCGGAGCCGACCGCGTGGCAGCTGACGTCGACCGACAGCGCGGCGGCGCTCCAGGGCGCCGGCTCGATCGGGCTCGAGAGCTACATGTCCGGTTCAGCGACCAACGCTCCGCTCGCCGTTCGCTATGACAACTTCTCGGCGTCGACAGTTAACTGACGCTGCGGCGGTTGCATAACCGCTCCGGGAACGCGAACCCGCACGGCACGAGCACACCCCGCTTTCGGGGGTCAATTGCGCTGCGCTGCTTCCGGAGGACAGAGTTGTTCACTATGCTGTGCCTGCTCGGCAATACCCGAAATTGCCGCTTACCCGATAGAGGACAACGTGGGTCTACCCAACCCTGTGTCGTCGCGACGCCTTACCCTTTTGGCGTCTGGAACGACCGCAGCAGTCATTTCCGCTCTTCTCGTCTTCGCACAGCCAGCTGTTGCGGATACCGTTCCGCCGGTCGCAAGCGACCCGGCCACGGTGTCGTCCGACGCTCTTCCCACACCCCAGATCAACGGGGTCGTGTGGGATCAGCAGATCGTCGGCAACACGGTCTACGTCGCGGGGGACTTCACCAAGGCACGCCCGGCCGGTTCGGCCCCTGGCGTCAACGAGGTGGCCCGGACGTACCTTCTCTCCTACGACGTGACCACGGGAGCCCTGCTGCCATGGGCGCCGACGGTCAACGCGCAGGTGCGCCAGCTCGCGGCCTCGCCTGACGGCTCGCGGCTATACGCCGCAGGTGACTTCACCACGATCAACGGAGTGTCGAAGAGTCGCATCGCCGCCTTCGACACCGCGAGCGGCTCGCTGAACTCTGCCTTCGTGCCGACGGCGAACAACAAGGTCTACACGGTCACGGCCACGGCCAGCACCGTGTACATCGGCGGAGCATTCTCCTCGGTCAAGGGCGTCACCAGAGTTGGTGTCGCAGCCTTATCCGCATCGAATGGAACGCCGACCGCCTGGGCGCCAACCCTCAGTGGTGGCCGCGCATACGCCATGGTCGTCTCTCCCGACGAGTCGAAGGTCGTCATCGGTGGCGACTTCACCACCCTGAACGGCTCGGACAACCCCGGCTATGGCCTCGGGGCTGTCGACTCGACGACGGGCGCCTCCCTGCCCTGGGGAGTGAACAACCTCGTGCGCAACGCCGGCGTCAACGCGGCGATCTACAGCATGACTTCGGACGGCGACAGCGTCTACGGCACCGGTTACGTCTTCGGCGCCGGCGGCAACCTGGAAGGCACCTTCCGCTCCGACTGGTCGGGAAACCTCAACTGGGTCGAGGACTGCCACGGTGACGAGTACTCCGTCGCGGTGACGAGCGGTGTCGTCTACATCGCCGGTCACCCCCACTACTGCGGCAACGTCGGCAGCTTCCCGCAAACCGACCCCACCTGGACCTTCCATCGTGCGCTGGCCTTCTCCAAGCAGACCACGGGCACGCTGACGGCCGACCCCAACGGCTACTACAACTTCGCCGGCACTCCCTCGCCCACCGCGCTCAACTGGTTCCCGGACATCAACCTCGGCAGCTTCACCGGTCAGTACCAGGGACCGTGGAGCGTCGCGGCGAGTTCCGACTACGTCGTCTACGGCGGCGAGTTCACTCAGGTCAACGGGAAGGCCCAGCAGGGTCTCGTCCGCTTCGCCTCGAAGGCCATCGCACCGAACCTCGACGGACCGCGTCTGAGCGGCGACAACCTCAAGCCGATCGTGCAGTCCGCGGGCGTCGGAACGATGACCGTCAGCTGGCCGGCCGACTGGGATCGCGACAACGAGTCGCTGACCTACCAGGTCTACCGCGACGGCAAGACGGCGACGGCCGCGTACACGACAACGGTCAATTCGCGCTTCTGGGATCAACCGACAATCTCGTGGGTCGACACGGGGCTCGCTCCAGGATCGACCCACACCTACCGTGTCCGAGCTACCGATGCATTCGGCAACACGGCCTGGGGTACCACCGTCTCCGCGACCGTCGCCGGATCTGGAAGCCTGAGCGACTACGCCAAGGCCGTCATCGCCGACCAGCCGACAGACTACTGGCGCCTCGGCGATTCGTCCGGTGCAACCGCGAATGACAGCGTCGGCCGATACACCGGCACGGCCGGAACCGGGGTCAGCTTCGGCCAGCCCGGCGCGATCATCGGCGACGCCAACAGCGCCGCCAACTTCGACGGAACCAGCAACGGCCTCGTCGCTTCGAGTGGGAAGGTCTGGAGCGACAACACGTTCACCGTCGAGACCTGGATCAACACGACCTCGTCGAGCGGTGGCAAGATCGTCGGCTTCGGATCGTCCAACAGCGGCAATTCGAACAACTACGACCGTCACGTCTATATGAACGCCGCGGGCAACCTGCTCTTCGGCGTCTACCCCGGCTCGCCGAAGGTCGTGCAGTCGTCGAAGAAGTACAACGACGGACAGTGGCATTATGTCGTCGCCTCCCTCGGCGCCCAGGGCATGCAGCTCTACGTCGATGGCAAACGCGTCGGCTACAACTCCGACGTGACCACTGCGCAGAACTACTGGGGATACTGGCGGATCGGCGGTGACAACTCCTGGGCGGACAGCCCATACATCCAGGGTGCCATCGACGAGACCGCCGTCTACCCTGGCGTCCTCACGCAGCAGCAGATCCTGAATCACTACTCGCTCTCCGGACGCACCGCCAATGTGCCGACGGCGCCAGCGGACGCATACGGAGCGGCTGTGTTCGGCAGCGATCCGCTGCTCTACTATCGTCTCGGCGAGTCGAGCGGCACGACGGCAGCCGACTCGGGCAACCAGGAGAACCCGGGTGTCTACGCGGGCAATTACACTCTCGGTCAGACCGGCGCAGTGAAGGGCACCACCGACACCGCGGTCGCTTTCACCAGCGGCTCAGCGGCCAGCGCGTCCTCCTTCAGCAACCCGACTACGTACTCGACCCAGATCTGGTTCAAGACGGCCACAACCCGTGGCGGCAAGCTCACCGGATTCGGTGACAGGCAGTCCGGACTCTCCAGCAGCTACGACCGCCACGTCTACATGCAGGATGACGGCAAACTCGTCTTCGGCACCTGGACGGGCCAGACGAACACCATCACGTCGTCTGCGGCTTACAACGACAACGCATGGCACCAGGTTGTCGCAACGCAGTCCTCCGCCGGCATGAAGCTCTACGTCGACGGAGCCCTCGTCGGCACCAACCCGCAGACCGGAGCCCAAGACTATGTCGGCTACTGGCGAGCGGGTGGAGACGTCACGTGGGGTTCGAGCGATGCGTACTTCAACGGTTCGCTGGACGAGTTCGCGGTGTACCAGACGGCGCTGAGCGCGTCGACTATCGCGCAGCAGTTCGCCCTCGGTGCTCCCGAGCCCGCAAATGTGCTGCCGACGGCGGCCTTCACCAGCACAATCGCGGACAAGACCGTGAGCTTCGATGGGAGCAGTTCGAGCGACAGCGATGGAACGATCGCGAGCTACACCTGGGACTTCGGCGACGGATCGCCTGTCGTCACGGGACCAAGCGCCACAGTGAGTCACACCTACTCAGCGGCTGGCACCTACTCGGCCACCCTCACGGTGCTCGACAATGCGGGCGGCTCGAACAGCGTGAGCCACGACCAGCAGATCACCCACGTGAACACCCCACCGGTCGCGATCTTCACCGAGACACTCACCAACCTCTCGGCGTCCTTCAACGCAACCGGCTCGTCGGATCCCGACGGCAGCATCGCCTCATACGCCTGGGCGTTCGGCGACGGTGCGACGGGAACCGGCGCGACGGCGACGCACGATTACGCGGCAGCCGGCACCTACACGGTCACCCTCACGGTGACTGACAATGAGGGCGCCAGCACTCCCCTGAGCCACAGCATCACCGTGGCAGCGGCAAACGTCGCACCGACTGCCAGCTTCACCAGTGCGCCGAACGGGCTGGGCGTCGCATTCGATGCGGCTGCCTCCGCCGATTCCGATGGAACGATCTCCAGCTACGACTGGGACTTCGGAGACGGCTCGTCCCACGGGACGGGAGTCGCCCCAACGCACACCTACGCGGCGACCGGGTCATACACCGTGACCCTGATCGTGACGGACAACGGGGGCGCCAGTGCCTCCGCCGCCCACCTGGTGAGCGTCGTCAAGCCGAACGTGGCCCCGACGGCATCCTTCACGACCTCCGTCTCCAACCTCGTCGTGACGGTCAACGCCGGTGCGTCGACGGATGATGGGACGATCACCGGCTATGCCTGGAACTTCGGCGACGGGGCGACCGGAACGGGGGTCAACGCATCGCACAGCTACGCTGCCGCGGGCGATTACACCATCACGCTCACTGTTACGGATGACGGCGCGCTCACCGGGACCACGAACAAGGTGGTCACCGCGACCGCCGCTCCCGCGGTCTCGACTCTCGCCGAGGACCACTTCGAGCGGACGGCGACCTCCAGTTGGGGCAGTGCCGTGACCGGCGGGGCCTGGACCCTGTCCACCCCCGCGAGTTCGAGCGTCGGTGCCGGTGTCGGAGTTCTCTCCCACGCCGCCGGTGCAACGCGCAAGGCAACGCTGAACTCCGTGTCGGCGACCGACGTCGACATCACGACGGATCTCTCCTTCGATAAGGCGATGACCGGCGGCGGCGCCTATGCGGGAATCGTGGCCAGGCAGACGGCGAGCGACTACTACCAGGGTCGCATCCGGTTCCTGGCCGGCGGGACCCTCGCCGTCCAGATCCTGCAGGGTGGTTCGACAGTCCTCGCCAACGCGACGGTACCGGGCACCTACGTTGCCGGAACGAGCCTGACCCTCCGCACGCAGATCTCCGGCACCTCGCCGACGACGATCAAGGCGAAGGTCTGGCCCACCGGCACGAGCGAACCAGCGGCCTGGGGCGTGACGGCAACCTCTAGCGCGTCCGGCCTGCAGTCTGCCGGTTCGATCGGTGTGGTCAGCTACGCGTCCAGCACGATCACCAACGGTCCGCTCCTCGCCAAGTACGACAACTTCGTGGCCAGTTCTGGCACCGGTGTCGTCGTGCCGCCGCCGACGAACGTCGCGCCCACCGCCGCCTTCACCTCGTCGGTGAGCAACCTGGTGGCGAGCGTCAACGCGAGCACCTCGACGGACTCGGACGGGACGATCACCGGTTATGCCTGGAACTTCGGCGATAGCACAACCGGCACCGGAGTGACGGCCTCGCACACGTACGCCACGGCAGGCACGTACACCGTGACCCTGACCGTGACGGACAACGGCGGGGCGACGGCCACCAAGACAGGAACGGTGACGGTGACGGCACCTCCGCCGCCTGACCCGAACGCGGTGCTCGCATCGGACGACTTCGAGCGCGTGACGACGGCCGGGTGGGGATCAGCCACCCTCGGCGGCGCCTGGAACGCCACGGCGAATGCGAACTTCGTGGTCAATAGCGGTTCGGGTGCTTTCGTCCACACCGCTGGAGCAACCCGGCGAGCCCTGCTCACCGGCGTCAACGTCCGGGACGTCGAGCTTCAGGTGGAGGTCTCGTCCGACAAGCCTGTGCTCGTCGGTCAGATCGTCGCCGGGCTCGTCGCGCACCAGGTCGGGACGGACTTCTACCAGGGCCGAGTACGACTCCTTCCCTCCGGTGTCGTCGCCCTGCAGCTGGTGCATGGCTCGTCGACCATCCTGGCCGACGCCACCATCGCAGGATTGACTTACAGCCCCGGCGACAAGCTCGTTCTCAAGGTGCGGTTCACCGGAGCATCTCCGACGACCATCCAGGCAAAGGTCTGGCCGGTCGGCACCACCGAACCGGCCGCCTGGCAACTGAGTGCGACCGACCTGACGGCTGCGCTGCAGGTGGCAGGCCCGATCGGGCTCGAGAGCTACATCTCCGCATCGGCAACCAATGCGCCGGTGACGATCAGGTACGACAACTTCTCGGCGCGGATCCCCCAGTAATCTGAGAATCACGTGAGATCGGGCCGGACGCGCTGTCCGGCCCGATCTCCTCAGTGGTCGACCGCCGCCATCGGGTCGATTGACCGATAGCCGCCAGGAGATGTCGCTCGTGCAGCAGACTGCAACACTATGAGACGAAGTGCGATCGGAGCGATCGGGGCACAGGGCGCCCAGGCTCTCGCCAGCTTCACGCTACAGATCATCGTCGTTCGAAGTCTCGGCCTCGACGGCCTGGGAACGTTCTCGATCCTGTATGGGGTGATGGTGCTTGTCGCCGGCCTCATTACCGGCTTCGTCGGGGACTCCCTCGTGGTGCTCGATCGGCGCGACCGGCCGATCCGCTCCGCCCTCGAGCAATACGCACTCGGCGTCTCGACGCTGGCCGCCGTGATCTCCGCCGCCGTCGGCTACCTCTCCGGCCTGGTCACGGTGTCTCAGACCGTGCTGTTCGGACTTGCCGTCGTACTCTTCGCACTCGAGGAGCTGATGCGTCGGCTGTTGATGGCCAACATCGGCTTCTGGCGTGTTGCCGCCATCGACCTCGCCGCCTTTGCCGGCACCATGGGCGTCATCGGGGTCGCAGCGCTGGACGGGCGGATAAGTCTCGAGTTGGTCCTCATCGCGGTCTCGGTCGGCCAGGTGGTCGCCATCGGGCTGGGGGTCGTCTTGCTGCCGCGGGAGGAGAGGTTTGCCGTCACGTTTGTGCGGGGTGGCCATCGTACGGTGGCCGGCTACGGCTTCTGGCGCGCCAGCCAACAGCTGCTTCGACCTGCTCTGCTCACCATTGTGCGCACCCTCGTCACGGTCTTTCTCGGACTGGCCGCGACCGGCCTCCTCGAGACCGCCCGCGTGTACGTCGCTCCAGCGATGCTGGTCATCTCCGGACTCACCTCATTCCTCTTCGTCAGCTACGCACGGGATAGGACGGCGAAAGTCGGCGACCAGCTACCCAAGGCCGACAGGGCCGTTGGAGCGCTCCTGGCTATCACCGTTCTGATGGGTCTGGTGCTCGTGCTGGCCCTATCGCTGCTCGGGCCAGCACTGTTCGGCACGACGCCGCAACTGACCGCCGTGATCGGATGGCTCGCCTATACGGCCTCCGTCTCCGCCGTCACGCCCTATGGCGCGCTGGCCGCCGTCGGAGGCCGCCAGATGCTGGTCTTCACGATCAGGCTGGCCGACACGCTGCTTTCGGCAGTTGCCGTCGTCGTGATGTTGGCGCTGGGAGCTGACGCGGCCTACGCGCCCGTCGCACTCGCCATCGGCTCCATCGCCGGAGGTATCGCCATCAGAATGTTCATCCTGTCACCCCTGGCGCGTGCAGAACGTCGAACGGAAGGCTGAGCACAACTACTCCGCGCCCAGCCGACGCACTGAACTATCCCAGCCGAGCAGTTGGCGGACAGAGGTCGGGATCGTCCGTACGCTCCGTAATGCAGCAGCGCCGTCCGGTCCGCCGGTCAGCCAACTCGCCTTGCTCGCGTCCGCGCGACCGAGCTCCACCCCATGCTTCTCCTGGCCGGTGGAACCCTCGAAGGCCTTCAGGGTTCCGTAACTCACGCCGCCCTTCCCGTGAGGCCAAACGACGAGCGCCTTCGGAGAGGATGCGTCTCGTCGCTGATACGCGTTACCGTCAAACGAGACTCCCAGTTGCCCGACGGTAGATCCCCCCGAAAAGTCCTCGAACCTGACCAGGCTATCGGTGGCCCCCGAGAAGACGTTGTTGCTCACCGTGACCGCGCCAACAACCCAGGTCATATTCGGATCGGGCTGTGTCTGGCGCGGATCGCTGCCGGGAACGCTCTGATCACTCGCCCGACGCAGGTCTTGCGCGATGCGGAGATCGATGCCGTTCGCGGTCACGGTGTTGTTCCAGATCTGCACATCGCCGGTGTCGTTGACCTTGATGCCGTTGTCGCGGTTGGCCGAGATCAGGTTGCCGGCGAGGACAAAGCGAGCGGAAATCTCGAGGATCAGCCCATGCCCCTGATTCCCGCTGATGTCATTCGCGATGACATGAACGTTGAAATCCGACTGGTCGAACCACAGCCCCGGCCCGAAATTGTCGCTGAGTCGGCTCTTCTCGATGGTGACAGTCCGCGACTTGGTGAGCTTGAATCCGCCGGAAACCGGCGCGTTATTGAAGTGTTGCGTGTTGTTATGAGTGGCGAGGAGGCCGGTCACGTGAAGATTGTCCGCGTAGTTCGCGCCCATGCCCATCATGCCGTTTTCGCGCACCGTCACATTGCGCACCGTGGCCCGGGCGGCGGCCACGAAGAGCCCGGTCGTGGCGTTGTCTTCGATCAGCACGTTCTCGATCGTCACCCCGGAGGCCTCCACCGTTACGGTGCCGAAGCCGGGAACCGAGGTGGCGTAGCGACGGATCCCCACCCCTCGCAGCACGGTGTTCTGCGACTGAACGTTGAGGGCCTTCGTCTTGTCGCTCGACCTGACCTCGTGGCCGGACGGATCGGATCCGAGGTAGAGCCTCTTCGCCGCAGCATCGACGGCGAAGGTGCCGGGAACGACGGCAGCCGCCGACGCCACCTGGGTCTGTGCTTTGCCGTCGATCCAGAGTTGATCGGGCTGAGCGGCAAGGGGGTAAGCGGGGTTCAGAAAGATCCACGATGGTTCGGTGTTGTCGGGTGCGCCACGCTTATAGGTGGGGCTGGAATCGAACTGCGTCGCCCATCCATCGGAGACCCAAACGCCGCGATTCTGCCGCCAGGCACTGACGACCGTGCTGCCATCGAACCAGACGACCTCCTTGAGGTATGGCTGGATGGTGACGGTCTTGTCGCTGGTTATGGTTACCCGCTGGTGATACTCCCCGGCCCGCAGGACGATCGTCTGGCCAGAGTGTGCGATGGTGATCGCCTGTTGGACATTGAGGAGAGGCTGCGCTTCCGTGCCGGACGCCTGGTCCGATCCATTGGGCGAGACGAATATGGCATTCTTCGGTATGGGATAGGAGATCGTCCCCAGCTCGGCGGCACCCGCCGCCGTAACGGGTTCTACGACCGCCGGTTTGGAGGCCACGACCCCTGGTCGATTCACCACGAGGATGACGGCGATCACGCCGATGACGATCACGCCGAGCGCGGCCAGCATGGTCAGGCGCCGCCGAAATCGACTGACGTGCCGGCCATGAGATCCCGACGGGAGCATCTCGGAGCGGGTGCGCGCGCCAGCCTGGTTCATCAACGATCTTTCGGATAAGAGAATCAGCTCGGGTTCGGGAGCCCCGCTCCTGGCACTATCGGGTCCAGTGCTGCTGCTATTCTCCCAGATATCGTCTCGCAGACGAGAAGTAGGATGGTCCGGCACTGCGACGATGCATTCGTATTCATTTGTCTCGCTCCACCCGAGAGAATTAAAGGCCAGATGGAACTTCAGGGTTACCTCCGCATATTTCGTGATCGCTGGATCGCGATCGTCGTCGGCATACTCGTGGGAATCGGGGTGGCAGCGATCATCGGCACTTCGATTCCCCGGTCCTATTCCGCGACGGCGACCCTGTTCCTTTCGGTGCAGTCGGATACCGGTTCGCTCAACGAGCGTTCGCAGTTCGGTCTCGCACACATCACGTCCTATCCCGAGTTGGCCTACGGCTCCGACGTGCTCAGCGAGACGATCAACAGTCTCGGACTGAACCTCTCGGCCCAGCAACTCGGCAACTCCATCACCGTGACGAACCCGCCGACCACTCTGCTGCTACAGATCAAAGCGACGTCCGGCGATCCCGTCTTGGCGGGGGAGATCGCCAACTCGGTTGCCACCAATCTCGCCTCCGTCGTATCGAATCTGGAAAATTCTCCGGCTGACAGCCACTACTCGGTCAACCTGAAACTGGGGATCCCCGCCGGAACCCCCTCGACAGCCTCGGGGCCCCAGTTGAGCATCGTCCTGGGTCTTGGCCTTCTCGGCGGTCTTGCGCTCGGCCTCATTGTCGCAATCGTGTGGGGAAGGCTGGATACCACCATTCGCTCCGTCACCCAGGTACGGCGAATCTCCGGATTGCCGGTCCTCGGCCAACTGCCGCGGTTATCGTCGCACGACGGCCGTTCCGATGGCACGCAGCTGACGACCAGGGAAGCGCGCTTTCGGGAGGCCCAGCTGAATATCGCGCTGGCAAACGGAACCGTTCTGCCCGACGTCCTGTTGCTCGTGCCCGCGAGCCGAGCAGCCGATGAGGTCCAGGTGCGTGTGAGCTTCGCCCGGGCCTTCGCGGCGACCGGTCGTTCGGTCTGTCTCGTCGAAGGCGACTTCAGAGGCGGAATCGACTCGATCCTAGGAACCGCTGATGCTGCCCGGGGTCTCGCCGATGTTCTCGACGGCAGCAGGTCAATTACCGATGTCGTCATCCCCGTCGAGGGTGAGCACTTCAGTCTGGTTCCCGCCGGCAACCCCGAGAATCAGCCAAAAGAGCTCGAGGCGGAACGGCACATCGGCAGGGCTATGCGCGAGCTTGCCTCATCCTTCGACATCACGGTGATGCAAGCCACATCGATCACCCACCCGGCGAGCCTCGAGCTCGCGGGACCGTACGCGGATGGTGTGGTGGTGCTGGTACGGTTCGGCCGAACCCATTCGGCGGACCTCGGGCACGTGCTCTCCCATCTTCGTCTGACAGGAGTGCGACCGCTCGGCATCGTGATGACGGACGTCCCATCCTCGAGAAGAAGCGACCTCGCGGCCCACTGGCTGCCTGGCGATTTCAACGAAGTGAAACGTACACCGGTCAGAACGGCCCTGGATTCCCCAGCCGACGCGGCCGCGACCGAGATTACTTCCGCTCCGAAGCCCCTCACCACCGGCCGTGCCCCCAGGCGCCAGACGGCAGCTCCGGGGCGGGTTCGTGGAACGACGAAGGCCGCGGCATCCGCCACAGAGGACGCGGGTATCGCAGCCGACGCCGAGCCCAGGTCGGTGAGTGAACCGGCTCGGATGGCCGAGTCGGTACCGGATGCCGGGATCGGCCAGAACTCTTCAGCGGACTGACCATGGCGGGGACGCGACAGGGCAGGACGGAGCGGAGAGATCAGCTCCTGGTCTTCCTGATCCTGCTCCTGGTCGTCATCAGTGTCGTGCCCTGGCGGCGAGGTACCATCTACAGTGGTGGCGCCGACCCCGTCGTCGTGGCAAAAGCCATCGTGGGAATCATCGCCTTCTGCTGCGCGTTCGCGCTGCATTGGGTGACAAAAAGGACGGGCAGCGTCGGCGTGCGGACGCTCTCGCTGCTTGCGGGGATAGTACTCATCTCGGCGATGGGCGCACTTGCCGCCGGAGATGCCACCGCTGCGCTGGTGCTGTCCGTCCGCATCGTGTTGATCGCGGCCACCGTCGTCATCGTCGTCAAGTCCGCTCCGCCGCTCGTCGTGCTCAACGCACTGCTCGCGGCATTGGGTGTCATTGCGTTGGTCTCCGGTGCGACCGGCGCCCTGCAGGGGCTGACGGGCGGGCGGCTTTCCGGAGGCATCCCGGAAATGGCGCCCAACGTGCTTGCGGGCCTAGCAGCGCCGCCGGCCATCGGTCTCGCCGCGGATATCGCGCGCCGCGGATTCCATCTGCTGAATACCGCCGCGATCATAGCCATGCTCGCCATTGTCTTTGCGACCCAATCACGCACGACGCTTCTGGTTGCCGTGATCGGAATCGTCCTGACCCTCTTCCTCAGCCGCCGGATCGCGAGGTCGACAGCGATCGTCACCATCGCGACGGTACCGGTCCTCTACGTGCTGCTGACCTTCACCGACACTGTCGTGCAGATCTTCGCGCGTGGACAGGGTCTCGACCAGTTGACGACGCTGAGCTCACGCACCGTCGCCTGGGACGCAGTCCTCGCCACTCCTGTCGATTCCTGGGCGAAATGGATCGGCATCGGTCTGGCAGCCAAGACGGTACCGGTGCAGCAACCGTGGCGCATCGAACAGGTGCTCGACAGCAGCTGGGTGTCCGTCATCGCCCAGGCCGGCGTCATCGGAACGGTGCTTCTCGTCATCTGGATCGTGGTCACCTCGGTCGAAAGCCTGCGCCGGCCGGGGATGCGCGCTGTCATGATCCCGCTCCTCGTCATGCTTCTCATCCGCAGCTTTACCGAGAGCGGGCTCATCGATTCGAGCGCGACGTTCCTGCTTTTCCTCACGATCTCACTCATACTCGAGCCGGGAACGATGTTCCCCGGCAGACCGAAGCCGGAGCATCCCTATCAGTTGGCCGCGCCGCTGCCCATCGAGGCACAACGCACCCTGGTCTGAGTCGTAGGCCCCCCGTTAGGGGGCAGATCGGAATTTCTGTCGACGCGGAAGAACTCTTCGCGATAGTCTGGACGAAGGATTCATCGCGCCACCCACGCGGATGATCGGATCCCACCTTCTCACCCGAAGAGAAACCTGTGTAACCAATGACCCGAAAAATTGGCTATGCCGCTGGAGCTTTTGACCTGTTCCACGTCGGCCACCTTAATATTCTCAAGCATGCCAAGAGCCAGTGCGACTACCTCATCGCCGGCGTCGTCTCCGACGAAATGCTGCAGTCGACCAAGGGAATCACCCCGGTCATCCCGCTTGCCGAGCGGCTCGAGATCGTGAGTCACATCAGCTACGTGGATGAAGCGCGTGCCGAGATGCTGCCGGACAAGCTCGACACCTGGCGCGAGATCGGCTTCAACGTCTTCTTCAAGGGCGACGATTGGCGTGGCACTGAGAAGGGAATCCGGCTCGAACGCGAATTCGCCGCCGTCGGAGTCGAAGTGGTGTATTTCCCCTACACGATGCACACCTCGAGCACCCAGCTCCGGCGCGCGCTCGACGCGATCACCGCCACCGGGTCCATCGTCGAAGCGCAGGCCTGACCCGGCGTTACGCGGCTTTCAGCACGCCGAGAATCGCCTCGCCGTACTTCGCGAGCTTGTTCTCGCCCACCCCGCTCATCGTGCCGAGCTCGACGAGGGTGGTCGGTGTGCCGACCGCGATCTCGCGCAGCGTGGCGTCGTGGAAGATGACGTAGGCCGGAACGCCCTGCTCCTTCGCCTCGGCCGCGCGCCAGGCTCGCAGCCGTTCGAAGACAGGGGCCGCCGCGGCCGGCAGTTCCGCGAGCGAGGTGCGACGGGCCCTGGCCGCACGGGTCGGCCTCTCGGGTTCGCGCCTCAGCGGCACTTTCCGCTGGCCGCCGAGCACCGAGGCGCTCGCCTCGGTGGTGACCAGAGTTCCGAAGCCGTCACTGTTGACGGCGAGCAGGCTCTGGGCGAGTAGCTGGCGAACCACACCCCGCCACTCCTGCTCACTGAGTTCAGTGCCAATGCCGAAGGTGCTGAGGTTGTCGTGGCCGTACTGCGTGACCCGCGGAGTGGTCTTGCCGAGCAGGATGTCGACGATCTGCCCCGCACCGAACTTCTGATTGCGTTCCCTCTGCAGACGCACGACCGTGGACAGCAGCTTCTGCGCGGGAATCGTTCCGTCCCAGGACTCCGGCGGCGCCAGACAGGTGTCGCAGTTGCCGCAGGGCGCCGACTTCTCGCCGAAGTAGGCGAGAAGCTGCATCCGACGACATTCGACTGTCTCGCACAGGGCGAGCATCGCGTCGAGGTGGGTGCCGAGTCGGCGGCGATGCTCCGCGTCCCCCTCAGAGCCGTCGATCATCCGACGCTGCTGCATCACGTCCTGCAGCCCATAGGCGAGCCAGGCCGTCGAGGGCAGCCCATCCCGTCCGGCACGGCCGGTCTCCTGGTAGTAGCCCTCGACAGATTTTGGCAGGTCGAGGTGGGCGACGAAACGCACGTCGGGCTTGTCGATTCCCATGCCGAATGCGATTGTCGCCACCATCACGATGCCGTCCTCGCGCAGGAAGCGCGACTGGTTGGCCGCCCTCAGCCGGGAGTCGAGGCCGGCGTGGTATGGCAGTGCGGGAATGCCGTTCTGCACCAGGAAATCGGCGGTCTTCTCGACGGATGCCCGCGACAGGCAGTACACGATGCCCGCGTCACCGGCGTGTTCCGCCCGCAACAGCTCCAGTAGCTGCTGCTGAGGCGCGTTCTTCGCGGCGATACGGTATTGGATGTTGGGGCGATCGAAGCTCGCGACGAAGTGCCGGGCATCCGTCAGTTGCAACCGCTTCTGGATCTCGCGGTGGGTCTGCTCCGTAGCCGTGGCGGTGAGCGCGATGCGAGGGACGGTCGGCCAGCGCTCGTGCAGCATCGAGAGCTGCAGATAGTCCGGCCGGAAGTCGTGACCCCATTGGGAGACGCAGTGCGCCTCGTCGATCGCGAACAGCGAGATGGCTCCCCGGTCGAGCAGATCGGCCGTCGCGGAGACGCGCAGGCGTTCCGGCGCGAGATAGAGCAGGTCGAGTTCGCCGGCGAGGAAGGCCCGTTCGACCGCGGTGCGCTGGGCGGAGTCCTGGGTCGAGTTGAGGAACGCCGCACGCACGCCGACGGCCGACAGGGCATCCACCTGGTCCTGCATCAGCGCGATGAGGGGCGAGATCACGACCCCGGTGCCTTCGCGCACCAGCGCGGGGATCTGATAGCAGAGCGACTTGCCACCGCCGGTCGGCATGAGAACCAGCGCGTCACCACCGCCGACGACCTGTTGGATGATGTCTGCCTGGTCGCCCCGGAACGCGTCGTAGCCGAAGACGGTGTGCAGCGCCTCGACGGCGGTGGCGTAGCGTGCGGGCGCGGGCCGCGCGGGCCCGCGCCTGATTACCGCGAGCTCTTCGTCGTCGGGAAACGGCGGTGGCTCGTCCCAGGGATCTGGCGGCGCCTCGATGTCTGGATCCCAGGGGATCTCCGCGCTCCAACTCACCCGGCGAGTCTAATCGTGGCGGCCGACAGCGGTGTCCGTGGGTGCCGACTGTGGACTCTGGCCGGAAGAAACCATCGGCTCGGGGAGAGGAGGTTCGACAACTCGTACCCTGGCGATGCCGAATCGCCTGGCGGCCAGCAGCACCAGCCAGGAATACAGGGCGAGCGTGAGCACCGATACGAGTACCTCGCCCCAGCTCCCGGTCTTCGAGTCCACGTTGACCAGGCCGAACCCGCCCAACACGAAGATGACAGTGTTGTTGACCACGTGTGCGACGATCGCGGCTTCGAGGCCGCCTGTGCGCCAGACCAGCCACGCGGCGGTCACGCCGAAGACAGTCACATCGGCGAGACCCCAGAGGTCGTAGTCGTGTCCGAAGGTGAAGAAGGGGATCGGAAGGAGGATCGCGAAGAGCGGATGCCTCAGCCAGCCGCCGAACGCCTGCATGAGGTAGCCACGGAAGAAGAACTCCTCCGCGGTGGCCTGCAGCGGCACCAGGAGTACGGCGACGGCGACGACGATCCAGGTGTCGGAACGCACGACCGGCGCGGTGAGCGGCTCACCGAGGACCAGGGGAAGAACGACCGCGGACAGCAGCGTCGAGGCGCCGTACGCGATGGCCACGGGGACGAGGAGCCGCAGCATCCACTTCCAGCGCAGCCTGCCGGCGACCGACGAAAGGAGGCCCACCGGGCGCGGCCCCATGATCAGGCGCGCGAGCCAGATCGATGGCAGGATGATCGCGATCGAGGCGAGCGAGAAAGCCAGGATCACCGGCGAACTGTTGTCGATAGTGCCCGTCGTCACCAGCTTCATGAACTCTGTCCCGATGGCGGGGACGGCGAGCGCCAGGATCGCGAAGATGACCACGAGCACGATGGTCAGCACCAGGTAGAACCCGATGGCGATGAGCGCGGTGACGAGCGGCTTCCACCATCGATAGCCGGGTGATGAGCGAGCGAGGCGGTGATAGGCGAACTCCACGCGCCGAGCTTAGGGGATCGACGTGCACGTCGGCGGTCGTCTCTGCCAGAGTTGAGCCTACGAAGGAGGCAGGGTGCTGAGTGCGCTGCTCGGGCTGATCGGCGCCGTCGTCTACGGTGCGAGCGACTTCTTCGGCGGTATCGCCGCCAAGAGCATGAGCGCCGTCCGGGTGACCGCCATCAACTCTGGAGCCGGATTGGTGCTGCTGGTGCTCGGCTCGGTGGTGTTTCCGCCGCGCTGGAGCGAGGGTGCGCTGCTCACCGGCGTGCTGAGCGGGATCGCCGGTGCCGCGGCGCTCGGGCTGCTCTACGCCTGCCTCGCGCTCGGCCCGATGAGCATCCTCTCGCCCATCATGGCGCTCGTCGCGGCCGTCATCCCGATTGCCGTGGGCTTCGCGCGCGGAGAGCGTCTCAGCATCGCCGGAAACGTCGGGCTCCTCATCGGGCTGCTCGCCATCATCCTGATCTGCTTCGTGCCCGGTGCGGGTGCCCTGCGCCCGAGCGCCCGCGGCATCATCATGGCGGTCGCGGCCGGTGTGGCCATCGGCGCCTATCTCGTGATCATCGACCTGTCGCCCACCGACAGCGGGCCGGCGCCCCTCATCGTCTGTTTCGCGGTGACGGGGCTGGTGATGGGCGCGATCGTGCTCCTGCAATCGCTCAGGCGACGGGAGCGGCCACGGGCGAGCCCGGGCCGGCCCACGGTGCTCTTCGCGATCCTCTGCGGACTGACGGATGCCGGCGCCGCCTTCCTGTTCCTGCTCGCTCTTCGCGCCGGGGACCTGTCGGTTGTCTCGGTGCTCAATGCCCTGGCGCCGGCGGGAACGATCGTGCTCGCCTCGCTCGTGCTCAAAGAGCGGATCGCCGTCGTGCAGTGGATCGGCCTAGCCATCGCCCTCGCGGCCGCCGCGCTTCTCGCCCTCGCCTGAGTCGGCCCACTTCTGAACGGTGCAGTATCCATCGGTAGAATCGCTGAATGGAACTCCGCCAACTCGAACACTTCGTCACCGTCGCCGACGAGCGGCACTTCACCCGCGCGGCCGAACTGCTGCAGATCTCGCAGTCCGGTCTGTCGGCATCCATCCGCGCCCTGGAGACGGAACTGGGAACCTCGCTCTTCGTTCGGAGCACCCGCCGGGTCGAACTCACCGCAGCGGGACAGGCCCTCCTGGTCGAATCGTTGCGCACCCTCGCCAGCGCGGCCGCCGCCCAGAACGCGGTGGCCGCGGTTCGAGGATTGATTCGCGGCAGGCTCACCGTCGGTGCGGAGCCGTGTGTCGGTTCCGTCGATCTTCCGGCAGAGCTCGGGAGGTTCCGCTCCGCCAACCGCGGCGTCGAGGTCCGTCTTCGATACGAGGGCTCGTCGGAGATCATCGAGAGCG
The DNA here is from genome assembly GCA_025465035.1 of Microbacteriaceae bacterium. Lineage (GTDB taxonomy): Bacteria > Actinomycetota > Actinomycetes > Actinomycetales > Microbacteriaceae > Lacisediminihabitans. Next base: position 20,846 of record JAODMH010000142.1, on the reverse strand, counting down.
TGGCGAGCGGCCGAATCGATGTCGCCCTCGTCGTGGCCACCGGCGCGGCTCCTCCCGGGGTGCAACTGCTGCCGCTGAGCACCCAGAAGCTCGTCGTCCTCTGTCACCCTGACCACCTCTTCGCGACCCGCGCGGAGGTCGATCTCGACTCCCTGTGTACGCAGTCGCTCATCGGGTTTCAGCCTGGCTGGGGCGCGAACGTTCTCGCCCGTCGCGCCTTCGCCGCCGCGGGCTTCGACTACCGTGCGGCGATGGAGGTCAACGACGTGCATCCGCTGCTCGATCTCGTCGGCTACAACCTCGGTGTGGCGATCGTTCCCGAAAGCTTCGCAGCCAAACGCCCCGGCGTCCTGCGTGCGATCCCGCTGCCCCAGGACATGCCAGAGTGGACGGTTGCGATCGCCGCGGCGGACGAGCCAAGCCCGGCCGCCACGGCGTTCCTTCAGCAGCTGTTCGAGGACATCCCCACTCAGGAGGCGTCGAGCCTCGTGAGTTCCTCCGACGAGAGCGTGATCTCGGCCGCCTGAACCGAGTTGCGAATGCTCTCCGGCCGAGACGCGCCGGGAATCGGGATGACGTGTGGCGACTTGGACAGATGCCAGGCGAGGCACACCACCTGCGGAGTCAGTCCACGGGCGTCCGCCACCGCCTGGAAGGCGGCAAACCGGGTACCGAGCGCCGACGCCGACGAGATCCCGCCGAGCGGGCTCCACGGCAGGAAGGCGATGCCGAGCTCGTCGGCCAGTTCAAGCTCTGGCTCACTGCTGCGGAACGCCGGTGAGAACTGGTTCTGCACCGAGGCGAGCCGGCCGCCCAGAATGTCCTGGGCGAGGCGAATCTGTGCCGGATTCGCATTCGAGATACCGGCGAGACGAATCGTGCCGGCATCCAGCAGGTCACGCAGGGCACCGACCGAGTCCTCGTAGGGAACGCTCGGGTCTGGCCGGTGGAACTGGTACAGACCGATGGCATCCCCACCGAGACGTTTCAGGGATGCCTCGGCCGCCTGCTTGAGGTACTCCGGTCGGCCATCGACATACCAACTGCCGTCACCGGGGCGCAGATGACCGCCCTTCGTTGCCACCAGCACGTCGGAGGTGTCGCCGCCCCATGACGCGATCGCACCGGCTATCAGCGATTCGTTGTGGCCGACCTCGTCCGCGTGCCAGTGGTACGCGTCCGCGGTGTCGAAGAGAGTGACGCCCTCGTCGAGCGCCGCATGGATCGTTGCGATGGAGCGCGCCTCATCCGGGCGTCCTTCGATCGACATGGGCATGCCGCCCAGGCCGATGGCGCTGACCTCGAGATCGGCGATTCTTCTCGTCTGCATTGTGGTTCCTTAAGTTTTCGAACTTCTCGGTCGGGAGCGATTACCAGGCGTAATCTTCCGGGGCGGGCTTGTGCCCAGGGAAGATCGCGTCGAGTCGGGTCAGTGCGTCAGCGTCGAGCTGGATCGCGAGGGCGCGCACTCCGCCGTCGAGCTGCTCCTGCGTGCGCGGGCCGATGATCGGCGCCGTGACGCCAGGCTGGTGCAGCAACCAGGCAAGGGCGAGGTCGCCCGGCTCGTGACCCAGTTCATCGGCGAACGCTTCGTACTGCTCGAGCGCGGCGCGGTTCTTTTCGACGTCTTCTGCCGCCCGACCTTCCAGGCGACGAACGCCATCGCGCTGCTTGCGAACGACGCCACCGAGGAGTCCACCGTTGAGCGGCGACCAGGGAATGATGCCCAGGCCGTTGCCGATCGCCGCCGGAATCACCTCGAGCTCCACCTCGCGCTTGAGCAGATTGTAGATCGACTGCTCGCTGACCAGACCGGTGTAGTTGCGTTTGCGCGCCGCCTCCTGAGCTGTCGCGATGTGCCAGCCGGCGAAGTTGCTGCTGCCGTTGTAGAGGATCTTGCCCTGGGCGACGGCGGTTTCCATGGCCTGCCAGATCTCATCCCACGGGGTGTCGCGGTCGATGTGATGGAACTGGTAGACGTCGATGTAGTCCGTCTGCAGGCGCTTGAGGCTGGCATCCAGGGCACGACGGATGTTGAGCGCCGAGAGCTTGCCCTCGTTCGGCCAGTCCGTCATGTCGCCGTAGAGCTTGGTCGCGAGCACCGTGTGCTCACGACGGTTCTCGCCCTTGGCGAACCAACGACCGACGATCTCTTCCGTCGCGCCCTTGCCGAGGCTGCCACCGTATCCGTTGGCGGTGTCGAAGAAGTTGATGCCGTACTCGTGAGCAGAGTCCATGATCGAATGCGAGTCGGCTTCGCTCGTCTGCGGACCGAAGTTCATGGTGCCGAGGCAGAGCCGGGAGACTGTGAGGCCGGAGCGGCCGAGGTGTGTGTAGTCCATGGCTTCAATGCTTCTCCTGCGGGAGTCATGTGTCCAATAGGTCGGACGGATGCCACTGTGCAGTCGAACTTCTCAATCCGGGACGCGGCGCTCACCGGCTAACCTCGGTCGCCCCCGACACTTGCGGAGGAGACCTCCGGCGAGTCGGATGCCTCGATGGCAGGCTCGCCGCGGACCGTCCTCCGCAACTGTTCGCGGGCAACACGAAAGGCGCCCACCCCGATCGGGGTGGGCGCCTTTCGGGCGAACGGATTACAGGGCTGCGAGCTCTTCGATCACGCGGTCACCGGGAGCCGCGGGAACGACGGACGCCTCGATCTCGGCGCGCCCGAGAAGCTCGTCCATCCGACGGCGACGCGACCGCGAGATGAGCGTGACTACGGTACCGACCTTGCCCGCGCGCCCGGTTCGGCCAGAGCGGTGCAGGTAGGTCTTGTACTCGTCGGGGGCGTCGGCCTGGATCACGAGCGAGATGTCATCGACGTGGATGCCGCGAGCCGCGACATCCGTCGCGACGAGCACGTTGACCCGGCCGCTCGTGAGCAACTGGAGGTTACGCGTGCGGCGCGACTGGTTGAGGTCGCCGTGCAGTGAGGTAGCCGGGATGCCGGCATCCTCGAGCTGGTCGGCGAGCTGCTCTGCGAAGGCGCGGGTGCGGGCGAAGATCAGCGTCTTGCCCTCGCCGGCGGCAAGCTCCTCGATGATGCGGCCCTTATCACGCTGCTCGATGAGCAGCACGCGGTGGTCGATCGTGGACGAGGCCTGGTCTTCACCGGCGACCTCGTGAACCGAAGGGTCCTTGAGGAACTGCTTGACGAGGGTGGCGACACCCTTGTCAAGAGTCGCGGAGAAGAGCAGCTTCTGACCGCCCTGCTTCGTCTCCTCGAGGATGCGCTGCACCGGCTCGAGAAACCCGAGGTCGCACATGTGGTCGGCCTCGTCGAGCACGGTCACGAAGACCTCGCTCAGGTCGAGACGGCCCTGCTCGATGAGATCCTCGACGCGGCCAGGAGTCGCGATGACGATGTCGACGCCGCGCTGGAGGGTCGAGACCTGCTTGTACTGCGGCACGCCACCGACGATGGTCGTCGTGAACAGGCCGACGCTGCGTGCAATGGGCTGCACGGTGCGATCGATCTGCATCGCGAGTTCGCGAGTCGGAGCGAGGATGAGCGCGCGAGGCTTGCGACCCGGCTTGCGGTTCTTACCGCCCTCGTTCTCCATCAGTCGCTCGACGAGCGGCGCACCGAAGGCGATGGTCTTGCCGGAGCCGGTCTTGCCGCGGCCGAGGACGTCCTTGCCGGCGAGAACGTCGGGGATGGTCGCGGCCTGGATCGGGAACGGCGACTCTGCGCCCATCGCGATGAGCTGGCGGGTCATGTTGTCGCCGATGCCCAGGTCTTTCCAGGTGGTGTTCGCCGCATCGCCTGCGGTGATGACCTTGGCTTCCAGGCGCTCGAGGACGACATCCTCGTGGGCGGCGAACGATGCCGACTTGGTGTCGTGCTTGGCGGGGTAGTAATCGCTGTCGCGGCGCGCGGGGCGATCATCGTAGGACCGCTGGGGGCGGTCGTTGTACGACGGACGCTCAGTGCGGGCCGGACGGTCGTTGTATGACGGACGCTCGGTGCGCGCGGGACGATCGTTGTACGCGGGCCGGTCGGTACGGGCCGGGCGGTCGTTGTACGCAGGCCGGTCGGTACGCTCGCCATAGCCGGGACGCTCGGCGCGAGCCGGGCGATCGTCGTAGGAGCGAGCCGGGCGATCATTGTAGGCCGGGCGGTCCGTACGCGCGGGACGATCGTTGTACGCGGGCCGCTCAGTGCGGGCCGGGCGGTCGTTGTAAGCGGGGCGCGCCGGACGGTCGTTGTACGACGGGCGCTCGGTCCGGTCACCGTACGAGGGGCGCTCGGTGCGCTGCGGCCGGTCGCCGTACGAGGGGCGCTCCGTGCGATTGGGGCGGTCACCGTAGGCAGGGCGCGCCGGGCGCTCGTTGGTCGGAGTCCAGTTGGGGCGACGGTCGCCGGATGCCGGACGGTCAGACCTGTTGTCTCCTGCCGCGGACCGCTGGGCTCCACCACGCGCGGCGCGGTCATCCTGCGTCCAACGCTTCTTCACCGGAGCGGCATCGCCGTGGAATCCTCGGTGACCCTCGCTGCGGCTGCCCGCCTTTGCGGGGGCGCCGGTATTGAACTTCTTCGTTGCGGGCTTTTTGCCCGCGTTGTACTGATTGGCCATGATTCTTTCCGGGTTGTATTTAGTTGCATGGCAGCGCGCTACCAACTAGCAGCACTTCTGCTGGAACCCGGGCAACCTTTGGCCAGGACCGTTTCACATACGTGATTTTTCCCACGCATTCCAAGGAGTAGTTGGAGGAGGGAAACCGGCCCGAAAGACTTACAAACCCATTCGCGAGACTTCGCGATGTCTAGAGCCGACCGGACCACGTTACCTGATCCTTCGCAAAAGCGCATCAGATTCGCCGGAATCGTGAGAGGCACCCTCGCGCGGCCCGCCGTTCTGCATGCCAAACTTGACGCACGATGACCGTCTCGATCGAACCAGCGACCGCGCCAGGCCTGCATGAACTGCTGATGCTCAGTGACGAGTTCGCCCTGAGCCTCTACCCCGCCGACAGCTGCTACCTGCTCGATGTCGAGGAGTTGCTGGCTCCTGGCGTGACGGTGGCGGTGGCGCGCTCCGGCCCGCGCGCCGTGGGCATGGGTGCCATCGTCGAGGCCGGTGACGGCACGGCGGAGCTCAAGCGGATGTTCGTGCACCCCGATGCGCGCGGACGGGGACTTGCCGGCAGCATCCTCTCCACTCTCGAGAACTACGCCCGAATGCGCGAGGTGAGCCTGGTGCGTCTGGAGACCGGGCCCCGGCAACCCGAGGCGATAGCACTGTACGAGAAGCACGGCTATGGCCACATCCCGAACTTCGGTCCCTACGTCGGCGACCAGTTCAGCGTCTGTATGGAGAAGCTGCTCTAGCCCGCTACTCCGCGGGTGCGGGTGTGGTTGCAGCGGCCCTCGCGGCTCGTCGGTCGGCGCGTCGCTCCTTGGCGCCCTCGACGAGGTAGTACAACACGGGCAACACGATGAGTGTGAGCAGCGTCGATGACACGAGGCCGCCGATCACGACGATCGCGAGCGGCTGAGAGATGAACCCGCCGTGACCGGTGAGGCCGATGCCGAGCGGGAGCAGCGCGAAGATCGTGGCGAGCGCGGTCATCAGAATCGGCCGCAGTCGGCGGGAGGCGCCGTGGATGATGGCATCGGCCACCTTCATCCCCCGGTTTCGATACTGGTTGACCAGGTCGACGAGCACGATCGCGTTCGTCACCACGATTCCGATCAGCATGAGCACGCCGATCAGGGATGCGACACCGAGCGGGATACCCGAGATCACCTGAAGTGCGATCGCGCCGGTCGCCGCGAATGGCACGGACACGAGCAGCAGCAGCGGCTGGCGCAGGCTCTTGAAGGTCGCGACCATCACGACGTAGACGATGAGGATGGCAGCGAGAAGCGCGAGTCCGAGCTGGCTGAACGAGTCGCCCTGCTGGGTGGTCACGCCGCCGAGGGTCGCCGTGGCGCTCGCCGGTAGCTTCACCGTGGCTACCGCGGCGGCAACGACGGACGAGGCGCTTCCGGTGTTGTCGGTGCCTGGCACCACCTCGAGCGTCGCGCTCCGAAGACCCTTGATCGTGGTGATGCTCGCCGGACCGTTCACGGTCGTGATCGTCGCGAGATCGGAGAGCGGTACGACGCCCCGAAGGGTCGGGATCGAGAAGGCGGAGAGCTCGGCGACCGTCGTGGGAGCGCTCGAATTCGCCACGTAGATCGAGAGCGTCTTCTCGTTGATGACGATGGATCCGGTAGCGCTCGGGTTCATCGCCTGAGTGACGATGCCGCCGACCTGCACCTCGCTCAGGCCGTCGGCAGCGGCCTTCGCGCGATCGATCTGCACTGCGATGTACGGCAGCGAAGCGGAGAGATTGCTGGTGGCGCTCGAAACGACGCCGAGTTTCCCGATCTTGGCGAGGATGTCGTCCGAGGCCTTTCGCAGGTCGGCATCGCTGCCCGCGGTGATATCGACCTGGATATTGGATGACGCGAAACCGCCCTGTGAGGCGGCCACCGCGATCTCGCCCTCGCCCGTGATCGTCTTGAGGCGGGACGTTATCGTGTCCTGCAGTTTCTGCTGGTCGGCATTCGGATCGGTCGTCACCGAAAAACTGGTTGAGCCACCGCCTGAGAATGCCGCCCTGAGGGAGCTTCCGCCCGATCCGATCGTGAGCAGGACCGTGTTGACGCCGGTGATGCCGCGCAGTGTCGATTCGACCCTCTTCGAGGCACCGTCCTGGGCAGCGAGACTCGTTCCGAGCGGCAGCGTCTGCGTGACCGTGATGGTGTTTTGGCCGCTATTCCCGATGAAGTTGGTCTTAAGACTCGTCGCCAGAAAGCCGCTGCCACCGAGCAGCACCAGGGCAATGACGATCACGAGCGCAGGGAACTTGAGGGTCCAGCGAAGCACCGGCAGGTAGACCTTCTGCAACCGCGTCGGCGTCTCGAGGTCGTCGACCACTGTTCCCGAGTCCGGCGTCGAGGCGCTATCGACGGCAGCGCCCGCGTGCTTGTGCCCCTTCTTCCTGCCGAGGAACCAGTACGCGAGCACCGGCACGATCGTGAGGGCGACGAACAGCGACGCAAGCAAGGCCATGGTCACGGTCAGCGCGAACGGTCGGAACAGTTCGCCGGTGAGTCCGCCGACCAGCGCGATAGGGAGGAACACCGCGACGGTCGTGACAGTCGAAGCGGTGACGGCACTCGCCACCTCCCGCACCGCCGCGAGGATCGCCGGCAGCTTCTCTTCACCGAGGCCGATATGACGCTTGATGTTCTCGATGACGACGATCGAGTCATCCACCACCCGCCCGATCGCGATTGTGAGAGCAGCGAGCGTGATGATGTTGAGCGTGTAACCAGAGGCCTGCATCCCGATGAAGGTGATGAGCACGGATACCGGAATGGAAATGGCCGTCACCAGGGTCGATCTGACCGAGAACAGGAAGACCAGGATGATGATCACCGCGAATGCCAGTCCGAGCAGGCCCTCCTGGGCGAGGCTGTCGATCGATTGCGTGATCGACGGCGCCTGGTCGGAGACGACGGTGAGCTTTGTGTTGCTGCCCAGCTGTTTCTCGAGAGTCGGGATGTCCTGGCGAACGAGGTTCGAGACCGTGACGGTGTTCCCGGCCGCTGCCTTGGTGATGTTCAGCGTCACCGCCGGCTTGCCGTTGACGCGCGAGTAGCCGGCGGTCGGGTCGTCTACGACGGCGACGGTCGCGACATCGGCGATCGTCGGCACGGTCGCCGATCGGCCGCCGATCAACGGAAGGGCGCCGATCTCGGCGGTCGAGGTCAGCTTGGCCCCGGATTGCACGGTGAGGGTCTTCGAGTTCTCGGTGATCGACCCGCTGGCGAGGAGCGTCCCGTTGGCACCGAGCGCCGTCTTGATCGCCTGGGCGGTGAGCCCGGCGGCGGCGAGTTTGCCGTCATCCGGGGTGATGGTCACCCGCTGAGAGGCCGCGCCGAGAAGGCTGACGTCGCTCACGCCACTCAGTTGCTTCAGGTTCGTGACGGTCAGAGAGGAGAGCTTCGACGCGAGCGTGTGCGCATCCATGTCGCTCGTGACGGCGAGCTGGATCACCGGAAAGTCGCTCAGGCTGAATGTGATCACCTGGGGTGTGACGCTCGACGGAAGCGCTGTCTTGATGCGGTCGAGGGCGAGCTGTACCTTCTGTTCCGAGGTCGCGATGTCGGTGCCATAAGCGAAGGACGCAGTCACCGTCGACGCGGAGGTGTTGGATGTCGCCGTCGTCGAATCCAGGTTCTCGAGGCCCTGCAGCGCGCTCTCGATCGGAGTACTGACGTCTTTGTTCACGACGTCGGGGGAGGCCCCGGGATAACTCGTGACGATGTAGACCGAGGGCAGCGAGAGCGACGGGATGAGTTCCTGCTTGAACGAGGTCAGCGCGATGCCGCCGAAGATGGCGACGACCACCGTGATGAGCGCGATCAGCGAACGGTTGCGCAGGCTGAAGACGGAAAAGAGGTGCACGGCGGAACTCCTGGACTGCGTGTGACCGCGGACTGCGACGAGGATACAGAGCAACACACCCTCGTGCCTCTCGAAAAGTATTGCAGGCCGCGCCGGACGTATGCGTACTCTGTCGGGAGTATCTGCTGCGGGTTACACCACCTCGGCGAGGAAGTTCTGATCGAGGAAAGGACCTCGTGAGAGGGATGTCCAGGCGGCGGACAGCGCGGCGACGGCACGATCCGTCTCGTCCCGCGGATAGCTGAACGGAACGCGCAGGAACCGTTCGAAGGCCCCGTCGAGTCCGAAGCGCGGTCCCGCCGCCAGCAGCAGACCCTCGTTCCGCGCCGCGAGGGTGAGTTGTGAGCTGACCGGTTCGCCGAGATTGACCCAGGCCGTCAGGCCGCCGGCGACATGTGGCACCCGCCAGTCAGGGAAGGCCTGGCGCAGGGCGGAGACGAGATAGTCCCGTCCCTCGCGCAGAAACTGCCGACGCGTCTCGAGGATCGAGTCGTACTGCTCGAACAGGTTCTTCACGAGCAGTTGCTCGAGGGTCGGGGTGCCGAGATCGCCGGCGCTGCGCGCACGAGTGAGCCTTTGGATGAGCGATCGCTCCGCGCGAATCCAGCCGATGCGTACCCCACCCCACACGGTCTTTCCGACGGAACCGATGAGCACCGCAGGACCGTACGCCGCGGCCGGCAATGGGACCGGCCCCTCGTCGATGGCGAGCTCCGCCATGGTCTCGTCGGCAACGATCGTCGTTCCCTGGGCGGCGGCAAGCGCCAGCACCCGCTCCTTCAACTCCGGCGCCATCGAGCGGCCGGTCGGATTGTGGAAGTCGGGCATGAGGTAGCCCATGGCCGGACTGGTGCGCCGGATCGCCTGCTCGAGGCCCTCCTCATCCCAGCCGTCCTCGGTCGTGACGCTCACCGGCACGAGCCTGGCGCCGGTCAGCCGCAGTGCTTCGTAGGCGTGCGGATAGCTCGGCGACTCGACGAGCGCGCTATCGCCGCGGGAGAGCAGGGTTCTCGCCAACAGCGCAATCGCGTGTTGGGCGCCGATGGTGACCATGACCTGTTCCGGCTCGGTCGGCAGCCCTCTGGCCGTATAGCGGTCGGCGATTGCCGCCCTGAGCACCGGTAGCCCGATGGGGTCGAAGCCTGGATCGCGCAGATAGGCGGGCAACTCGGCCGCGGCTCGCTGCGCCGCCTCCCCGATCGCCGGAATGGCCGGCATCGCGGCCTTGCTGAAGTCGAGGTAGCCGGCATGAACGCTGTCGATCGAAACCGGCGCCCGTGCCGGAAGCCTGGCAACGCTGCCGGAACCGCGAACGCTGTCGAGAAACCCGGATGTCCGCAACTCGCTGTAGCCGGCGGTGACCGTGGTGCGGCTCACGGCGAGTTGAGCGGCGAGGTCGCGCTCGGCGGGAACACGCGTGCCGAGCGGAATGCGGCCGTCCAGGATGAGCAGCCGGACGCGGTCGGCGAGGGCGCTGTAGGCGGGCGCAGAAGTGGACTCTCGCCATCCGCGCAATAAAGAGGCCAATGATCGTGCCGAGAGAGACGCCATCGGGCCACTATACCCAGATTGGCCTCTTGCTATAAGGCCACTTTACGAATTGGCTATAACCATGTCCCCACGTCTCGTCATGACTCGGCGAATCGGCCAGCTGCTCGGCGGCCTGTTCCTCTACGGCTTCGCCATCGCCATGATGGTGCGCGCCCAGATCGGAGTCTCGCCATGGGATGTGCTCTCACAGGGGGTATCGCGGCTCACCGGCATCCAGTTCGGCTGGGTCACCAGCATCCTCGGGCTCGTCGTGCTGGTGCTCTGGATCCCGATCAGGCAGCGACCCGGAATCGGAACGCTCCTCAACGTCCTGATGATCGGGCCCAGCGCCCAGTTCGGCCTGAGCATACTTCCCTCCCCGGACGGGTTGCCGGCCCGGATCCTGCTCTTCACCGGCGGACTCGCCCTTCTCGCGGTCGCCACCGGTCTCTACATCGGCGCCCAGTTCGGGCCGGGTCCTCGGGATGGCCTCATGACGGGCATCCATCGCCGCTGGGGGTGGCGGATCTGGATCGTTCGAACCTCGATCGAAATCGTCGTGCTCGGCGTGGGCTGGCTGCTCGGCGGCAACGTCGGCATCGGAACCCTGGCCTTCGCCCTGCTGATCGGACCGATGGTGAACGTCACCCTTCCGCTGCTGAGAGTTCCGGAATCGCCGGTGTCGGTGAGCCCCGAGACCGCCAAACCGCATCCGCTCGAAACGGGAGGACAACGATGATCGCCATGCTCTCACTTGCCGCCCTCGGGGCGTGGGCCGTGATCGCCACCATCGAGTTCACGATTCGGGACGGCTACGGTCGGATCCCCGTCCGAGCGGCACACCTCTCGAACCGGCAGGGGTCTGCAGCCCCCGACCGGTTCGTGCAGGGTTAGAGCTTCCGCTCGGCGTAGGCGGCCATCGCGTCGCGCACGAAGCGTGCGCCCTCGATGCCGCCGTAGTTCGCGCCGAAGCGGTCATCCGCCACGTACATCTCGCCGAGACCGACGAACTGCTGGGCATTGGGATGCGTGCCGCGCCAGCCGACGCTGATCCAATCGAAATGACGCTGCGTGATCGCCTGGACCTCGTCGCCGTCGGCCGGTTTGCCCGCCTCAAGCGCTGCCGCGTAATCGCGCTGAATGTCGAGCTGGTCCTGCCTGAAACGATTCTTCTGCTCTGCGCTGAGGGAGCGGTACCAGCGGTCGCCCGCGGCGTATGCCTCCTTGCCCCAGCGCTCCTCGACCTCCTCCCTGTACTGGGTGTGATCGAAGCCGTCGAACATTTCCTCTGCCATGAGTTGTTCACCTCCTTCCATTTTGAGGATCGTGGTCTCGACCGAGCGGATCTGCCGATCGAGACGCTCTTTCTCCTGACGCAACCAGCGCAGGTGATTCGTGAGGGCATCCGCGTTGGCCTGATGGCCGTCGACCACCTCCGCGATCGCGGGGAGCCCGAGCCCGAGTTCGCGCAACAACAGGATTCGCTGCAGCCGGGTGAGCGCGTGCTCGTCGTAGTAGCGGTATCCGTTCGATCCGATGCGAGTCGGTGGGAGCAGCCCGATGTCGTCGTAGTGCCGGAGGGTGCGCGAGGTCGTTCCCGACACCCGCGCGATCTCCTGAATCGACCATTCCATCCTGTCCTCACTTCCTATGACCCACGCTAGACGTTGACGCTGCGTCAAGGTCAAGCGTGTCGTGCCGCGCATTCAGACCGCCGCTGGCGGAGATCCGCCCCGGGGCGGAGAAAACGGCAACCGCGGCGGAGAAAACGCCTCGCGGACCCAGTTAGAACTCCCTCCGCGGGGCCGTTTCTCCGCCGCGAGGCACAGCGCGCGGATCGGGAGCAGACGGACCGGGCAGACGGACCGGGGACCGGCAGGCGGGCGCGAACCGGGGTCTCGGGGCGCCCGCACTTGCGAAAACCCCACACGCGATATATCTTGAGTTCGACATAGACGCGATATATCTTGAGATGATGCTGGGCATCCGAACCGAAAGGCACGAAAATGACACAGGAGAAATGGCTCGTCGATGGCGAGAAGACCATCGACATCGAGATGATCCGCAAACTCAAGGTGAGCCTCATCGCCGGACAGGTCGACATCGTGGGGCATGACGAGCCGAGCGCGCGGGTCGAGGTGCACTCTGTGCGTGGCAAGGCGCTCAAAGTGAGCATCGACGGAGACACCCTCGAAATCGATCACCCCCAGCTCAACTGGGATAACTTCATCGATGTCTTCAAGTCGTTCCGCGGCAGTGCGAGCGCCGACGTGAGCATCATGGTTCCCCGCGATGTCGAGCTGAAGTTCGGGGTCGTGAGCGCGACCGCCCTCATCAGCGGTCTGACCGACGATGCTCGCATCAGTACTGTGAGCGGCGACATCGTCGTCGACAATCACTCGGGCGACATCGAACTCAACGCCGTCAGCGGTGAAATCGCCGTGCGCAACCACCACGGCAAGATCGCGACCCACACCGTGAGCGGCGACGTGACGGCCAGTGGCGAGATCGTGAAATTCACCAGCGAGGGTGTCGCCGGCAACGTCTTCCTCGACATCGCGGGTACGCCGGACGAGGTGCGTGTCAACACGGTGAGCGGCGACGTGACCACTCGTCTCGAGCCGGGCATCCCCGCCCAGTACAAGATCAACACTGTGAGCGGCCGGCTGCAGCTCGATGATGCGGAGATCACCGGCGTGCACGGCTCTTACACGGGTAAGTACGGCTCGCTCGACAAGCACTGGCTCGAGTTCAGGGCGAACACGGTCAGCGGCAACGTCTCCGTGCTCCACGCGGTGACAGCATGACCCCACCGGTCTTCGCACACGGACACCTGAGGCTCTACCTGCTGAGTCTCCTCGCCAGTCGCCCCATGCACGGGTACGAACTGATCCAGGAGCTCGGTCGGAGCTTCGGAGGTACCTACGTCCCGAGTGCCGGCACCATCTATCCCCGATTGGCCAAGCTCGAGGAAGAGGGGCTCGTCACCAAGACGACGGACGGCCGCAAGTCGGTCTATGCGATCACGGAGGCGGGAAACGCAGAACTCGACGCACGACGCGGCGAGCTCGACGGCATCGAAAATGATGTGACGGACTCCGTACGCCGTCTCGCCGACGAGGTGCGGTCATCCGTGAACGACGCGATGAAGACGTTGCGGGCGGACCTCGCCACTGCGGCCAGAGAGGCACGATCGGATGCGCGCGGAGCCGGCCGCTCGGCACGGATGGACCCCCAGCGCCGGCAGGGCAGCATGCAGCTGCGAGAGGCGGAGATGGTGCTCAACGAGTTTCGCCATCAGGTGCGCACGGATCTCCGCGGACTCGCGGCGGGCGGCAAGATGCCGGAGAACACCGTGTCGCTTCTCAAAAACCAACTGGCCGTGGTGCGCCAGGCGCTGCGTGACAACGACAGAGAATAGGGCGCTCTTCGTCCGGTTTATTACGGTACGGCGACATTTTGCTGGGAATAAAGAAACTGGTTTCCGCGTTGGTTCCGGGATTATTGACAGCGCTTCCAACAGGTGTAGGCTCGCCCCTCGTGACTAACGAAGTTCGGTCGCCTAAACGGTGGCTGATCGGCGACCCGTTGGCGTCCGAGAAGCTCGAGGGCCAACTCCTCCCGAAGCATTTGGCGTTGCCCATTTTTGCGAGCGACGCCCTGTCTTCCGTGGCCTATGCGCCGCAGGAACTCCTCCTCATCCTCACCCTTGGCGGCCTCGCCTTTTTGAGTTTCGCACCGTGGGTTGCCGCGGCCGTCGTGCTGCTGCTCATCGTGGTCGTCGCCTCTTACCGCCAACTTATCAAGGCCTATCCCTCCGGTGGCGGCGACTACGAGGTCGCGCACAAGAATCTCGGCGAGAAGGCCGGACTGGTCGTGGCCTCCGCGCTGCTCGTCGACTACATCCTGACGGTGACGGTGTCGGTCGCGAGCGGTGTCGATAACATCATCTCCGCCTTCCCTGTGCTCAATACCTACCGGGTGGAGATCGCTGTCGGGTTCGTGATCGTCCTCGCGGCAGTGAATCTTCGTGGCGTGGCCGAATCGAGCAAGGCCTTCGCCCTGCCTACCTACCTTTTCATCGCGAGCGTCGGCGTCATGATCATCACCGGCCTGGTGCGCACCGCGCTGGGCGATTCCCCGCTTGCCGCATCGGCATCCTTCACCGTCAAATCGCCGGAGAGCCTCACCCAGATCGCCTTCATCCTGCTTCTGCTTCGGGCGTTCGCGAGCGGATGTAGCGCACTCACCGGTGTCGAGGCCGTCGCCAACGGCGTGCAGGCCTTCCGCCGTCCAAAGATCAAGAATGCCCAGCGCACTCTCGTGCTCATGGGCAGCATCGCGATCGTGCTTTTCGTCGGCATCATGGCCCTCGCCCTCATCAGCCGCGTTCATTACGCCGAGGTCGCCTGCGATCTCCAGGGCTTCGCGAACTGTACGACCGCTCCTCAGACGAGCGTGATCTCGCAGATCGCTGCCGCGGTGTTCCCCGGCGGCGGCTACTTCATGTTCTACGTCATCCAGGGAGCGACCGCCCTCGTGCTGCTTCTGGCGGCGAACACGGCGTTCAATGGCTTCCCACTACTCGGTTCCGTGCTCGCCCGCGACAGCTACGCCCCCAAGTCGCTGCAGACGCGCGGCGACCGCCTCGTGTACTCGAACGGAGTGCTCGTGCTGAGCGCTGCGGCCATCGTGCTGCTGCTGGTCTATCGGGCCAACCTGACCCAACTCATCCAGCTCTACATCATCGGCGTCTTCGTCTCGTTCACCCTCGGGCAGACGGGCATGGTCGTGCACTGGACGAAAATGCTGCGTGAGGGATGCGCCAACCGTGGCCAGGTCTATCGCAGCCGCATGATCAACGCGACGGGTGCCCTCTTCACTGCCATCGTTCTCGTGGTCGTCACTGTCACGAAGTTCACGCACGGAGCCTGGCTGGTCTTCGCCATCATGCCGGTGCTGTACTACCTCATGCTGCGCATCAATCGCTACTACGACAAGGTCGCGCGAGACATCGAGGTCGACCCAACCACCACCTTCGGGGCAAGCGGCGACCACGCTGTCGTGCTTGTCGGCAAGATGCAGAAGCCGACCCTGAAGGCCCTCGACTACGCGATCGCGGCCCGCCACGAGAGCATCGAGGCCGTGCACGTCAACATCGATGAAAAGGCCTCGGAAGAACTCTCGAAGCAGTGGGACGAGATGAACATCAAGGTGCCGCTGCGCATCGTGCCATCGCCCTATCGCGACATCAGCATGCCGCTCATCAAGT
This sequence comes from Microbacteriaceae bacterium, assembly GCA_025465035.1. Taxonomy (GTDB): domain Bacteria; phylum Actinomycetota; class Actinomycetes; order Actinomycetales; family Microbacteriaceae; genus Lacisediminihabitans. The sequence goes on along the minus strand of JAODMH010000142.1, from coordinate 5,576 downwards.
ACATCAAGGCGCACCGGGCCGAGCACGGTGCGGAGGTCGTCACGGTCTACACGCCGCTGTACATCGTGGGCCACTGGTGGGAGAACCTGCTGCACAACCACAAGGCCCGCCGCATCCGCCAGAAGCTCGCGCTGCTTCACGGGGTCACGATCGCCCTCGTGCCGTGGCTGCTCGACTCGTCCAAGGCGCTCTATGGCCGCCCGTACCGCCCGCTTCCCGGGCAGGACCGTCGCGGCGAACCGCGCCGGCCCATCATGCGCAAGCCCCTTCCGCCAGCCGCTCCCGTCGCGAAGAAGCCGGCCACGACATCCGCTCCGGCACCCAGGACGCCGGTCAGCAAGTAACGGATGGCGCTCGGCGGGGTCGAACGTCGCCAAATTGCCCATGCGCGCCACCGACGACGGCCATTTGGCGACTTTCATGGTGCGAGGAGCTTGCCGCGCGGGGTGAGTTAGCGAACCCCGGTCACCCTCGAGCGTTCCCGCGTGATGAGGCGTGGTGTGACGAGCCGATGCCGTGGTTCGGTGGACGCGCTCTTCCAGCCGACGATCTCGCCTCCGCTCCCGCCGAGCAGCAACTGCAACGCCCCGGCGGCCACCTCGTCGAGCGGCTGCTCGACGCTCGAGAGGCCGATGGCCTCGGCGACGGGAGTGTTGTCGTAGCCGATCACCGGCACGTCCGGTCCGACCGCGAGAAGGGCCCCGAGGGCGAGCGAGTCGCTCGCGCTTACCACAGCATCCACGCGCACGCCCGATTCGAGCAGCGCTTTCACGGCATCCCTGCCCTGCCCGACGCCATCGGTCGTTCGGAGCTCGAGTGCGTCGAGTTCCGCGGCACTGAGCGCCCCGTTCTCGGCCATCGCATCGCGCCAGCCGCGACGTCGGTCGTCGCCGGTACCCGATGGGCTCGGCCAGCCGAGGTAGGCGATGTGGGTGGCTCCTGACCGCAACAGCGAGGTCGTACCTTCGTGCAGGCCGCTCCACCCGTCGACATCCACCCAGAGATGACGCGGGTCGTTCATGTCGTCGATGCCCCACGGCCTGCCGAAGGTCACGAATGGCATGTTGTTCTCGATGAGCCATTCGGTTCGTGGGTCGCCGTAGAAGGTCGAGGTGAGAACGAAACCGTCGACGTCGGCGCCGTCGCGCAGCCGCCCGAACTGGCGGATCTCATCCTGCGGATCCGTCGCCGTGAAGAGCATGACTCGCAGGCCGCGGCGGTCGGCCTGCTCTGTGAGGGCGTGCAGGAACCGGTCGAGCACCGAACCGGAGATGCCGTTCGTCATCGGATCGAGACGGATGCCGAGAGTCGAACTCTTCTGCGTGCGAAGCCGCCTGGCCGAGGCGTGCGGGCGATAGCCGAGCTGCGCGATCGCCGCCTCGACTTTCGCGCGGGTGGCTGGCTTCACGAGTTCGGGGGAGTTGAGCACGTTCGAGACGGTCTGGCGTGAGACCCCCGCGATGCGTCCGACATCGAGCACGGTTGGCAGCTGGGACATCCGAGCCTCCCTCGATTGGATCGATCAAGTCGTAACGGTACGTTACCGCAGGCTGCGGCATCCGACTCCCGGCCCGGTGCGCCCTTCACCACAATGTGGCGCGGTCCGCAGCGCACCCGCCGACCGCGAACCGGGGTCACCCCGCTTGACACCTCCAAAATCCGGGGTTATCGTCTGAGGGTACTTTGATCGATCAAATAGTGCGCCGTCGCACCAAAGTTTGAACGATCCAATAACCCAAGGGAGGGCTTCGTGACAGGTGATATCACGCTGACGAAGCCCGTTCTCCTCCGCCCATCATGGCCGCCGACGCCGCCGCGACTTTACTGACCCCTCGCAGTGCCTCATCACGGGCACAATCAACCAAGGAGAAACAAATGCAACGAAGCACATCACGCTGGCTGGTCGCCGGCGCCTTGGCTGCGGTCGGAGTGCTCACGCTCAGTGCGTGTGGTTCCGGCTTCAGCAGCGGCAGCAGCGCCAGTCCAAGCGGCGGACTCACCTCGTCGAACAAGGCACTGACGGTACTGATCGGCTCGAGCGGCGACGCCGAGACCAAGGCCGTGAACAGCGCGGTCGCGGACTGGGCCACGTCATCCGGTACGAAGGCGACGGTGAACGCGGCAAGCGACCTCAACCAGCAGCTCGCCCAGGGTTTCTCCTCCGGCAAACCCGCTGACGTCTTCTACCTGTCGACGGATGCCCTGGCCGGCTACGCCTCGAACGGCTCGCTTCTCGCTTACGGAGATCAACTCTCCAACAAGAGCGACTTCTATCCGAGCCTGGTGAAATCCTTCACCTACAACGGCAAGTTCTACTGCGCCCCGAAGGACTTCTCGACCCTCGCCCTCGAGATCAACACCGACATGTGGGCCGCAGCCGGCCTCACCGATGCTGACATCCCGACCACCTGGGATCAGCTGCAGACGGTCGCCAAGAAGCTCACGACCGCCGGCCACGTCGGCCTCGGCATCGGCGGCGAGTACGCCAGGATCGGAGCCTTCATGACAGAGGCCGGAGGCAACCTGATGAACGCCGACAGCACGAAGGCCACCGCGAACAGCGCGGCGAACGTCACGGCACTCGACTACGCGAAGAAACTCATGACCGATGGCAGCCTCAAGTACGCCAAGGACCTCGGCGCAGGCTGGGGCGGTGAAGCCTTCGGCAAGGGGCTCGCGGCCATGACGATCGAGGGCAACTGGATCACCGGCGGAATGCAGGCCGACTACCCGAGCATCAAGTACAAGGTCGTCCAGCTCCCCGCAGGCCCGGCCGGCAAGGGAACCCTGCAGTTCACCAACTGCTGGGGCATCGCGGCCGACAGTCCCAATCAGGCCGCCGCGCTGAAGCTCGTCGAGAAGCTGACCAGCGCGAGCGACCAACTCGCCTTCTCAAAGGCCTTCGGTCCCATGCCGTCCATCCAGTCCGCAGCATCCGAGTGGAAGAAGGCCAACCCGGCTTTGGTTCCCTTCCTGGACGCGGCCAGCTACGCAAAGGGCGTGCCGACGGCGAAGGGAGCGGCGGATGTCGTCACCGACTTCAACTCGAAACTGGAGACCCTCGCGACGAGTGATCCGAAGACGATCCTCGACGCGACGCAGACCAACCTCCAAGCACTGCTGAAGTAACGAAACCGATAATGACGACGACCGCGAGGCAGTCTCCCGCCGTGCGAACCCGGAGGAAATCCGGCATCCGCAGGGGGGAGGCTGCCTCGGGGTGGCTCTTCACCACCCCCATGCTCATCCTGCTCGGCCTGTTCCTGGTCGTGCCGGTTCTCATGGCGCTCTGGGTGAGCTTCTCGGACTGGAGCGGGCGCGGCAGTCCCTTCGCCGGCAACGTCAACTTCGTCGGCCTCAACAACTACTCCGCCCTGCTCTCCGGCGGCGGGCTGGCCGAACAGAACTTCGGCACCGCCCTCAAGAACAACGCCTGGTATGTGGTGCTCGTGGTTCCACTCCAGACGGCGCTCTCGCTCTTTCTCGCCGTCATGGTCAACCGGCAGATCCTCAAGGGCCGCGGATTCTTCCGTACCGCCTTCTACTTTCCCTCCGTAACCAGCTCCGTCGCGATCACCGTGCTCTGGCTCTTCCTCTTCAACTCGACCGGCGCGGTCAACAAGCTGCTGTCGTTCGTCGGCGTCACCGGTCCGAACTGGTTCAACGATCCCAATGGCATCTTCCACTTCGGGGTCGCCAACGGTCCTGGCCTTCTCACCGGAAACACCGCGCTCGGAGTCTCATGGTGGGACTGGATCGGCGGGCCATCCGTCGCCATGTTCGCCTTCGTGCTCCTCGCGATCTTCACCACCAGCGGCACGTTCATGCTGCTCTTCATCGCGGCGCTGCAGAACCTCGGCGGCGACGTGACGGAGGCGGCGATGATGGATGGCGCGAACGGCTGGCAGCGCTTCTGGCGGGTCACCCTCCCGCAGCTCCGGCCGACGCTCTTCACCGTGCTGACCCTCGGACTCATCGGATGCTGGCAGGTCTTCGACCAGATCTACACCGGAACGAAGGGAGGACCGAGCAAGACCACCCTCACGCCCGCGTACCTCTCCTACCAGGCGGCCTTCAACAACCAGCAGTGGGGCCAGGGGGCCGCCATCGCGTTCCTGCTGTTCATCATCATCGTGCTGTTCACCCTCTTTCAGCGCTGGGTTCTGGCCGAGCGCAAGGTGTCCAAACGGCGCATGCGGCTCTATGACATCCCGCCATCGAGCGGGTCCGGTCCTGGCAACGTCGCCATCGGCATAGCGGCCAGTTCGATGGCGAGCAAAGGACAGGGCGGTTCAGTATGAGCGTCATCGCCAGATCGCCCGAGACCCGCACCTTCCACCGCAGGGAACATCTCTCCGGCGGGCAGATCGCCTCGCGCTCGGTGCTCTATGCCGTGCTCGTGGTCATCGCGATCATCTACATCTTCCCGTTCCTCATCGACATCTCGACGTCCTTCAAGACGGAGCCGGATGCTGCGAGCGATCCGCTGGGTCTCATCCCGGCGACCTTCACAACCGCGGCGTACCGGACGCTCTTTCTCAACTCGGACTTCCCGATCTGGTTCAAGAACTCCGCCATCGTCACTGTCGTCGTGACCCTCGGGCGGGTATTCTTCAACTCGCTCGCCGGATACGCACTCGCCCGCCTCCATTTCCGCGGACGCAATGTGATCTTCGCCGGACTGATCGCGGTGATGTCCGTGCCGAGCGTCGTCCTTCTCATCCCGAAGTTCCTGGTGATCAACCAGCTGGGAATCTACGACTCCTATGCGGGCATGATCATTCCGCTGCTGACCGACGCAGCGGGCATCTTCATCATGAAGAACTTCTTCGAGTCGATCCCGGTGAGCGTCGAGGAACAGGCGCGCATCGATGGGGCGGGCACCTTCAGGGTGTTTTGGTCGGTGGTGCTGCCCATGGCCAGGCCGGCCCTCGTGACCATCATCATCCTGTCGTTCCAGGGTTCGTGGAACGAGCTGAGCCACTTCATCATCTCCACCCAGTCGCCGAGTCTCACCACGCTCACCAAGGGCGTCGCCTCCCTCGCCTCTGGCCAACTCAGCCAGGGCACCCAGTATCCGATCAAGCTCGCGGCAGCCGCCATCATGACGATCCCCGTGGCGATCATGTTCTTCATCTTCCAGAAACGCATCATGAACACCAACGAAGGAGCCGTCAAGGAGTGAGCCCTCAGCCGCTTATGCACGATGAGACCGTCGTCCTGCGCGCGCCGACGCAGGCCTGGTCCTCCCATTCGGGAGCGATCGGCCAGCGAGCGATCCACGGCATCTACCTCTCGGATGTCCGCATCCTCTCTACCGTCGACGTCGACTACGGGGGGCAGTCGGGCGAGCACATCGCCACCGTGCCGCACGGCGCGGATCGCGTGGACTTCATCGCCCTGCTCCGGCACCTCGACGATCGCGGCGCCGACCCGCGGGTGCGGGTCATCCGCAGTCGCTCCGTGCACTCCGGCGGCGGAGCGGAATCGCTGCGGCTCGAGTCGACGCTCCGCGATCCGGTCGAGACGACCGTCGTCGTGCGCCTGTCGAGCGACCTCGCCGACATGGACACGGT
>JAODMH010000043.1 GCA_025465035.1 Microbacteriaceae bacterium | reverse complement strand
GCTTCGGAACCTCTCAGCTGACTATTGGCGGGTTCTCCGCCGGAGCCACCCTCGCTCTGGTGACCCTGCTTCGGCTGAGGGACAAGGGAGCCGCCGGCGCATTCGCCGGCGCCGCCCTTCAATTCGGCACCTATGACCTGAGCGCCCACACTCCCGCGGGACGCAAGATCGCACACGAGTACTTCATCCAGGCCTACGTCGGCCACATTGACGATCGCACCATCCCAGACATCTCCCCCATCTTCGGAGAGCTCGACGGCCTTCCCCCAACGCTGCTGGTGGTCGGAACCCTCGACGTGCTCCTAGACGACAATGTCTCCATGGCGGGTCGACTATCCGTCGCCGGCAACGCCGTCGAGCTTCGGATCTACCCCGACTCCCCACACGGGTTCACCGGTCACCCAACAGCGCTGGCCAGAGCTGCGCTCAGCGACATCTACTCATGGTTGCTGGAACGCTCGAACAACGCCGCTCAGGGCGCCCTTTAGTATGAAAACGGATAACGGTCTTCACCGGTAGAAACGGAGCGTGCCCTTCTGCCCCACTCCACGCGGACGGCGAATCGCGCTGAACGCAATGATCGGCGGGACCCACGGTGAATCTGGAGGCTCACACCGTCAACCGCGATCCGAGTTTCGTATCGCACTACCAGAGCGTCCACCTCGAGGATCGGCGGCGCAGGTTCGGGTGGATTCATGATTTCTTCCGAGGTAGTCGTAGCTGGTACTGCTAGCGAAGATGGGCCGTCAGGATGACGACGGTGACGACGCCCGCGATCAACAGGAGCAGCAGGATCGTCAGCACGATGCCACCGGGACGACCGAGATTCAGGGTCCATCCCAGGCCGAAGCGGCGCGGAACCACGAGAGCCGGATCGTCGCTGTTGACGTAGAACAGGCCACCCTTCCAGTGCTCGTCGTCGTCGACGGCGTCCGGGCGCGGATTGCGCGGATCGCGCACATTGGCGGGGCGCAGCTGCTCTCTGCCGCGGGCCACGGCCGCGATGATGACGACCATGACCAGGATGGCCAACCCGATGGCGGAGGCGGCCGTTGCCCATTTCACGCCTGGGAGCAGCCGCTGCGCCAATTCGATCGCTGAGATGCCCAGCGCGATGACGAACGACAGCTGGGAGAGCAGCAAGGTCAGCATGCTGCGTTGCACGCGGGTGCGCAGCGCAGCCTGCTCGGCGTTGTCGTCGGCCTGCGTGCGCGCCGCGTAGCGGGCCGCGACGATCGAGAGCACAGCCAGCAGCACCACGACAGCGGTGCCGATCATGAGCACGCCGAACACGCTCCACACGGACTTGGCGGCCCAACCGTCGGCCTCCCCCGCGGCATTGAAGTGGGTGGGAACCGGGTCCGGCAATGACGGATAGAGCGCGACATTGACCGCGGTCGCCGCGGCCAGCACCATCACGGCCAGCGCCGGCCAGACGATCGGCGGATGGTGGTACGCGGGAGAGGTGATCTGCGCGCTCACCTGAACAGGAAGTCCCTCGAACCAGTCGCCTTCCCGCTTGGCACGCAAGATCATCCGGCGGCACAGCACGAGCACCAGGATGCTGAAAGCCGCATACAGCAGCACCGGGAGCAAAGTGGCAAGCGACGTCTGGTCGGTCACCGCCAACGCCAGCGCAGCGGTCACCAGCCAGGCGAGCACGAGACCCCAGCGGAAGCGCCGGATCGCCGAAGCGACCACGGCGTCGTTGGCGTGGGCCTGCGGGACGCGCACACTCAGCGGGAGCCCCGGCGGCCGCAACGCGATGATCGTGGCGAACAGGACTCCGAAGAGCGCAGTGAAGACGGGCGCGAAGACAAGGACGAATGCGATCATGACGCGCTCCTTCCTGAATCGGTCCGGCTGGCCGCGAAGTCGGCGAGCAGGGAGTCTGTGGTGTCGCGGATGCTCTGATCGGGCATTCCGTGGGCTACGGCTTCGGCCAGCAGGGTGCGCAAGCGGCCGGTCCATCCCGCCGAGAATCCGGGAGTCGGCTCGTCGGCGGGGCCGCGCGCGACGACCGAGCCGGAGCGGCGGCTCGTACGGACGAGCCCCTCCTGGCGCAGGAGTTCGTACCCCTTGCCGACGGTCGCGGAATTGATGCCGAACTGACCCGCGAGCTGACGGACGGAGGCCAGCGCCTCACCTGGCTTGAGCGATCCCTCCGCGATGGCCCGGACCACTTGGTCGCGAAGCTGTTGGTAGAGGGGCGACTCCGAGTCGGGGTCGATATCGATCAGCATGGTCACCTGCCTTATCTGTACTAGTAGTTATAGCACAGGGGTTTCAGGCGCATGCAAGGGCACTTTCTGCACCTAGAGCGAACTGGATATCGCTCGGGCCTCCCCTAGGTCGACTGGCTTCGCAGGCGTCAGCGCCAGAATTCGGTGAGCTGCTCGGCGAGGGCTCTGCCTTGGTCGTATCCGGCTCGTGCGGCAGGCGGACGCAGCGACAGATCCATCGCATTGGCGCCGAACATGTACTCGGAGCTGCTGTCCGGGAAGATCGTCTCGACTCTGCTGCCACGTGCGCGTAGCTCGTCGACCTGCGCCGCGAGCTGCATGCCCCAGTCCAGCGGCATCAGTGTTCGGCCGCCGAAGGGTGACAGCACCAGCACCCGCCCGTATCCGGCTGCCAGATCGGCATTCTCGGCGTTGGCTCGGTAGCCGCCGTCGATGTATCGGTTGTCGCCGATCCTGTAGGGAAGGCCACTGGCACAGCTGGCGGCGACGGCGTCGACCAAGTCGACTCCGCTGCGGCGGTCGAACACGACCGGTTCACCGGTACGGGCATCGACCGCCGTGATAAGCACCGTTCGTTGCGGCCAGCTCTGACCGGGCAGCCGCGAGGCGACGGTGGCGCGCCACTGTGTTTGCCAGGAGCCGTCAGACGCCGCATCCATGTCGAGTGCCGCCGCGCCCATTCTGCGGCGCATGTCAGCCGCATCCTCAGCGGAGGCAATTATTTTGCCTATCCTCTCCATGTGGTCCGCCACCGGCCTGATCGGAACGCGTCCTCGGTCGGATCCGACCGGACCGGTCCGTTGCTGGGGGGCAGCGGCAAGGATGGCGGCAAACAGCTCGGTCGGGGTCGCGCCAGCTAGCTGGGCCGTGGCCGTCGAGCCGGCTGACGTCCCGATGGTCAGGTCGGCTGTGGTCACGTCCAGCCCGGTATCGAACAGGCCGGCGATGACGCCGATCAGCCACGCGTTGCCTGTCGATCCCCCACCGCCAAGGACCAACGCTGTACGGGAGGGGTGTTCCGAGACGTCGTTAGAGGTCGTCTCCGAGTTGAACTGAAGTGAATGATTCATAGTCGTAGCTTTCTGAGAGTGCGTGCAGCGCTCCCCCGCGACGGCTACGTCAGTCGCGCGATCGTGAACTCAGAAGGAGCGCCCAGAGTGGACAGTGTGTGCATCGGGCTCACCTCCTCGAAATCGTGTCACGTTCGCGAGAACTCTACCGGTTTGGGCTCGACGTGCCATGTGAAAACTGAGAATGGTCCTAACCGGTAGTGAATCCACTATTCGCTGTTGACCAGCAGAATTCGCGATGTCTGGGCTTGTCCCCTCCCGCTCGGTATGGGAGATTCGAGCCATGCTGATCTACTCGATGAGCGTCTCGGCCGACGGATTCATCGCGGACCGCGACGGCGCCTTCAGGTGGACAGCCCCGGGCGATGAATCTCGCCGAGTCCTCCGTCTCCTTCCCTGGCACGCGGGGGCGGACTGGGAACGCGTGCTGCGACTTCACCGTCGACCCGATCGCGTCGAAAGGCGCCAGCCCCGACTCTCAATCGATCTCGGGAATGAATACGCTACCTGGTGCGCACGACGTCGGGCTGACCCGATCGTCACAACCGATGCAGACTGATCGCATCGACATCGATGAAATTAGAAAGGTGGATCGAGCATGACACCGCAAACCGGACAGACCCGGCATGATGCCTTCACGCTCACCCGTCGCCTCGACGCCTCGCCACACCAGGTGTTCGGCCTGTTCGCCGACACCGAACTGTGGCGGAAATGGTTCAGGATGCCCGGCTCGGGCGCCTCCTACGAGCACGACTTCCGCGTCGGCGGCGGCGACCGCGCCCGCAGCACCTTCACCCAGCCGGACGGC
>JAODMH010000221.1 GCA_025465035.1 Microbacteriaceae bacterium | reverse complement strand
CGAGGCCGGACAGCGCGGGAAGGGCTCCAATCATTTTTGTCACGGCCCAGGTGGCGATCAACGACGCCACAACGGCATCCGCAATGCGATCAAACCAGTCACTCGCGGACACGGCTGGCAGACGGCGCAATGGCCTGGCAGCGGATGCGGTCAAGGCGACGGTGAAGAAGATCACGTCAATGCCGAGAAGGGTGCGAGCCTCGGCGATTGTGGCGAGGCCGCCGAGTGCGATCACGCCGATAGTGAAGGTACTCGCCGCCAGGAGCCCGCCCAGAACGTCGAACGCGCTGAGGACGATGATGGCGATAAGCAGGCCCAGTGCGGGTGGCACCGCCGCTCCGTGGGTGCTGGCCACGCTCAGCACTCCGAGCACGATTCCGGCCAGCGAGCTGACCAGCCAGAGGGGTCCGAACATTGCGCGGAGGTATGCACCGTCGTTCGATACGCGGGCGAGCAGCGGCGAGAACCGGTTGAGTGCAACAGGCAGCGCGGCGCTGAGAGAGTCGAGGCGCTCTGAACCCAACCAGTCCCAGGTCGAGGACCTGTCCCCCCGCGCGACCGCCTCCGACTTGAACTTCAGGTGCTTGACCTTGGCGGAGGCCAGACTTGCGCTCTTGCTCTCTTCCGCCGGGGAATGAGGAGTCGTCTCCCTCCTGCCTCCTGCCGCGGCCCCGGCCATCGCGATCGATCCGCCGGCTGCGAACGCGGATACCGCGCCAACTCCACCGAGAATTGTCAACAACACCAAGCTGGATACCACGGTATCGACGGCTTGCGTGGGATGCAGCGCCGGGATGTATACCGGATAGGTCACCCCACCGACAGTGAGGGTGCCCGGGCCAGAGCCGATAGTGGAATGAGTGGCCGTTTGCGCCCATGGGGGCGGAGTGGCTGTCGGCTGCGACTGCAGGTTGGTTACGACGCCCGACCCATTCACGCTGAAATACAACGATTGCGATGTGGCACTCCCGTCGGCTCCGGTGTAAGCGACCTCAACGTGATGCACGCCTGGGTCCACGCTGGTCGGCAGCGACAGGGTCTGCTCGAATGATCCGGCCGACGAGATCGCGATGGTCCCCAGGGTCGTCGGCGTCGAATGAAGCGTGACTACTGCGACCGAATCCGGCAAAAAGCCGTCCCCCCTGACAGTCAGCCCGGCCCCATCGGCGTTCTCCCCCACCGTGAAATCGAATACCAGCTGCAGCACGGGCGCCACTACGGTCGGGCCGGCAGAGGGTTCGGGCGTCGGGCTGGGCGTGGGTTGCGGCGTCGGGACGGCTGGAGCCCCCGCAGCTGTCGACGCGACGGGCTGAGGGATGATCGGTAGGACGCTGCTGCCGACAGTGAGGGTGTAGTTGGCAACGGCATCCGGAGCCGCCCCGTTGCTCGCCGCGAGCGCAAACGAGGAGGTCCCGACCGCGGTGGGAGTGCCGGAGATCACGCCGGTCGAAGAGAGGGTCAATCCCGCCGGAAGGGCTCCGGTGGCAATCCAGAAGGTCGGCACCGGAACACCACTGGCCGAGAGCTGAAACGAATACGCGACGCCCACCGTCGACGGCGGCGGTGTGCCAGAGGTGAACAGCGGCGGGATCACCGTGAACGCGGACTGTATTGCATAGTTGGTGCCATCGAAGCGAGACCACACCGCGGTTACAGTGCCATCGGATGCCGCGACGATCTGCGGGGCGTCGGCGGCCGGCCCGGGCGAAGAAAGGTCCACCGCCGGGTTCCAGCTGGAGCCGTTGTCGACCGAGTGACTGGCTTGGACGATGTAGCTGTTGCTCCCGTCGAAGAGGGACCAAGCGACCGTCAAGGCACTGTCCGGTCCAGCCACGATCTGCGGGCTGATGGCACTCAGGCCCGTCGTCGAGAGGTCTGCCGCCGCGCTCCAGGTGGAGCCGTTCGAGGAATGGCTGGACTGGACGATGTAGTTACTGCCGTCGAAACGATCCCAGACGACAGCGAGCGTGCCATTCGGCGCCAGCGCGATGTGGGGCGGGTCGGCACCTGCACCGGACAGAGTCGCCGGTGCATCCCAGGTGAGCCCGCCATTCGCCGAGTGACTGGCCTGGATGACGCCGTTGCTGCCGTTGGTTTGATCCCAGACGACGGTGACGGCGCCACTCGGTGCCACCACAATGTGCGGGCTGGCAGGCGCCCCGCCTGCAACAGCGAGCTGGCTCGGTGCGCTCCAGCTGAAGCCGTTCGCAGAGCGGCTGGATTGAACGGTGTAGTTACTGCCGTCGAAGCTGGACCACACCGCGGTCAGAGAGCTGTCTGTCCCGGAAGCGATGGACGGACCCATGCCGCCCCAACCGGCATCGGGAAAGGCCGCCGGCGCACTCCACGAAGTGCCGTCGACAGAGTGACTCCTCTGGATGACGTTGCCCTGCCCTTGCCAGATGGTGGTGACCGTACCGTCCGGTGCAGCCACAATGTGCGGGCTGGAAGCCTCCCCGCTGAAGGTGGCGAGGTCGAACGGCGCGCTCCAGCTGGAGCCGTCGACGGAGTGACTGGCCTGCACTCTGACGGTGCCGACGTTGGAAAGATCCCACACGGCGGTGAGGGAACCGTTGGGTGCCGCCACGATGTGCGGGAAGAAGGGACTTTGCCCGGGGGCGGAGAGCGTCACCGGCGTAGCCCAGGTGGCACCACTATCGGTGGAGCGGCTCGTCTGAACAACACTGTTGGTACCGTCGGAGCCTTCCCAGACGGCGGTGAGAGAACCGTCGGACGCGGCGACGACCTGCGGGTTGGCAGCGTGCTGGCCGACGGCAGAAACATCCACTGGCGATGACCAGCTCGGGGCTCCGGCTGCCGAAGCCGGAATCACCCCAACGAACAGGAGGACAAACCCCACGGCAACGACGCCGGTCCATCTCCGCTTCACGACGACCTGATTCTGTAGGAGCATCACGTCGTCCTGAGCTCAATCTCATCGCCGTGCGAGCTTTTATCATAGCGGCGCTCCAACTGGCCTTTACGCGCGCGACGGGGAGCTGGCCAACAAAAGAACCCCCCAATCTCCGCGAGATCAGGGGGTCTTGAGCTCCCCGACTTGGACTCGAACCAAGAACCTGCCGGTTAACAGCCGGCTGCTCTGCCAATTGAGCTATCGAGGATTGCTGGAACAGCTTTGCTACTTTACCAAAGGATGGCACTCCACCAAATCGTCTGGCGTTCTGTCACGGCACCGGCAGGATATAGGTCGGCGACGGCACGTCCTCTGGCGCGGCGATCGGCTGCGGAATGCCCGTACCGGGATGGATGCGGAAACTCGTCACGGTGCTGGACAGCTGGTTCGCGACGTAGAGCAGGTCGTCCGCGATCCAGAGGTGCCTCGGCCAGTCGCCGCCGGTCGGGATGGATGCGAGGGGGCTCAGGTCGTCGGCACGAGCGATCGCGATGCGGTTGGAGCCTCGGAGACCGACGTAGAGGAAGCGGCCGGACGCGTCGATCGCCAGGGCCGCGGCATGGTCGCCGTCTGCCCAGTCGGCGACCGCGGCACCCCGTGCGAGCACAGTCGCGCTGTCGTCGATCAGGAAAAGTGCGCCGCTCAGCTCGCCGAGGAGATAGATCCGGCCGTTCGCAGCGAGGAAGTCCCGAGGACCGGTGCCGGGCGGAAGCTCACCGAATCCGGTCCTGACCAGCTCGGCGCCATCCCGACGGTGCACGTACACGCGATCGGCGCCGAGGTCGGTGCTCAACACCGTCTCCCCGACGACGAGCGTCGAGTGAGCGTGTGGGCCCTCCTGGGCCGGATGCGGTCCGGCGCCGGTGCCCTGCAGAGTCT
>JAODMH010000222.1 GCA_025465035.1 Microbacteriaceae bacterium | reverse complement strand
GCGGGGAGGGGTCGATTCGTGACAACTCGAGGGCGTCGGGGCTCTTCGGCGGGAAGCCGGAGCCGCGATAATGGTCGGATGCCTCCACACGACGAAGTCGATCGCATCGTCGATGCGTGGTTCCGCGAGCGTCCCGACCTCGATTTCGCGCCGCTGCAGGTGTTGTCGCGGGTCGGACGGCTCTCGAAGCATCTGGACAGAGCGCGACGAGCCGCCTTCACGGCATCCAACCTCGAATCGTGGGAGTTCGACGTACTCTCCGCGCTGCGCCGTGCCGGCAAGCCCTACCAGCTGAGCCCGAAGGCCCTACTGCAACAGACCCTCGTGTCGAGCGGCACCATGACCAACCGCATCGATCGGCTGGTCGAGCGAGGGCTCGTCGAACGGCGTACAGACCCGAACGACGGTCGGGGCACGCTGGTGACCATGACGTCAGCCGGCCGGGAGCGTGCCGACGCCGCCATCAGCCAGCTGCTCACCGCCGAGAGCGAACTGCTCGACGCCCTGTCCGCCGCGGACCGGGACAGGCTCGCCGGGCTGCTGCGCAAGCTCAGCCTCGACTTCGACTAGCGGAGATCAGGTCTCCAGCGCCTCGCTCAGCTCGAGCCAGCGCAGTTCGAGTTCCGCCATGGAGTCCTCGAGCGTCTTGAGCTCCGACTGGAGAGCGGCGAGGCCGGAGTAATCCGACTGGTCGTGGGTGGCGAAGCGGTCATGGATGCCGGCAATCTGGCTGGTGACCTTCTCCAGGCGCCGGCTGACCGATCCCAACTCCTTCTCCGCGTTGCGAAGCTCTGCCCCCTGCAGACGCGGCCTGCCCTTGGCGTTGACCCCGGCATCCGCCTTGCCGTCGGCGCGGTGCGACTCGGTGACCGTCTGGCCCCTGCTCCCCTGCTTCGACCGCAGCTGGAGGTACTGGTCGACGCCGCCGGGGAGGTGGCGCATCCGTCCGTCGAGGATGCCGTACTGGTTGTCGGTGACCCGCTCGAGCAGGTAGCGATCGTGGCTCACCACCAGCAGCGTTCCCGGCCAGGAGTCGAGCAGATCCTCGATCGCCGCCAGGATGTCGGTGTCGAGGTCGTTGGTGGGTTCGTCGAGGATGAGCACGTTCGGCTCCCCGAGCAGGATGAGCAGCAACTGCAGCCGCCGACGCTGGCCGCCGCTGAGGTCCTTCACCCTGGTGCTCAACTGGGCGCTCATGAAGCCCATGCGCTCGAGCAGCTGGCCCGGGGTGAGCTCCTTGCCGCCGCTGACGTATGAGCTCTTCTGGCGAGCGATCACGTCCATGACACGGTCATCGAGGATGTCGGCGAGTTCGCCGAGCTGCTGACTCAGGATCGCGACGCGAATCGTCTTGCCGCGCTTGACCCGGCCGGAGGTCGGCTGCAACGTGCCAGCGACTAGCGACAGCAGGGTGGACTTCCCCGCGCCGTTGACACCGAGGATGCCGGTGCGCTCGCCAGGAGCGATGCGCCACTCGATGTCCATGAGCACCTCTTTGTCGCCGTACGACACACCAACGTCCAGCAGGTCGACGACATCCTTGCCCAGGCGTGCGGTGGCCAGCTGGCTCAGGGCGACCGTGTCCCGCGGCGGGGGTTCGTTCGCGATCAGCTCGTAGGCGGCATCCATCCGGAACTTCGGCTTGGTGCTCCGCGCGGGGGCGCCACGGCGCAGCCAGGCCAGCTCCTTGCGGGCGAGATTCTGCCGCTTCGACTCCATCGTCGACGCCAGCTTGTCGCGCTCGACGCGCTGCAGGATGTACGCGGCGTATCCGCCCTCAAACGGCTCGATGATCTGGTCGTGAACCTCCCAGGTGTCGGTGGAGACCTCGTCGAGGAACCAGCGATCGTGGGTCACGACGATGAGGCCGCCCTGGTTGGCCGGCCAGCGTTTGTTGAGGTGGCCGGCCAACCAGGCGATCCCCTCGACGTCGAGGTGATTGGTCGGCTCGTCGAGGAAGATGACGTTCCAGTCGCCGACGAGGAGCTTGGCAAGGCCGACCCGGCGCCGCTGCCCACCGGACAGCTCGGCGATCGTGGCCTCCCAGGGGACATCGAGCAACAGACCGTCGATGACGTCGCGGATGCGGGCATCCCCCGCCCACTCGTACTCCTCCCTGTCGCCGACGATCGCGTCGCGCACGACCAGGTCGTCCGGCAGGGTGTCGGCCTGGTCGAGCATGCCGAGGGTGACGCCATTGCGGCGGGTGACCCGGCCGGAGTCCGGTTCGATGCGGCCGCTGAGCAGCCGCAGCAGGGTCGACTTGCCGTCGCCGTTGCGCCCGACGACTCCGATGCGGTCGCCCTCGTCGAGCCCGATGGTGATCCGGTCGAAGATGACACGGGTGGGATATTCGAGGTGAAGGGACTCGGCGCCCAGGAGATGTGCCACTGAACGACCTTAGCCGCTGACGGCGGAGGCATCCTGCGCTGCGGTCATCCGAAACGCCCGTTCACGTAGTCGAAGGTGCGCGCGTCGATCGGCTCGGAGAACATCGCCTCCGTGTCACCGTGCTCGACGATCGCCCCTGGAGTTCCCTGCGCGGCGAGAAAGAACGCGCATTGGGTCGAGACCCGCTGGGCCTGCTGCATGTTGTGGGTGACGATCACGATGGTGACATCGTTCACCAGTTCGAGCATCGTCTCCTCGATCACCCTGGTCGAGGTCGGATCGAGCGCTGAGCACGGTTCGTCCATGAGCAGGATGCGCGGGGTGACGGCGAGGGAACGGGCAATGCAGAGTCGCTGCTGCTGTCCACCCGAGAGACCGCCGCCCGGTGCTCTCAGCCGATCGCGCACCTCTTTCCAGAGCCCGGCCTTCGTCAGGCAGCTCTCGACTAGGAAATCCCGGCGATCTCGGTCGGCACGCACTCCGGTGAGCTTGAGGCCAGCGAGTACGTTGTCGTAGATGGACATCGCCGGGAAGGGATT
>JAODMH010000172.1 GCA_025465035.1 Microbacteriaceae bacterium | reverse complement strand
TGGCCAGGTATCTCGTCAGCGGGTCGTCCCCGTCGATGAACGGCCCGCTTGCGCTGATCGTCACCACACGGCTCACGCCCACCGTGGCCATGGCGTCGAGGCAGGCCTGGATCGAGTCGACCTGGATCCGCTGTGAGTCCCGGCCGGTCGGCCCGACGCAGCCGACCACTGCATCCACTCCCGCCAGTGCCGGTTCGAGCTCCCTGGGCGATCGAACATCCGCGATGAAGGTTCGTGTCGGGCGGAGTTCGCCGAGCTTTCCGGGATCGCGCAGCACCGCGGTCACATCGTGCCCGGCCGCCATGGCGATCCGCACCAGGTGGAGCCCCGTGCGTCCGGTGGCTCCCAGGATGGCGATTTTCATTTGTTCCTCAAAGTTAGTGAATGCTTACTAACCATAATGATAGAGTTAGTGAACGCTCATTTGTCAAGGGGCAGCGAAAGGAAACGCGGTGTCTGCACGGGAAAAGATTCTCGACGCCGCCGCTCGCGTCATGAACGAGAAGGGACTGGCGAGGGCGACGACCAAAGAGATCGCCCGGGAGGCCGGGTATTCGGAGGCCGCGCTCTACAAGCATTTCGCCGACAAGCAGGAGATCTTCCTCGGCGTCTTGAACGAGCGGCTTCCGCGGCCTCAGGCCTCCGCCGACCTCGTGGGCGTCGGGACCGTGATCGGCAATCTGGAAATCATCACGGGGCAACTCCTGCGGTTCTACGTGCGCACGTTCCCCATCGCGGCCTCGATCTTCAGCGCTCCGGACCTGCTGGCCAGCTGGCGCGAAGGGATGAACGCGAAAGGGGTTGGTCCGCGCATGCCGTCCACCGGGGTCGAGCGCTATCTCGCGGCTGAGATCGAGGCGGGCAGGCTTGCCGCAACGGTCGATCCCTGGGCGACCGCCGCGCTACTGGTCGGAGCCGCCATGCATCAGGCCTTCCTCGCGAACTTCGAGGGCCTGGACGAGGTACCCGATGCGGATGCCGTCGCGAGACGGCTGGTCAGTGCAGTTGATCTAGCCACTCCGTGAACATCGCGACCGAGGCCGCTTCCATTGCAGCTCCGTACAGCAGGGCCTGCCGGCGCAGGTCATCCGGCTCGATGCCGAGCCGCTCGAGCTCCGGCATTCCATCCACGATCCATTGCTCGTACATCTCGTCGCTCAACTCGGGATGGAACTGCACGGCGAGTGCGAAGTCGCCGAGGCTGTAGGCCTCGTTGGTATATTCGTTCGAACTCGCGAGCCGCGTCGCTCCGGATGGAAGGCCGAAGGTGTCCCCGTGCCACTGCATCATGGGCACGCCGGCGACGTGACGTAGCGGCGAATCGAGCCCGGCATCCGTCGGTGTGATCGTGCGAAAACCGATCTCCACGGTCTTGCCCCTTCGGACCGTTTCGCCCAGGGCCTCGGCCATGAGCTGCGCGCCCAGGCAGATGCCGAGAGTCGGCTGCTCGGCAGTCAGGCGATCGCGGAGAAAAGAAAGCTCGGTCTCGAGGTAGGGATATTCGCTCTTCTCGTACACGCCGATGTCGCCGCCCAGCACCACTACGAGGTCGGGTTTCGGCGCGGTGGCCGGATTCTCGGTGGTCACGTCGAGATAGCGAATCTCGTAGTCGTGGTCGCGGAGCACCGCCTCGAGGTTGCCGAGATGGGCGATCTCCACGTGCCGCAACACGAGTACCGTGCGGCTCACCGTCTAGTCCGCGGCCTTGATGACGATGGTGTCGGTTGCGGGGTTGCCTTCCCCGGGCGCCACGTAGACGTCGGGCTCGATGTAGATGACCCGGGCGATGGGAACCGCCGCGCGCACGCGTGCCTCGATCGCGTTGATGGCCGTGGCGACATCCGCGAGCTTCATCCTGCTGGCGAAGGCGATCTTCGCCGCGACCATCAGCTCTTCCGGGCCGAGGTAGAGCGTCTTCATGTGGATGAGCGACTCGACCTCCGGCTCGGCGTTGATTGCATCCCGGATGTCGTCGACGTCGGCCGCGGATGCGCCCTCACCCACGAGCAGGCTCTTCGTCTCGATCGCGAGCACGATGGCGACGAGCACGAGCAGCACACCGATCGCGATGGTACCGATCGCATCAAAGATGCCATTGCCGGTGAGGATCGTGAGCACGACGCCGACGAAGGCGAAAACGAGACCGGTGAGCGCGGCGACATCCTCGAGCAACACGACAGGCAACTCAGGAGCCTTGGAGTGACGGATGAAGGCGAACCAGCTGTCCTTGCCCCGGGTGTGGTTCGACTCCTTGACCGCGGTGCGGAGGGAGAAGCTCTCGAGGACCATGGAGATCACCAGTACCGCGACGGGCAGCCAGGCATTTTCGAGGGGATGCGGATGTCCGAGCTTGTTGATGCCCTCGTACAGCGAGAAGACGCCGCCGATGCTGAACAGGATGATCGACACCACGAAGGCGTAGACGTAGCGTTCGCGGCCGTAGCCGAACGGATGCTGGGCATCGGCCTTCTTCCGTGAAACCGCGCCGCCACGAAGCAACAGGATCTGGTTGCCGGTGTCGGCCAGGGAGTGCACAGCCTCGCCGAGCATGGAACTTGAGCCAGAGACGCCCCATGCGATGAACTTCGCGATCGCGATGCCGAGGTTCGCGGACATCGCCGCAATGATCGCCTTGGTGCCACCCTGAGTGCTCATGGGTCAATCCTAGGATGGGGACATGACTGCTCTCCCGACCATTGCGATTCTCGGTGCCGGATCGATGGGGGGTGCGATCCTCAGCGGACTTCTTCGGCCGACGGTCGCTGTGGATGGCGGCGTCCGCGTCACCAATCGCAGCGAGGCCAAGGCCGCGCCGCTACGGTCCGATGCCGTGACCTCCTATGCTCTGGAGCTCGATCCGGACGCAAATGTGGCTGCGATCGTCGGCGCTCGCATCGTGCTCATCGGCGTCAAACCGGCGATGGTGTCCGACCTGCTGGGGGAGATCGCCCCGGCGCTGGAACCGGATGCGATAGTGGTGAGCGTCGCGGCGGGAGTCACAACGGCGACCATGGAGGCCATCGTCCCTGGGGTGGTCCTGCGGGCGATGCCGAACACTCCCGCGCTGGTGGGCCGGGGGGTTACCGGGCTGAGCGCCGGCTCGCGGGCGGCCGCTTCGGATGTCGCGCTCGTTCGCAGGCTGTTCGAGACTGTCGGCGAGGTGCTGGAGATTCCGGAAGACAAGATCGACGCGCTCAGCACCATCTCGGGATCGGGGCCCGCCTACGTGTTCTACCTCATCGAGGAGCTGACTCGCACGGCTGTCTCGCTGGGGTTCAGCGCCGGCGAGGCGGCGACCATGGTCAACGGGACATTCCTGGGGGCGGCGGAGCTGCTCGTGATATCCGGCGAGGACCCGGGCGAGCTCCGGAGACGCGTCACCAGTCCCAAGGGGACCACGGAACGCGCGATCGCCGAACTAGAGGCGGCCGATCTGACGTCGCTCTTCGACCGCGCGACGGCGGCAGCGCTGGCACGCGCGAAAGAGCTCGCCGCGGGCTAGCTCCGCACAAGCCTCGAGGATCACGATGGTGAGCGGGCCGAGACGAAATGGGCGACGCAAGAGTCCGCCATGGTACTCGCGGGCCATGGACGGCTAGCCTGGTGCAATGGCTGACATCTATGACGTGGTTGCCGACGCGACCCGACGCGATCTGCTCCAGGTTCTCCTCGACCGTTATGTGGCATCCGATTCCGATTCCGGTGAAATCAGCGTCGGCGAAATCGTCGACAAGCTGGGACTGAGTCAGCCCACCGTGTCCAAGCACCTCAAGGTGCTACGCGACCAAGGTCTGGTCACGGTGCGCGAGGAGGGCCAGCACCGCTACTACTGCATCGATACGAGTCCGCTCGAGGAGGTGGAGGACTGGCTCATCCCCTTCCTGAGCGCCGATTTCGAGACCGGTTCGGATGCCTCGTCCACCGTCTTCGCCGCGTGGTCGGGTGTGCAGGTGCCGGAGCCGATTCGTCGCGCGGCCGAGACGCTGCAGCATCCCGCTGACGCCGGGACTGCTGTCGGCCGGGCTGCAGCGGAGGCGCGCAACGCGTTCCAGGATGCCTCTCACGAGGTCGAGCGTCGGGTCTTCGAGCCGATCAAGAAGAAGCTGGGACGCAAGGACGGCAAATAGCCGGTTGCAGGCGAGTCACAATACCCCCTACAGTTACCGATTAG
Organism: Microbacteriaceae bacterium; assembly: GCA_025465035.1. Taxonomy (GTDB): domain Bacteria; phylum Actinomycetota; class Actinomycetes; order Actinomycetales; family Microbacteriaceae; genus Lacisediminihabitans. Next base: position 29,967 of record JAODMH010000172.1, on the reverse strand, counting down.
CACTCCAGTAACAGAGGTAACGGAGTGCACTCGTTCCTAACAGCGCTGGAATCAAGGGGCACATCGACATGGCACGTGATCTCTCAGAGGTACGTTTCCTGACGGTGGCAGAAGTCGCCGAGATGATGCGTGTCTCCAAGATGACCGTCTATCGCCTCGTGCATGCCGGTGAGTTGCCGGCGATCCGCTTCGGGCGGTCCTTTCGCGTGCCGGAAGCTGCGGTCGAAGCCGCCATCGACTCCCACATCGCTGACGCCGGCTGACCCCGCCGCGAGCTCGGCAAGGGCGCCGCGCCGAAACCGGGTAGGATGGCCCGAGGCAATTTTCCGCGGTTCTGAACGGACCCGGTCGTCTGTTCACGAATCAGTGAGGCCAGAATTTATGAGGTGCGTATGGGTTCCGTAATCAAGAAGCGTCGCAAGCGTATGGCGAAAAAGAAGCACCGCAAGCTGCTTCGTAAGACCCGCCACCAGCGTCGCAACAAGAAGTAGGTTTCGCGACAGCGGAACTCACGACATGAGCGCCAGACCCATCGGGCCTGGCGCTTGTTGTTTTGGCGGTGGAATGTGACCCGTATCTTCGAGCTACTCTGGGTGGGTGTCCACCGTGGTTCTGACCCTGCTCGGCAAGCCGGACTGCCACCTGTGCGAGACGGCGAGAGGCGTGGTGACCTCGGTCGTCTCGGGGCTTGCGGGCATGGCATTCGCACCGTCGATCTCGGTGGAAGAACTGTCCATCCTCGATGACCCGGAGTTGCTCGAGAAGTACGCGGAGGAGATTCCCGTGCTGCTGATCAATGGCCGGGTCCACAACATCTGGCGCGTCGATGCCGATCGGCTTCGTGCGGCCATACTGGAGGTCTGATGCTCAAACACATCGTGTCCTGGAAGCTCGCCGCAGACGATCCCGAGACGAGGGTCGAACATATCGGGCAGATCGTGTCCCGGCTGCAGTCGCTCGTCGGCGTGGTTCCGTCGATCCGTGCGTTGAGCGTCGGGCCGACGGTCGTTGCAGGACCGAATCATTGGGACGTCGGCCTCATCGTGGACTTCGATGACGAGGACGGACTTCAGGACTACCAAGACAACCCCGATCACCGGGCCGTCGCTGCGTTCATCCGTTCCGTGATCGACCAGCAGGCGACTGTCGACTTCCTGGTCTAGTCCTCGCGCTGCTTGGCGGCGGCTTCGGCCTCGGCACGTGACCCGTAGACCGGCTCACTCATCACGTGTGCCAGGCTCTCGTTCGGAGCGACCAGCAGCAGGTCGGTCGGTTCATCCGTCGACTGGAAGTCGGTGGAGAGGAGCGGCTCGTCGTTGAGGTGGACGGTGAGCAGGCCGCTGCCGGTCTCGAGCGACGGAACCTCCAGGGCGCTGATCGGCTTGCCACCGGCGCGCTCGAGCAGCGCGATGACGGCCGCCCCGACGCCCATGCCGGCGGAAAGGAACGCCTTCTCGTCGATCACTGTGTAGTCGTAGCGGGTGCGCACCGTGAACGTGAGTTCCTCCACCTCGTCGTCGGCGCCCTCATCCTCATCCTCGTCGTCATAGAGCTCATCGAGGGCTTCGCCGTAGGCACCGACCGCGTCCCAGAGTCGGCGATCGACCTCGACCGCCGCGTCGTCCTGGTCCTTCTCGTTCGCCAGCAGTTCGATGTGCTCGCCGAGAATCGCGAGAAGCTCTCTGCCCGCGTCTACCGCCGCCTGCCTGCTGCCGCGTGATCCGTTTTCCATGTCCGTCACGGTACCAGCACCGGCTAGGGGAGGAGTCTCGTCGGCCCGCGGAACAGGTAGGTGACCTCGCGCAGGTTGGTCTGGTGCAGCAGCAGCATGATCACTCGGCTGAGACCCATGCCGAAGCCGCCGTGCGGTGGCACGCCGTAGCGGAAGAAGTCGAGGTAGAAGTCGAGCTCCTCCGGGTCGAGTCCCTTGTCACGAGCCTGCGCCTCGAGCACCTCGATGCGGTGCTCGCGCTGGGCACCGGTGGAGATTTCCACACCGTTGAAGATGAGGTCGTAGCTGTTGGTGAGGCCGGCGTCGTCCGCATGGCGCATGTGATAAAAAGGCCGGATGCTGGAGGCGTAGTCGGTAAGGAAGACGAACTCGTGGCCGAATTCTTCGAGCACGTAGGCGGAGATCTGGCGCTCCCCCTCTGGATCCATGTCGTCGTCGTGCCGGGGGACTTCGTAGCCGCGTTCGGCGACAATGCGTTTGGCCTCGGCGAGCGGGATGCGGGGGAACGGCGTCGTCGGAACCGTCACCTCGACATCGAAGAGGGCCTTGATGTCCTCGCCGTGCTTCTCTTTCACGGCGGCAAGCCCGGCGACCAGCAGGCTCTCATGCATGGCCATCACGTCTTCGTGCGAGGAGATCCAGCTGATCTCAGAGTCGACACTCGTGAACTCGGTGGCGTGACGACTGGTGAAGCTCGGATCTGCACGGAAGGCCGGTCCTACTTCGAAGACCTTGCCGAAGCCGGCGGGCTGGGCCATCTGCTTGAAGAACTGCGGGCTCTGGGCGAGGAACGCCTTGCCATCGAAGTACTTGACCTCGAACAGCTCCGCCTTCGATTCGCTTGCGCTCGCCATGAGCTTGGGGGTGTGGATCTCGATGAAGTCGTTGTCAATCCAGTAGGTGCGCAACGCGTGCTCGAAGGTGGTCTGCACCCGGGCGATGAGGTTCTGCTCCGGGCGACGCAGGTCGAGGAAGCGCCAGTCCATGCGCTTGTCGATGCCGGAGTCGGCGGCGATCGGAGTCTCGGCGATGGCCACCGTGGCGATCTCCAGACCGTCCAGCTTGATCTCGACGCCACCGAGCTTCACCCGCTCGTCGTGCTTGAGTTCGCCGGTCGCCGTGAGAAAGGTCCCCTGGCTGAGCGCGGAGATGGCGTCGGAGATCGTTGTCGGCTCCTCGCTTCGGGGATTCACCAGCTGAACTGCCCCGGACTCATCGCGGAGAACGACGAACTGCACCTTTTTCTGATCGCGCACCGTTTCCACCCACCCGGACACGGTAACGGGGCCGTCGGTCGAGCCGACAAGATTCTTGATCAGGGTGCGTTCGTTCACGATCACCGAGTTTAGCCGGGGTGGGTGTTATCGCCTTCGCCGCGGTGGTGACCAATGGATGCTGTGTTCTGACCGGATTCTGTGTTTCTCACGGGAATCTGGCAGCGAAGCCAAACGTAGACTTGTGGCCGTGACCGCAACCCAGATTCACCTCGTTCGTCATGGCGAGGTGTACAACCCCGAGGGGATTCTCTACGGGCGGCTTCCGGGGTATCACCTCTCGGAGCTCGGGCGACGCATGGCCGGCGCGGCCGCCGCTCAGCTGGCGGGGCATCCGATCGTCGCCCTGTATGCCAGTCCGCTGCAGAGGGCACAGGAATCCGCGAAGCCCTGGGCCGAGGGGTTTGGTCTCGAGATCAACACCGACGAGCGACTGATCGAACCGTTCAACAAGTTCGAAGGCAGCACCTTCGAGTTCGGCGCCGCTGTTCTGTCCAGGCCGCGCGTATGGCCGTGGGTGCTCAATCCCTTCAAACCGAGCTGGGGCGAACCCTACGCGAGCGTGGTCACCCGGATGCTGTCGGCGATCGAGGAAGCCTGGTCGTCGGTGGACGGAGGTGAGATCGTGATGGTCAGCCACCAGATGCCGATCGTGATGGTACAGCGCTCAGTTGCCGGGCAGAAGCTCTTCCACGATCCGCGCAAGCGGCACTGCCGTCTGTCGAGCATCACGACGCTCGAAAAGCGCGGCGAGCGGTTCGTGCAGGTCGACTATCAGGATCCGGCGGCCGACCTGCTTGCGCAGTCGATCGACCTGGGAGCGGTGTGAGAGGGAGACTCCGCGCGACCGTGGTCGCGCTCGCCGTCGCCGTTGCCCTGATTCTGAGCGGGTGCACGAGCGACAAGCTCGCCACCGATTACAGCTCGAGCAGTGGCACCACCTATAACGACAACAGTGGTCGGCCCGTTCTCGTCAAACCGGCCGATCGTGCCAAGGCGATCTCCTTCTCGGCGAAGACGGAGGACGGCATGCCGCTGTCGATCGGCGACTACAAGGGCAAGGTCGTCGTCGTCAACTTCTGGTACGCCACCTGTGGTCCATGCCGCGCCGAGGCACCCATCCTTCAGAACCTCTACGACAAGTTCCAGAAGCAGGGTGTCGCGTTCCTCGGTGTCAACATCTACGACCAGCCGGACCAGGCGCTGTCGTTCGAGAAGACGTATGGGGTGACCTATCCCTCCGTGATGGATGTCGACAGTGGTGCGGTGCGGATCGCCTTCGCCGGAGTGGTGCCGCCGACGGCGACGCCGACGACGTACGTGCTCGACAACAAGGGCAGGGTCGCGGCCCGGATCGTTGGGCAGCTCGAGTCGCCATCCATTCTGAACACCCTGATCTCCGACACCCTCGCCGAGGGCAATTAGTGGACAATCCGATCTCGCAGCTGGTTCTCGGCGGCAACCTGGCTCTCGCCATGCCGATCGCCCTGCTCGCTGGCATCCTGGCCTTCGCCTCCCCCTGCGTGCTCCCCCTCGTACCCGGATACCTCGCCTACGTCGGCGGATTCGCGGGCAAACCCGAGAAGAAGGAGCGAGGTCGGCTGCTGTTGGGCGTCTCGCTCTTCATCCTCGGGTTCAGCCTCGTCTTCATAACTTTCATCCTGCTGTTCTCCGTCGCCGGGGTGATGCTGACCCCGTGGAAAGACCTCATCACCCGGATCGCCGGGGTCATCGTCATCGTGATGGGGCTCGTCTTCATCGGGCAGTTCAGCTTCCTGCAGCGCAGCTTCAAGCCAGAATGGCGGGTGGCGACCGGGCTCGGCGGCGCGCCGCTGCTCGGCATCGTGTTCGGGCTGGGCTGGGCGCCGTGCATCGGGCCGACGCTGGCCGCGGTCTCGATTCTCAGCACCGGCAGCGGAAGCGCCTGGCGCGGGCTGCTGCTCGGCATCCTCTACTGTCTCGGTCTCGGCATCCCGTTCCTGCTCGTCGCCATGGGGCTCAACTGGGTCAGCGGATCGGTGGCGTGGCTCAAGCGCCACATCCGCGCCATCAATGTTGCGGGCGGCGCCCTCATGATCCTGATCGGCATCCTCATGGTCAGCGGTCTCTGGCAGATGTTCATCTCGAGCCTTGGATCGGTGATCGGCAGCTTTGTCCCGTCCCTCTGACCACATAGATTCACCTGCGCCGCGGCCGAGGGACGACATCACCCAACCGAAGCTCGGGCCGGTCGGCTACCTGCGTTTCTTCTGGCGCCAGCTCACCAGCATGCGCACCGCACTCTTCCTGCTCCTGTTGCTCGCGATCGCCGCGGTCCCCGGTTCGCTGTTTCCGCAGCGCAGCTCCGACCCGAACGGTGTCTCGCTCTACTTCACCAACAACAAGGGACTCGCGCCGATACTCGACAAGCTCCAGCTGTTCGATGTCTACAGTTCGGCCTGGTTCTCTGCCATCTACCTTCTGCTGTTCGTCTCGCTCATCGGCTGCGTGATTCCCCGCACGACGTTCCACTTGAAGGCGCTGCGGTCGAAGCCGCCGAGAACCCCGGCCCGCCTCGACCGCCTGGCCGCGTTCAACGCCTTCGAGGTTGCCCCTGGGCAAATGGATGCCGCATCCGCTGCCATCACGGCGGCATCCGCGGTCGAGGCAGGGCGTGTGATCCTGCGCAAGTCCGGCTATCGGGTGAAGCTCTTCGACGGACGGGGACCGGGGGGACCGGAGCTGTCCGTCTCGGCCGAGCGGGGCTACCTACGGGAGACCGGCAACCTGGTTTTCCACACGGCGCTCATCGGCATCCTGCTCGCCGTCGGCATCGGCGGCGGCTTCGGCTACACCGGACAGAAAGTGTTGGTGGCCGGCCAGGCCTTCGCCAACGTGCGGATCAGCTTCGACTCCTTCAACCCCGGACGTTTCTTCAGCGACAACGCACTTCAGCCGTACCGTCTCGTGCTGGACAGCTTTTCGGCGAAGTACGAGACGCAGAACGCCAACGCGTACGGCCAGCCCATCGACTACACCGCGAAGGTGACGACCTACGAGGGGTCTGGCAGGGCCACGAAGCAGACGATCAAGGTCAACTCTCCGCTCGAGATCGGTGGCAACCAGGTCTACCTGCTCGGCAACGGGTACGCTCCCAAGATCACCGTGCGCGACCCGGGTGGCAAGGTCGTCTTCTCCGAGTCCGTGCCCTTCCTCCCGCAGGATGCCAACCTCACCTCCCTGGGAATCGTGAAGATCGCCGACGGGCTGACCTCCCAGATCGGGATGCGCGGTTTCTTCTATCCGACCGCCGTTCCCCTCGGAACGGGGGCATTGGCCTCCAGCAATCCCGACCTCCTCAACCCGGAACTCTCACTCTTCGTCTATAAGGGCGACCTTGGCATCGACAAGGGCGTTCCCACCTCGGTCTATTCGCTCAACACCGACACGATGACCGAGATCGCCGGGCGCGATACCAAGGCCGGTGCGATCCAGCTCAAGCCTGGGCAGACGGTGAAGCTCCCGGAGAACCTCGGTTCGATCACGTTCGATAACGCGGCTCCCGCGAACGATCCGAAGAGCCTTGGGAAGAGCGTTCCGCGCTTCGCGTCACTCGATGTGCACCGCGATCCGACCCAGGGCTGGGTGCTGTTCTTTGCCATCTGTGTGCTGGCCGGCCTGCTCACGTCCCTCTTCATCCCGCGTCGTCGCGTATGGGTCAAGGTCATCGAAGCTGCGGATGGCGGCCTGCGTCTCGAATACGCTGGGCTGGCTCGCGGGGAAGACCCCGGCCTGGAATCGGCGGTCGCCGACATTGCGGCGAGACACTCGCAACAGCTCGGGCTTAGGCTAACTCCGTGACCACCGAAACCCTGGCCTCGTATTCCCTCGTCGCGATCTACTCCGCGATGGCCGTCTACCTTTTCGCCTTCATCGCCTTCACCCTCGACCTGGCGAGGCGATCCGCGGAGACACCGGCCGCGGCGGCCGCCATCCAGGCCGTGCGCGTCGGACAGCTCGCTGGCGCGGGCAGTGTCACGACGCTCGAGCGTCCGCTCGTTGCCGAACCCCCGACTCCCGGCCGTTCCTCGAGCCGCTTCGAGCGGGTGGCATACGCGCTCACCATCCTCGGCTGGCTGCTCCACGTCGGCGGAACCGTGCTCCGCGGGGTTGCGGCGCACCGCGTGCCGTGGGCCAACATGTTCGAGTTCTCGCTCACGGCATCCGCCATCATCGTCGGCGTGTTCGTGTTCGTGCAGGTCTGGCAGAACCTCAAGTTCCTCGGCGCGTACATCACGGGCTTCTCCCTGATAGTCCTCGGTTTCGGCACCGTGGGTTTCTACGTCAACGTCGTGCCGTTGCCACCGGCGCTGCAGTCGTACTGGCTGGTCATCCACGTGTTCGTCGCAACTCTGGGCACGGCGTTCTTCGCCATCGGTGCCGGCCTCTCGATCGCCCAGCTGATCCAGGTGCGCCGGGAGGCAGACAAATTCTCCGGGTTGAAATTCCTGGACACCTTCCCGAATGCCGAGAAGCTGGAGAACCTCGCATACCGCGTGATCGTCGTGGGCTTCGTCTTCTGGACCTTCACCCTGATGGCCGGCGCGATCTGGGCCGAGCACGCCTGGGGCCGCTACTGGGGTTGGGACACCAAGGAGGTCTGGACCTTCATCATCTGGACCATCTTCGCCGGCTACATTCACGCCAGGGCGACCCGCGGATGGCGAGGCTCACGCTCCTCCTGGCTCGCGATCGTCGGCTTCTCCGCGGTGATGTTCAACTTCACGATCGTGAACCTGTTCTTTAAGGGGTTGCACGCCTACAGCGGTCTGTAGGGCGCTCCGTCGCACCCGCGGTTCTTCCGAAGTGTGACTTTCGGCCGAACCCCTGCGTTTCGGGCGGTGTCCCCTAATTCGCCCGCCCTGAGTTGCATGTTGCCGCCCTTCCGAAGCTGCGCGAAGGGCGGCAACATGCGACTCGACCCCAGTTGGGTGCCGCGCCTACTCCGCGAGTAGCTCCCGCACCCGTGGCGCGACGACCGTTCCGTAGAGCTCAATGCTTCTCATGAGCTTCTCGTGCGAGAGCGTTCCGTTGCTGTACTTGAGGTCGAAGCGATCGAGGCCGAGCGTCTTCGCGGTCCTCGCGATCTTCTGGGCGACGGTCTCCGGCGAGCCGACGTAGATCGAACCGTGGTCGGCCTCCTGCTCGAATGATTCGCGGCTCATCGGGCCCCAGCCGCGCTCCGTGCCGATGCGGTTGGTGATCTCGGAATGGTGAGGCCAGAGTTCTTCGCGCGCCTCCTCATCCGTGTCGGCGATGTGACCGGGGGAGTGCACGCCGATCGCCGGGGTCGGCTGTTCGAACTGCACGAGCGCCCGGTGGAACAGGTCGACATACGGCGCGAAACGGGCGGGGTCGCCGCCGATGATCGCGAGCATGAGGTTGAAACCGTAGCGGGCAGTGCGCACGACAGACTCGGGGCTGCCGCCGACGCCGATCCACGTCTTCAGCAGGCCGTTCTCGAGCGGAGGGAAGACCCGTTGGTCGGTGAGCGGCGCACGCATGGCGCCGGACCAGGTGACGGGCTGCTGCTTGCGTACCTCGGCGAAGAGTTCCAGTTTCTCCTCGAACAGTTGCTCGTACTGGCTGAGGTCGAATCCGAAGAGCGGGAATGACTCGGTGAACGAGCCGCGGCCGAGGATGACCTCCGCGCGGCCGCCGGAGAGGCCGTCGAGCGTCGAGAACCGCTCGAACACCCGGATCGGGTCATCAGAACTGAGAACGGTGACGGCAGTGCCGACATGGATCTTCGTGGTGCTGGCGGCGATCGCGGCGAGCACCACCTCTGGCGCGGATACGGCGAAGTCTTGGCGATGGTGCTCACCGACGCCGATGTAGTCGAGTCCGACCTCGTCGGCCAGGACACCCTGCGCGACCAGGTTGCGCAGCACTTGTGCGTAGGGAAGCCTGTTGCCGCTGGCGTCGTTCGTGACGTCTCCGAAAGTGTCGAGTCCGAGCTCGAGTCGCTGTGCCATCTGTCTACCTCGATTTGTATGCGAATGCATGGACATCCAACAGCGAGATCCGTCCGCCTATTCCTTCAGCAGAGCATGACAGCGCTCGATGCGGGCACGCCACCAGTCGCGTCGCTCAGGGTCGGCCGTGTAACTGTCGAGCAGCGCGCCGTCCGGCACCACCCGTCGCACGTCGATCGCCCCACCGATCGGAACGAGCGAGTCCCCTGTGACGTCCGCGGCGAGCAGGCTCACGGTTGCCAGGCCGCAGTCGTAGGGAAGCTCGCCGATGGATGCCGCGAGATGAAGGCCCATCGAGATGCCGATCGACGTCTCGAGAGCGCTCGAGATCACGACCGGCAGTCCCGCCTCGTCGACGATCGCGAGCGCACGACGAATGCCGCCGAGCGGCTGCGCCTTGATCACGAGGAGGTTTGCGGCACCGGCACGGGCCACCTCGAGCGGATCGCTCGCCTTGCGCACACTCTCATCCGCCGCGATCGCCAATCCCATGTACTTGACCCGTTTGCGGATGTCGGCCAGCTCATCGACCGTCGCGCAGGGCTGTTCGACGTACTCGAGGTCGTAGGGGGCGAGGGCATGGATGGCGTGCTCCGCTTCGTCCACGTTCCAGCCGGCATTCGCATCGAGGCGGATGCGCCCCTCCGGGCCGAGGTAGTCGCGGGCTGCCGCGACGCGAGCCACGTCATCCGCAAGCGACTGGCCCGACTCGGCCACCTTGACCTTGACCGTGCGGCAGCCGGGGAACTGGTCGAGGATGCCCGCGACCTGCTCGGCGCCGACGGCGGGAAGCGTCGCGTTCACCCGGACGCTGCTGCGGAAGATGGGCGGTGCGGCGTTCCAGCCGAAGTCGACGGCGGCGGCGAGCCACATCGACGACTCCTCGTCGTCGTACTCGAGGAACGGCGAGAATTCCGTCCAGCCCTCCGGTCCCTCGAAGAGCGTGACCTCGCGGGTGTCGATGCCGCGAAACCTCTGGCGAAGCGGGACAGCGACGACACGGACGGAAGCGAGGATGTCGTGCAACGGCGGCAACATGCCTCCAGTCTGTACCCGCGCGCTGCCATATCCTGAACCCATGTCGATCGAAGCCGCGCCCCGCCGCCCGCCGACCTGGATCGGCCTGGGGAGTCTCGTCTTCGCCGTGCTGCTCGTCGTCCTCGAAGGGGTCGCCATCGGTGTGGCGAGCAATCGAGACTGGGGCACCGCGACCGCGCTGGCCTGGGTCGTGATCGCGCTCACGATCGTGAGTTTTCTCGGCGGATTCCTGGCCGTCATCCTGCGCCTCGGACGTCGATGGGGCATCGCGGCGATGGCGCTGAGCGTGGTCGGCAACCCGCTCGTGCTGGTATGGCTGTTCGCGCTCATCGGCAACTCGTAGGCTTGCCCCATGCCTGAGGTTTCCGACCTGTTCGATCCGAGCGCCTGGACATCGGTCGACGGGTTCGACGCGCTGATCGACGTGACCTACCACCACGATGTGGCGGGACGCGTCGCTCGCGTCGCCTTCAACCGCCCCGAGGTTCGCAACGCCTTCCGCCCGCAGACGGTGGACGAGCTCTACCGAGCGCTCGACGACGCGCGCCAGAATCCGCGCATCGGCGTCGTGCTGCTCACCGGCAATGGACCGAGCCCCAAGGACGGCGGCTGGGCCTTCTGCAGCGGTGGCGACCAGCGCATCCGGGGTCGTGACGGCTACCAGTACGCCGACGGATCGAGCGGGCCGGGCAGACTCCACATTCTCGAGGTACAGCGCCTCATCCGCTTCATGCCCAAGGTGGTCATCGCGGTGATTCCGGGCTGGGCTGCCGGCGGCGGGCACTCGCTGCACGTGGTCTGCGACCTCTCCATCGCCTCCCTCGAACACGCCCGCTTCAAGCAGACGGATGCGGATGTCGGTTCATTCGACGGCGGTTACGGCAGTGCATACTTCGCCCGACAGGTCGGACAGAAGTTCGCCCGCGAGGTCTTCTTCCTCGCCCGCGAGTACGACGCGCAGCGCGCCTACGACATGGGGGCGATCAACGCCGTCGTGCCGCACGCGTCGCTGGAGACCACGGCGCTCGAGTGGGCCAACGAGATCATGGGCAAGTCGCCGACCGCGATCCGCATGCTCAAGTTCGCCTTCAATGCGGTGGACGACGGCATGGTCGGCCAGCAGGTCTTCGCCGGCGAGGCCACCCGGCTCGCCTACGGCACCGACGAGGCCGTCGAGGGCCGCGACTCCTTCCTCGAGAAACGTGAACCCGACTGGTCGCCATATCCCTGGCAGTTCTAGCCATGACCCGGCGGCTTCTGGTCGTGCCCGTCGAAGATCCCGCGGAGGTGTTCCACGCGCTGCGTGAGGCGCTTGCCGGCGGGGACGCGATCCTTCCGGGGAGCCCGGCCGGACCGCTGCCGGAAACTGTCGAGCAACGGATAGCGCTCGTCGTGGAGACGAGCGGCTCCACCGGGGTACCCAAACGAGTGGCGCTGAGCTCGGATGCGCTGCTGGCGAGCGCCGCGGCATCCGATACCGCGCTCGGTGGCCCTGGGCAGTGGCTGCTCGCTCTGCCGGCGCACTACATCGCGGGCATCAACGTGCTCGTGCGATCACTCGCCGCCGAGACCGAACCCGTCCTGCTTCCGCCGGGCCACTTCGACCCGCGGGACTTCGCCGCGGCGAGCACGCTGATGGACGCCGAACTACGGTTCACCTCGCTGGTCCCGGCCCAGCTCGCTCGCCTCGTCGCGATCGCGGAGGAGGACGTCAGCGTGCTCGAGCAGCTGCGCCGTTTCGATCGCATGCTCATCGGCGGCCAGGCGAGTTCGCCGGAGCTGGTCGCGCGGGCCCTCGAGCTCGGACTCAACATCACGCGCACCTACGGCTCGAGCGAGACCTCAGGCGGCTGCGTCTACGACGGCGTGCCGATCGGAACGGCCCAGGCGCGGGTCGTCGCCGGCCAGGTGGAACTCGCCGGCCCGATGCTCGCCGAGGGCTACCTTGGGGATCCCAGGCGCACGGCGGCCACCTTCCACGATGCCGACGGGCACCGCTGGTATCGCACCGGCGACTCTGGCGAGGTGGTCGACGGCGTGCTGACCGTGACCGGCCGGCTCGACGGCATCCTGATCTCCGGCGGTGTCAAGGTGTCCCTCGACCGGATCGAGGCCGTAGTGCATTCGGTCGCCGGACTTGCGGATGCCGTGGCGGTTCGCGCGCCGAGCGTCGAGTGGGGCGAGGTTCCTGTGGTGTTCTCGACGGGATCCGCGCGGCTCGAGGACCTGCGCGCTGTGACGTCGAAGGCTCTGGGGCGCGCATCCGCACCGGCCGCCTTCATCCACCTCGACGAGTTGCCGGTGCTCTCGAACGGCAAGCCCGACCGGGTCACGCTGAGCGAATTCGCAGTCAGCTGGGCTGGCGGGGCGCCGGGCCCTCAGTAGGATTTGTGCGTGGCTAACGCGAGCAGACCCGTCCAGAAGCGCATCGATCCGTCGAAGGTGCCCGCTCGCAACGGGAGGAGCGGACGTCCCGGCGGTCAGCCGCCGCGCGTCGTCGTGAAGAAGGCGACCTTCGGCGACTGGGTCGGCGGAGCCAGGCTGCGCACCCTGCCGTTGGCGATCGCACCGGTGGCGCTGGGCACGGCATCCGCCTACCTGATCTCGAGTCCCGGCTGGCACTGGGTGCGAGCCCTGCTCGCCCTCGCCGTCGCGCTCTGCCTGCAGATCGGGGTGAACTACGCCAACGACTATTCGGATGGGGTGCGGGGAACCGACCGCTATCGCGTCGGCCCGTCGCGTCTCACCGGTTCTGGCGCCGCCAAGCCGCGCGCAGTATTGGTGGTGGCCCTCGTGTTCTTCGGCCTCGCGGGCATCGCGGGCCTCATTCTCACGGTGCTCACCGGCTACTACTGGCTGCTCGCGGTCGGCGCCGTCTGCATCGTCGTCGCCTATTTCTACACCGGCGGCAAGCGACCGTACGGCTACTACGGACTCGGCGAAGTGTTCGTCTTCGTGTTCTTCGGCCTGGTCGCGACTGCGGGAACGACCTTCACCCAGGTCGGAACGGTGAACATCGAGAGTTGGTTGTCCGGCGTTGCCGCCGGTTTCCTTGCCTGCGCTGTGCTCATGGTCAACAATCTGCGAGACCTCGAGCAGGATCGGCTGGCCAAGAAGCGCACGCTCGCCGTACTGGTGGGAAACCGTGCCGCACGCATCCTGTTCACCATTTTCACGGTGATCCCGTTCGTGATCCTGGCGTTCTTCTCGATCTTCTACGACAAGGCGCCATTCGTGTACTTCACGCTTCTCGCGGCCGTCCCCGCGATCGTGATCACCCTGACCGGAAAGACGCCGCCGGAGTTCATCCTGGCGCTGAAGCTCACCAGTCTGACGGCGCTCATTTTCGGGCTAGGGCTTGGGGCGGCTGTCGCCTTCTAGGTTCTCGTCGATGCGGTCGAGAAGGTCGTTCTCGATGTCGTTGTCGTCGTCCCGATCCTTCCTCGTGCGCAGGTCCACGATGCTCTTCGCGACGGCGTCGCGCGGGCCGCGGAGGAAGATGTAGGAGACGCAGAAGCCGATGACGGCTGCCGCGACGGCCGCGACGATGACGTTCACGCCGACGAGCACGAGGAGCACGAGGGCGACGGCGAAGACGCCCACCCGGATGAGGGAGTAGAGAACCCACTGGCGCGAATACACGGTTCCAGTCTAGGCACCGCTTGCTGAAGCTCAGTCGGCGGGATGCAGGATTGCAGCCTAGAATCTGCACATGGCCAGGGTGTATCTCATCATCGGAATCGTCTCCCTCGCGTTCACGATTTTCGCCTTCATCGACTGCATCAGGACGCGTGACGAAGACGTGCGCGGCATCCCGAAAATCCTCTGGGCCATCCTGATCGTTCTGCTCTCGCCCTTCGGCGGAATCCTCTGGTTCGCGCTCGGCAAGGAGCGCCGATCCCGCACCGCGTATGTACATGGCACCTCCGCCGCCCCGCTCGCTCCCGACGACGATCCGGCCTTCCTCCGCCAGCTCGGCGAAGACAAGGCGCGCGAGGAGCGCATCCGAGAACTCGAGGCACGCCTCGCCGAACTCGACGACGACCAAGACAAACCCAAGTCCTAGTGCACGGCTCGAACCAGGCAACAGACTTCTCGGTCGCCGTACTGGGGGAGTTCATCCGACGCGGCGTGCGAGACATCGTGCTGTGCCCTGGATCGAGGTCGCAGGCTCTCGCGCTCGCGGCGGCCGCCTTCGACGAGGCCGGCCTCGTTCGCCTGCAGGTGCGGATCGATGAGCGCGTCGCCGGCTTCCTCGCACTTGGCCTCGCCGTCGAAACCGGCACCCCGGTCATCATCATCACGACCTCGGGAACGGCGGTCGCGAACCTGCACCCTACGGTGCTGGAAGCTCACCATTCCGGCGTTCCGCTCATCCTGCTGACCGCGGACCGGCCACCCGAGCTGCGCGGCATCGGCTCCAACCAGACGACAGATCAGCTGGGAATCTACGGATCAGCGGTCACCTGGATGCGCGAAGTGGAGGCCCCGAGCGCCACGGGTTTCGATCCCGACTACCCCGGCGAGCTCGCGCACGAGGCATTCTCCGCCGCCGCCGGGCGCTCCTCGTCCCCCGGACCGGTCCAGCTCAACATGGGCTTCCGTGAACCGCTGTCCGGCCCGGTCGGACAACTGCCGGAGTTGGATGCCCACGCCTGGCCATCGGCACGCCCCGCGAAGGCGACTGTCATCGGGCATTCGCCCGACACGATCGTCATCGCCGGTGACGGTGCGGGACCCGCGGCAGAGGAATTCGCCCGGTCGCTGGGCGTCCCGCTGCTCGCCGAGGTGACCAGCGGATCGCGGTTCGGTCCGAACCTCATCGTCGCCTATCGGGAGCTGCTGAAGGACGTCGAGTACGGCGGGCGGGTGCGGCGCGTCTATGTCTTCGGGCATCCGACGCTCAGCCGCGAGGTGCCCGCGCTGCTGCAGCGCGACAACGTGACGGTGCACATCGTGCGCGGCACGGCCGGGGAGGTCTACAACCCCGGGCATCGGGCGGCTGGCATCCATGAAGCGCTGGCGCACGATGGTGGCCCCGATGACTCGAGGGAGGCGCGCGCCTGGCTCGGCGGCTGGGTGCACGCGAGCCGCGGCATCCTCGAGGCCGACGCCATCGCCGCACCGGCGAACGGCGAACGTCCCGGCGCCTTCGCGCGCGAACAGTTGGCGGCATTCCGCGAACCCGTCACCAGGAGGATGCTCGTCGAAGGAGTCTGGCGCGCCACCTGGCCGCACGACCGACTGGTGTTCGGGGCATCCCGCCTCATCAGGGTCGCGGATGCCGTGCTGCCGGGCAAGAAGATCCCTGTTCACGCGAATCGCGGCCTCGCCGGCATCGACGGGACCATCTCGACGGCGCTCGGGATCGCCATCGCGAGCCAGCGCGGCGCCGGTGCGGTCGGGGTCACCCGGGCGCTGCTCGGCGACCTGGCAACCCTGCACGACGCCGGTGCACTGCTCTTCGGTAGCGGGGAGTCGAAGCCGCGCATCCAGGTCATCGTCGGAAACGACGGCGGCGGCACCATCTTCGACGGTCTGGAGGTCGCCGCGACCGCGCAGAAGGAGTCCTTCGACCGGGTGCTCTACACGCCACAGTCGGTGGACTTCGGTTCGCTTGCCGCCGCCTACGGCTGGGACCACCGCCGCGCGACCAACCGTGGTGAGCTCGACGAGGCACTCTCCGCAACCGGCACCGCCACGATCATCGAAGTGCCGTTGTCGCGCGAGTAACATCGGCGCCATGGCACAGTCAGGGTGGAATTCCAGTCCGAGCGAGCTTCTCAAGGTCGGCCAGCGTTTCGTGCTCGCCGACGTCGACACATCGTCGACCCCCGGCATCAGAGCAAACAAGACAGCCGGCGAGAAGATCCTCGCGAAAAAAGGCGTCGAGCTGAACGATCTCCAGGAGCGCCTGTGGGCGGAGAGCCGTTACGGGGGCACGCGCTCGTTGCTGCTGGTGCTGCAGGCGATGGATACGGCGGGCAAGGGCGGCATCCTCGAGCACGTGATGGGAGCAATCAGCCCGGAGGGCATCAGAGCGTACGCGTTCAAGAAGCCGACGGATGAGGAGCTCGCTCACGACTTCCTCTGGCGGGTGCGCAGGCAGTTGCCGACGCCGGGCGTAGTCGGAGTCTTTGACCGCTCCCACTACGAGGACGTGCTCATCGGGCGGGTACGGAACCTGGCCGAACCGGGGGTCATCGCACATCGCTACACGCAGATCAAGGAGTTCGAGCAGGAGATCGTCGCGAATGGCACGACCATCGTGAAGGTGATGCTGCACATCAGCGAAGACGAACAGGGGGCCAGGCTCGCCGACCGTCTCGAGCGCAGGGACAAGCAGTGGAAGTACAACCCGGGCGATCTCGATGAGCGTGCGCTGTGGCCTCAGTATCAGGAGGCGTACGAGCTCGCCGTGCAGAAGACGTCGACCGCGGATGCCCCGTGGTTCGTGGTCCCGGCCGATCACAAGTGGTACGCCCGAATCGCCGTGCAGCGACTACTGCTCGATGCCCTTCGCGGGATGAAGTTGGACTGGCCACAGGTCGATTACGACATTGAGGTTGAGAAGGCGCGGCTGCGCGCGGGTTGAGTGGGCGCGCGAGTCAACCCGGTCGTGCTCAGCCCGCGAATGCCTCGGCGATCGGCCGGAACTTCATGCGGGTCTCGAGCAGTTCGCGCTCGGGGATCGACTCTGCGACTATTCCCGCGCCGGCATATGCGGTGATCCGCCCGTCCGGCGAGACCTGGGCGCTTCGCAGCGCGATCGCCCACTCGCCGTCGCCATCCGCGCCGACCCAGCCGACCGGGCCCGCGTAGCGACCGCGGTCGAACGGCTCGAGCTCATCGATCAGCCGGAGGGCGTCGCCCGTAGGGGTGCCGGCAACGGCGGCCGTCGGGTGCAGTGCGGCGATTAGGTCGAGCGAGGTCGAGCCGTCGGTCAGGTCGCCATCCACGTCGCTCGCGAGGTGCCACAGGTTGGGCAGCTTGAGGGTGAATGGCAGTTCGCTCGCGGTGACGTTCGGGCTGTGGGCGCGCAGCGAGGCGAGCACGCTCTGCACGGCGAACTGGTGTTCGTCCTGGTCTTTTGTCGACGTCGCGAGGGCGGTGGCGGCATCCTGATCGGAGCGTTCGTCGGTGCCGCGGGCGGCGCTGCCGGCAAGCACTCGCGCAGACACCGAGCCGTCGTCGACGCTCACGAGGGTCTCCGGGCTCGAGCCGATGAAGCCGTCGACGCTGAACGTCCAGCAGTCGGGGTAGCCGAGGGCCAGTGCGGCGATGGGCGAGCGGAGGTCGGCGTCATCCGGAAACCGGCCAACGATCTCGCGGGCGAGCACGGCCTTACTGAGCTGGTGACCGCGGATGCGCGAGACGGTGGATGCCACGGCGGCGCGGTAGTCGTCGGGTGACATGCTTCCCGGCTCGAACGCGACGCGCACGGGGTCATCCACCGGATCGATGGCAGGAATCGAGGGGGACGCCAGCTCGCCGACGCCGATGCGCGTCACCCAGCTCTGGTCCTTATCCCGGCCGATGACCAGCGCGGGAACGATGAGCACGCTGGTCTCAGCGGAGTGGTCGGAAAACGCGAAGCTGCCCATGGCGATGAGCCCGGTGCCGGTGCGAGCGAGGGGATCGATCACCGTCGCCGCGGCGACGACGCGCTGCCAGGCGGCGGAGGCGTCGGTGATGCGCGTTGGACCTCTGAACTCCAGTCGCAGCGCCTCGCCGAGACCGACGAGTCCGAAGCCGCGGCGCATCCAGAGCAGCGGATGCCGCCGGTCGAGCATCGGAACGAGCGGCCCCAGGTCGGGCGTCTCGGCCGTCTCGACGGTGAGCGACGGTACCCGAATTGCGGGGCTTGACAGTGCGGATCCGGTCACCGTGCAAGACTATCCCGCCCATTCCGGGCGCCCACTGACCATCGGAAACGCTGAACTAGACTGGGTGCCGTGGCGAAGGCAGATTTGAGCAAGCAACCCAGGGAGGTTGCCGAAATGTTCGATGAGGTCGCACAGCACTACGATCGCACGAACTCGGTTCTCTCCATGGGTAACTCGCTCGTTTGGCGTATGGCCACGGTGCGCGCCGTCGCTCCCAGGGCGGGCGAGCGCATCCTCGACATCGCCGCGGGAACCGGCACGAGTTCCGCCGCACTCGCCAAGAGTGGGGCCGAGGTCGTGGCCGCCGATTTCTCCCCCGGAATGATCGAGGTCGGCCGCAAGAAGCATCCGAATATCGCCTTCATCGAAGCGGACGCGATGGCACTGCCGTTCACGGCGAGCGAGTTCGACGCCGTCACGATCTCATTCGGACTGCGCAACATCGAGGACCCCAAGAAGGCGCTGGCCGAGATGTATCGCGTGCTCAAGCCGGGAGGGCGTCTCGTGATCTGCGAGTTCTCGAAACCGCCGCGCGCCCTGTTTCGTGCCGGCTACGCGGCCTACATGAGGTACATCATGCCGACGATCGTCGACGCGGCGAGTTCCAATCCCGAGGCCTATGCCTACCTTGCCGATTCGATCCAGGCCTGGCCAGACCAGGTGACGCTGAGCCAGTGGATCCGCGGAGCCGGCTTCACCCGGGTCGCTTATCGCAATCTCACCCTCGGCGTCGTCGCCCTGCATCGCGGCCACAAGCCGGCCCGCACAGCGCGGCCATCCCGCCCGAAGGCCGCCGCCAAGGAAGCCCCGTCCACCCAGAACGGCAGCGCGGTTGCCGAGCCGTAGGGCTTCGTCGCCCCAGACGGTCAGGTTGAGACAGTGACTCCCATCGTGCCCATCACCAGGCGCAGAAATAGCCTGACCTCCGCCCTCGGCCTGGGCGAGAGGCTCTTCTCGTCAGCGAGCGAACGCAGGTTCGCCGACGCCATCGAGGAGGGACTCGACGCCGTCGAGGCCGGCCTCCTACGCGAGATGTCCTTCGCCGACAATCTTGCGGATGTCACGAGCCGCTACCTCCTCGAAGCCGGCGGCAAGCGCGTGCGCCCCACCCTCACCCTGCTCACCGCCCAGCTCGGGAGCGGCAACAACGCGAGCGTCATCACCGCTGCGGAAGCACTCGAGATCACCCACCTGGCATCCCTCTATCACGACGACGTGATGGACGAGGCGAACATGCGTCGCGGTGTTCCGAGCGCGCAGAACGTCTGGGGCAATTCGGTCGCTATTCTCACCGGCGACCTGCTGTTCGCGCGGGCGAGCAAGCTCATGTCGACACTGGGTGAACGAGCGATCATCCTCCAGGCAGACACCTTTGAGCGGCTCTGCCTCGGACAGCTGCACGAGACCATCGGACCGCGCGATGGCGACGATCCGATCGCGCACTACATCCAGGTCCTGGCCGATAAGACCGGATCCCTCATCGCGGCCGCGGCGGAAATGGGAGTGATCTTCTCCGATGCCTCCGAGGAGTTCCGCGAGCCCGTCATGATCTTCGGCGAGAAGATCGGCGTCGCCTTCCAGCTCGTCGACGACGTGATCGACCTCTCCCCTGCGTCAGAGGCCACTGGTAAGACCCCGGGAACCGACCTGCGTTCCGGCGTCTCGACCCTGCCGTTGCTCTACCTGCGCGAACTCGCGACAACGGATTCGGATGCCGCGGAGCTGTTGGCCCGGATCGAGCGCGACGTCGACGCCGCCCACGACGTCGAAGCGGAGGAGCTTGCCGCGGCCATCGCGGAGCTGCGCGAGCACGACGTCACCCGTAGGACCCTCGACGAGGCATACCGCTGGTCGCGGGAAGCTGTCGAGGCACTCGCACCGCTTCCGGAGGGCCCGGTCAAGAAGGCCCTCACCCGCTTCGCCGAAACGATCGTCGAACGCTCGAACTGATTCTGTGCCGGTCGAGCTCGTCGAGACCCCATGAGAAGGACAACCATGACGAAACTGAGACTCGCCATCGTCGGGGCGGGCCCTGCCGGGATCTATGCCGCGGACATCCTGCTCAAGACGGAACGCGGCTTCGACGTTTCGATCGACCTCTTCGAGCAGCTGCCTGCCCCCTACGGGCTCGTGCGCTACGGCGTCGCTCCCGACCACCCCCGGATCAAGGGCATCATCACGGCACTGCGCGACGTGCTCGATACCGGTCGCATCCGCCTGTTCGGCAACGTGCTGTACGGGCGCGACGTGACCCTCGATGACCTCAAGAAGCACTACAACGCCGTGATCTTCGCGACCGGGGCGGTGCGGGATGCCGAACTCGAGATCCCCGGCATCCACCTGCCGGGCAGTTACGGTGCCGCCGATTTTGTCAGCTGGTACGACGGCCACCCCGACTTCCCGCGCGAGTGGCCGCTCGAGGCGAGGGAGGTTGCCGTGGTCGGCAACGGCAACGTCGCGCTCGACGTGGCGCGCATGCTGTCCAAGCACGCGGATGACCTGCTCCCCACCGAGATACCGGCGAACGTCTACGACGGGCTGGCCTCGTCTCCGGTCACCGACGTGCACGTGTTCGGTCGCCGCGGTCCGATGCAGGTGAAGTTCACCCCGCTCGAATTGCGCGAGCTGGGTGAGCTACGCGACGTTGACATGATCGTTCACGACGAGGACTTCGACTACGACGAGGCATCGAAGACCGCGATCGCCACCAATAAGCAGGTCTTCGTGATCGACAAGGTCTTCACGAAGTGGCGGGAGCGTTCGACTGGCTCAGCGTCGCGACGACTGCACCTGCATTTCTACGCGAAGCCGGTCGAGGTCGTCGGTGCGGATGCTGTCGAGGCTTTCCGCTTCGAGTGCACCGAGCCGGACGGTGAGGGGGGCGTGCGCGGTACGGGGGAGATCCGCGAGATCCCGATTCAGGCCATCTACCGCGCCGTCGGGTACTTCGGTTCGCCGCTCGACCGGATCCCGTTCGACGAGAAGCGTGGCGTCATCCCCAACCGCGAGGGTCAGGTCCTCGACGACGATGACCAGCAACTGC
The DNA here is from genome assembly GCA_025465035.1 of Microbacteriaceae bacterium. GTDB lineage: Bacteria > Actinomycetota > Actinomycetes > Actinomycetales > Microbacteriaceae > Lacisediminihabitans. The sequence continues at coordinate 8,980 of JAODMH010000172.1, read as the reverse complement.
ACGGCGTGTACGCGACCGGCTGGATCAAGCGTGGTCCGGTCGGGCTGATCGGTCACACCAAGAGTGACGCCATGGAGACCGTCAAGCACCTGGTGAACGACCAGGCCAGCTGGTGGGCTCCCTCGCATCCGGACGAGGCATCCGTCATCGAACTGCTCGAGAGCCGAGGCATCGAATACACGAACCTCGACGGATGGCACCGACTCGATCAGCACGAACTCGCGCTGGGCGAGCTCGAGGGTCGTGTACGCATCAAGGTGGTGCCGCGTGAGGAGATGGTCGAGGTGTCCCGCGGTGTCGTCAGTTCGCGGTGACGTCACGCTGAAGTGACCGGGCTCGGCGACCTATTGCACGGTCGCCGTGAGCCGCGCGGTGTTGTCGAGAACCTTCACGAAGAGCGATCGCTCGAGCCACTGCTCGAGGAAGAGTTCCGTGCTTACGTCGCGGTAAGCCTGCTCGATATCCCGCATCCGCTGCACGATGTCGGCCCCGTGCAACATCACCGAGATCTCGAAGTTGAGGCTGAACGAGCGCATGTCCATGTTGCTCGACCCGATCACCGCGACGTCGTCGTCGATCGTGAAGTGCTTGGCGTGCAACACCGTCGGAGCCCGATACAGCCAGATGCGCACGCCGGCCCGCAGTAGCGCCTCGTAATAACTGCGCTGCGCGTGGAAGACGACGGGCTGATCCCCGATGGCCGAGACGAACAGCTGGACGTCGAGTCCGCGGTACGCGGCGTTGGTGATCGCGTAGAGCATCGAGTCATCCGGCACGAAGTAGGGGCTCGTGATGATCACCCGCTCCTGGGCGCTGTAGACGAGCGCATTGAAGAGCCGCAGATTATTCTCCAGCTCGAATCCTGGACCGCTCGGCACCACCTGGGCATCCAGGGCGTTCTGGGGCTTCTCTGCCGGCACCCGCGCTGCCTCGCGGGTCAGCAGCTCATTGGTCTCGCTGTACCAGTCGGTGACGAAGAGCGCGTTGATCCCCGCGACGACGGGTCCGTCGAAGCGCACCATGAGGTCTTTCCATTGCAGCCCGCGACGGATGTTTCCGTGCTTGTTGTAACTGCGATCGATCAGGTTCTGCGAACCGGTGAACGCGACGATGCCATCGATGATGAGGAGCTTTCGGTGGTTGCGCAGGTCGGGTCGTTGGTACCTGCCGATCAGCGGCTGCACGGGAAGCATGAGATTCCACAGCACGCCGATGCGACGCAGCTTTCGGATGGTGCGGCCGTAATGCGGCGATCGGAGTGACGCGACGTGGTCGAGCAGCACCCGCACCGTCACTCCTCGTCTAACGGCCGCTTCCATCGCATCGAAAAACGGAGTCGTCGTCGGATCCCAGGCGATGATGTAGAACTCGACATGCACGAATTTCTCGGCCGTGGCGACGGCCGCGGTCATGGCGGCCATCGACTCGGCATATTCCGTGTAGAGCTTCGCGTTGTTGCCGCCGACGAGCGGCATGGAACCCAGGGTGCGGTTCAGTTCAACGATGGGATCGAGCCAGGGCGGGAGACTGTGGTCGCGGATCACGATGTCCATGCCCTCGGCCGTTTCGAGGATGTACCTGTTGATCTCGAGCTGCTTCTCGCGTCGCCTCTTCGGCAGCCTCCTGCTGCCGATCAGGAGGAAGAGGATGATGCCCGCATAGGGGATGAGGAAGATCGCGAGCAACCAGGCCATCGCGGTCTGCGGTTTGCGGTTTTGGGGAATGTAGATGACCGCGAACACCCGGATGATGATGTCGACGAAGAAGAAGACCGTCGCCATCACACTGCTGAACATGGACTCCCCGACCCCCGACGGTGTGTGCCGGGGCTAACGGAAGTTGACGAACTGGAGGTCGACATCGAGATCGGCGCCCTTGAGCAGGGCCATGGTGGCCTGGAGGTCATCCCGGCTCTTCGAGGTCACCCGCAGTTCGTCTCCCTGGATCTGCGGCTTGACGCTCTTCGGCGCCTCGTCGCGGATCAGCTTGGAGATCTTCTTCGCATCCTCGGAAGAGATGCCGTTCTTGAGCGACACGTCGATGCGATACTCCTTGCCTGAGGCATAGGGATCACCGGAGTCGAGGCTGCGCAGGCTGATGCCACGCTTGATGAACTTCGCCTCGAGCACTTCGAGCACGGCCTTCACGCGGTCCTCCGATGAGGCCTTGAGCAGTAGCTTCTCACCGCTCCAGTCCACCTCGGCCCCGACATTTTTGAAGTCGTAGCGCTGCGCGATCTCCTTCTGCGCCTGGTGGAGGGCGTTGTCCGCCTCCATCTTGTCGACCTTGCTCACGATGTCAAAGGTTGGATCAGCCATGCCAGCAGTTTAACGGGCCACTCACGGGATGATGGGAGCATCATGCGAATGCCACAAACCATCGCCGTTGTGCTCGCGGCCGTCGCGGTCTGCGGAGCGCTGGTCGCGGGCATCCTCATCCTTGCCGCTCCGCGTCTGGGCGCGACGAACCAGGCTGCGCCGGCGAACCTGCCACGGTTCGCGGCGCAGGCTCCGGTCGTCCGCGCGTCTGCTCCGGTCGGTGCCGGTATCGCGGGTCTCGCCGATCCAGCGTGGATCGCATCGACGGCGCGGGCGACGGGCATCCCGCCGCGCGCCCTGCAGGCCTACGCAGGCGTCGCCATCCAGGTGGCGGATGCGGGCTCCGGATGCGGCATCGGCTGGAACACGCTGGCCGGCATCGGTGAGGTCGAGTCCCACCACGGCACCATCTTCGGAGGAACTCTCGACGCGAACGGCACGGCGACGCCGCCGATTTACGGTGTGCCGCTCGCGGGCGGTGCGGTCGCGAATATCCCGGACACCGACGGAGGCGCGATCGACGGCGATCCAACGATCGATCGCGCCGTCGGCCCGATGCAGCTCATCCCGCAGTCCTGGCGCAACTGGCACGCGGACGCCAACGGCGATGGTGTGCAGGACCCGCAGAACATCGACGATGCGACGATGGCCGCCGCCCACTATCTCTGCCGTGCGGGTGGCCAGCAGCTTGGGCAGGAGGCGGGCTGGCGCAAGGCCGTGCTCGCCTACAACGGCTCAGACGCGTACCTTCAGAACGTCGTCCGCCACGCGACCGACTACGCCAGCGCCGTGGGTTGAGCAGCGCAGATCGAACCGATGGTTATCTCGATCGGGTTTCGACGCCCAGAGATGGGAAGCATGCCGGGTAGCGCCACGTTCCAGTTGTGCAGGACGGTGTCCTGCACAACTGGAACACATCAGGCGAGCGGGCGAGGGTTCCGCAGAGCTCACCCGGACGAGCGGGCGCCGGGGTCCGGGAAGTCAGGCCCGTTCAGAGCCCCGGATTTTTTCGAAGGCTCTGACCCTGTATCCTTGATTAGCGCGTTCCGCCGACTGCGGGTCGGACGCACATGGCAAGTTACCCAAGCGGCCAAAGGGATCTGACTGTAAATCAGCCGTCTTCGACTTCGGGGGTTCGAATCCCTCACTTGCCACCAGCGTTCAAGGGCTTCGAGATCCATCTCGGAGCCCTTGAGCTTTCTGCAACGCAACTGTCCATCGAGGTCGGAGTCTGACGTCGGCCATTGACGCGCTCATCGGCTGCGTGTAAAACTGGGGCAGGATACGTAGGCGGGGGCGTCTATCCGTCTCGCTGGCTTTCATCGCAGCCGTCGCGCTGGTGAGGTGCCAATTGACCGTTCGTACTGTTCATTTTTCCGCTGGCCGGACGCTCGTTGCGGGTCTCGCAGCAGCGCTCGGGATCATGCTCGTCGTCGGCGGTGCAGAGCAGGCAAGCGCTCTCACCCCTCCCTCCATCGGTCTGGGCGCCGCGGACAGCTATGAAGTGTTGGCCGCCACGACCGTCACCAACACGCTTGCAACGGTCGTGAACAACGGGGATGTTGGGCTCAGTCCCGGAACGTCGGTCACCGGCTTCCCGCCCGGAGTGATCAACAACGGTGTCATCCATGCCGCCGATGCGCAGGCGGAGCAGGCCCAGGCCAGCCTCGTCACCGCGTACAACGACGCAGCGGGCCGGCTTCCCGACGAATCCAACATCATCGACCTGGCTGGCAGAACCTTGGTGCCCGGCGTCTATTCCGGCGGTGCGCTCGCATTGACGGGTGCTCTGACCCTCAATGGTGATGCCAGTTCCGTCTTCATCTTCCAAGCCGCCAGCACCCTCATCACCGCCTCCGCAAGCACCGTGCAGTTCATCGGCGGCGCGAACGAATGTAACGTGTTCTGGCAGGTGGGAAGCTCGGCGACGCTCGGCTCCAACTCCGTCTTTTACGGGACCATCATGGCGCTGACATCCGTCACAGCAAACACCGGAGCAACCGTGACCGGTCGGCTCCTCGCCAGGAACGGGGCGGTGACTCTCGACTCGAATGTGATCACCCGGTCGAGCGCCTGCGCGCCGAGAAGTGCCATCGTGGCCAGTACGCCGTCAAGCGCAACCCTCGCCCAGCAGGCAGCCGCTGTTGCTGCCGCAAGGGCCGCCGCCGCAACCGCAGCTGCGGCCGCCGCTCGAGCGGCCGAACTAGCGGCTACCGGCTCCAATCCCACGGTCCCGGTGACGGCCGGAGTGCTCCTCCTGGGGAGCGGGCTGCTGCTATTCGTTCTAGGCCGACGGAAGGCCACACGCCGCCACAGGCCGTGATGCCGGGCTCGACCCAATCGGCCGCGCCGCGGACCTGCGCAGATTCCTAGCGGTTGACGACGCGGATGAACTCCGGGGATCCCCAGATGAGACGGTGTGATACGTCGGTGCCCGGCTTGGGTGCGTCGACGATGCCGCCATTGCCGTCGTAGATCCCGATGTGCTGGCCCGGGTAGTAGACGAGGTCGCCGGCGACGGCGCTGGCCTGGCTGATCCGAGTTCCCTGACGCGCCTCGGCGACGGCGTTGCCGGTGAGGTGAAGGCCAAAGGCATCGTAGACATACCGCACGAAGGTGTCGCAGGTGAATCCGGTGCTCGGGGAATTGCCACCCATGATGTACGGCACCATGCCGACGAATTGCAACGCATACTGCACCACTGCCTCGCCGCCGCCGCCGCCGCTGAGGTTGGGCGGGCTGATCACCATGTTGGCGCCGATGGAGAGCGGTGTTGCCGGGAGGGCCGAGCCGCCATAGACGCTGGCGGCCTCGACGGCCGCCGCGTACATCACACTGGAGCTATCGCGGATGACCGATGTCGTCGTGACAGTGTTACCCACCGTCAGTCGCTGGCCGTGTTCGAGTGCCGCGTCTCGGATGGCGGTCGGGCCATTGCTTGCGGAAGCAGAGACAGCCGGGATCGCCATCGTCGCGGCGAGTCCGAGGGCTACAATCATCGCTCCGCCAGATGCAGCCATCTGCCGCACGCGCGCCGAGGCGTTCCGACGAACCCGCACAGCGCGTCTGCCGTGGTGTGATGCCATAAACTTCGAGATCCAAATCGGGGCGTTATGAAAACGTGATCTGACCACCATAAGGCATGAACGGTGCGGCGGTGCCTAGGCGGACAGTGAGGTTGGTTCGGGGTTGGTCCTTCCCGGCCGATGCCCTATCCTTTATGAATTCGTTATATTTCGTGACCCGACGGTCACACGCCGATTGCCAACCAAACGAGGCGACCTTCGCCGTGCTTCGTTACTGGAGGACCACAGCAGTGATTTCAGCTCAGCTCCGCGCCCGCCTGCGCTCCCAGACCGCAGCACCAGAGGCGCGATAGACGGTGGCAGACTTCAGCTGGAACCTCGAATCGAACGATGCCCGCGAGGGGGACGTCGACCCGACGGATGCCCCTTCCGCACAGTCCTTTCCCTCACGTCGTGACCTGCGTCAGCGCACCACCGCGCCGGTGCGGAAGGCCGGTACCCGCGTAGTCGGGTCGCCACGCACGCGTCCGGCGAAGTCGACGCGCGTTATCGCCACCGGTCAGCAGGCCCGTAGGTACAAGGGACGCCTGCTGCCCAAGCTCGCGAGCATCGGCGCGATGCTCGGAGTCGGCGCGCTTCTCGTCGCGACCTCCCTCCCGGCGACCGCGCTGCGCGGCGGCCCCGCCGCAGCCGTCGAGATCGCCGCCGCGACGCCTGCCCAGGTCAAGACTCAGTCGCTGGCCGTGAACAAGACCGTGACGGAACCTGCCCCATCGCGTGACGCGTACACGGTCGTGTCGCTCGCGCAGCAGATCCGCGTGAAGTACGGCAACCAGAGCTTCGCCTATACCAACGACCCGCTTGGCACCATCCAGTGGCCGTTCCCGATCCCGGTGCCGATCAGCAGCGGGTTCGGCCCGCGCACCTCCCCATGTTCCGGCTGTTCTTCCTATCACGAGGGGGTCGACTTCACTCCGGGCGCGGGAACGCCGATCGGCGCGATCGCGGATGGGGTGGTCAGCCAGGTCTCGACCACCGGCGCCTACGGCAACCACGTGATGGTCGACCACGTGATCAAGGGCCAGAAGGTGCAGAGCCTCTACGCCCACATGCTGGCCGGGTCGATCAAAGTCGTGGTCGGGCAGCAGGTCACAGTCACCGAACAGCTCGGTCTGGTCGGCAGTACCGGCGAATCTACCGGTGCTCACCTCCACCTCGAGGTCCACCTTGACGGCACGCCGGTGGATCCCTTCGCCTGGCTCAAGGCGAACGCGAACTAGCCTTTCTCGAATCCGATGCGTCTGCATAAACCTGCGGTCACGACGAGGACTGTTTATTAAGCCGTCATTTGGCTACTCTTTATGAATCCGTTACCTGCGTGATGCGCAGGCCCTGAGCGGATCGCCGAAGAATAGGGCTAGCCGGTCGCCCTGGGACTGGCCAATCTTCCGAGGAGCGCCCGACATGTCGTACGAAAACCGCGACATGCCGCGCGCTCGAGACTTCGCGTCGAGCGACGTCCTGGTCGGGTAAGCCATGGCAGCGAGGCGTCATCGGTCCAGACCGTCGAAGCGGTCGAGCTACAGCGCTCCGACTCGCGGCCGTGCTCGCCGAATGCTCGCCAAGCTGATGACCCTGGGCGCGATGGTCGGAGCCGCAGCGCTACTCGTCTCCACCTCTGTACCCGCCAATGCGCTCTTCAGCGCCGCCGCCGTCGAACCCGCCGCCGCCGTTGCTCAGAAAGTGGAAGTGCAGAGCCTCCAGGTCGACACAGGCGTCGTTGCCGCCGCTCCCGCGCGCGATGCCTACACGGTGGTGTCCCTCGTCCAGCAGATCAAGATCAAGTACGGCAGCCGGTCCTTCTCCTATACGAACAACCCTCTCGGCACCATCCAGTGGCCATTCCCGGTCGCGGTTCCCATCGCGAGCGGCTTCGGCGACCGCATCGTCGCGAACTGCGGCTACTGCTCGACCTTCCACGAGGGACTCGACTTCACGCCGGGCGCAGGTGTCGCCATCCAGGCGATCGCGGATGGCGTGGTCAGCCTTGTCAAGGAAGACCGCGGCGGCCTCGGCAACCACGTCATCATCGACCACGTGATCAACGGCCAGAAGGTGCAGAGCGTCTACGCCCACATGCTGACCGGTTCAGTGCGCGTCGTCATCGGGCAGCAGATCAAGGTGGCGGAGCAGGTGGGCCAAGTCGGCAGCACCGGCGCGTCGACGGGGGCCCACCTCCACCTGGAGATCCACCTCGACGGCACACCGGTCGACCCATACGCCTGGCTCAAGGCCAACGCAAACTAGCCCCTCAGCCACACCGTGGTGTCACCTGGCAGCACGCCATCGCCGAGCCGCTCCGACGCCAGCAGTACCTCGCCGGCAGGGAGCTCGACCATCGCCTCGCCGGTATTCGCGATGACGGTTACCGTCCCATTGCGGAACGCGACGACATCATCCCCGTAGCCGGGCAGCCACTCGACGTCTCCCATCCCGAGGTTCTGGTCTGAACGGATGGCGAGAGCCAGTCGGTACATCTCGAGCGTCGATCCCGCGACTCCCCGCTGCGCATCGCGGGCGTATGGCGCCCAGTCCGCCGGCTGCGGGAGCCAGCTCTTGCCGGTCGGCCCGAAGCCGTACGACGGCTTGTCCGCCTCCCAGGGGATCGGCACGCGGCATCCATCTCGTCCGTAACGCTCGCCGTGGGTGCGGAACCAGGTGGGGTCCTGGCGCGCGTCGTCCGGCAGGTCGATGACCTCGGGCAGGCCGAGTTCCTCGCCCTGGTAGAGGTAGGCGCTCCCGGGCAGGGCGAGCATGAGCGCCGTGGCGGCACGGGCGCGACGGAGGCCGAGCTCGCGCACCGGCTGGCCGGGGGATTTCGGGCCGATTCCATGCCCCTGCGGGTTCTCCGCGGTCAAGGCGAGACGCGAGGCGTGGCGCACGACGTCATGGTTCGACAGCACCCAGGTGCTCGGCGCTCCGACATCGGTGAAGGCCGCGAGTGATGCGTCCACGACGTTGCGAATGGCGGGACCATCCCACGGCGTCTCGAGGTAGGAGAAGTTGAAGGCCTGCTGCATCTCGTCGGGGCGCACCCAGCGGGCCAGCTTCGAAAGCGGCTCGACCCAGGCCTCCGCGCAGAGCACGCGCTCCCCGTCATACTCCTCGAGCACCCTGTGCCAATCGCGGTAGATCTCGTGCACACCCTCCTGCGCCCAGTAGGGCGGGGTCGGCGAATGGGCGTCGATCTCGGGTTCCAGTCCGACCGTCCCGCCACCCATGCTGCCGTCCGCCGCCGGTGGCGTGTAGTCGGGAAGCCCGTCAGCCTTGATCATGCCGTGCGCGACATCCACCCGGAAGCCGTCGACGCCGCGGTCGAGCCAGAAGCGCAGGATGTCGCGGAACTGCTCACGCACCCAGGGGTTCTCCCAGTCCAGGTCGGGCTGCGAGGCGTCGAAGAGGTGCAGGTACCACTGACCGGGTGTGCCGTCTGGCCGGGTCACGCGGGTCCAGGCCGGACCGCCGAAGACCGAGTCCCAATTGTTCGGCGGGAGTTCGCCGTTCTCACCCCTGCCGTCGCGGAACATGTAATGCGCGCGCTCCGGGCTGCCCTCGTCGGCAGCCATGGCCTCCACG
>JAODMH010000160.1 GCA_025465035.1 Microbacteriaceae bacterium | reverse complement strand
CGACTGCCGTGATCGCCCCGAAGGCGACGGCGATGATGAGGGAGAGCAGGGTCAGGCCCACGAGGACGACGGAGAGCGTCTGGCCGTTCTGGCCGTTCGGGTCGAGCAGCCCGACGATCATCGGTGTGAGCAGGTTGAGTGGCGCCGAAATGACCTGTGAGACCACGCCGATGATCGCCGAGACGAGCAGCTGGATGCCCAGGGTCTTCCAGTACGCGCCCCCGGTGAGTGACCACGATCGTTTGATCGCCCTACCGATGGTCAGTCGTTCGATCATGAGCGCGCTCGGCACAAGCGAGAGCTTGGTTCCCAGCCAGAAGTACAGCACGACGGCTCCGAGCGCGCCGAAGATGCCGAACAGTATCGCGAAGGCGATGCCGGCCGCCGCCGCCGTGGAGGCGAGGGCCACGATGATTCCGACGAAGATGCCGAACGCCAGCGCCACCCCGAGAATGAGCAGCAGGGTCCAGCCGACCAGCGCGCCGATCCGCCCGCGGGCACGACGCCACAGCTGCCGGAAGGTCGATTTCTCGCCGACCGCCCCGCGCGACACCTCGAGCACGATCACACCCTGCAGGAGCGCCGAGGCGACGATCGCGACGATGACCGGAATGATCGCCGCGAGCACGATCAGGCCGACGGCGCCGGCAGTGACCTCACTCACATTCTGCGAGGTGCTGGCTCCGATCCGCGAGAGGGCGGCGAAGGCCACACCGCCGATGACGAGAACCATCAGGAGGTAGACGATGCCCTGGATGAGCAGCGCGGCACCGAAGGTCGGCCGCGGGTTGCGGCGCAGCACTCGGAACGACGCACCGAGGATCGTGCCGACGTCGAGCGGGCGCAGGGGAATGAGGCCCGGTTTTGGCGGCGGGGTCCAGCCCGGCTGGCCACCCTGCGGTCCGGACGGCGGAGGGACCGCGGGTGGTGCGTAGTACCCAGGGGCGAGCGGCGGAAAGCTCGGCGCGACAGGAGCAACGGGTGGCGAAACCGGTGGAACGGGCTCGCCCGCGTGACGGGGGGTGCCTCCGGGGGGCTGCCACTGCGGTTCGTCGGTCACTCGGGTCCCCTCGATCGTGCGCGCGGGGCGCGAGACCCACGGCGATAATGCTTTCACACTCGACTACTCTTGTGCGAAAGCTACCGCACCCTCGCGTTATCGGGAGTGCCGATTACGAAGACGGGACGATGACCGCACGCATTCTTGTAGTCGACGACGACACTGCCCTCGCAGAAATGATCGGAATCGTCCTCCGTTCAGAGGGATTCGAGCCCTTCTTCTGCGGCGACGGCAGCGAGGCGCTCGCAGCGTTCCACGCCTCGAAGCCCGACCTCGTGCTGCTCGATCTCATGCTGCCCGGCAAGGATGGCATCGAGGTCTGCGCTGAGATCCGCACGGAGTCCGGGGTTCCGATCATCATGCTCACGGCGAAATCCGACGCCACGGATGTCGTGCGCGGCCTCGAGAGCGGTGCGGACGATTACGTCGTCAAGCCCTTCAACCCCAAGGAACTGGTCGCTCGCATCCGTACGCGGCTGCGTCCGACCCCCACGGGATCGACCAACGTGCTCCAGGTCGGTGACCTCCAGCTGGATGTCGCGGGCCACGAGGTCACTCGCGGCACGGCCAAGATCAACCTCACGCCCCTCGAATTCGAGCTGTTGCTGGCGCTGGCGCTCAAGCCGCAGCAGGTGTTCACTCGCGAGATGCTGCTCGAGCAGGTCTGGGGATATCACTACAAGGCCGACACGCGGCTCGTCAACGTGCACGTCCAGCGACTGCGCGCCAAGGTCGAGGAGGATCCGGACAATCCGCGCATCGTCATGACGGTCCGCGGTGTCGGCTATCGCGCAGGCGCCAGCGGCTAATCTGCGATCAGCATGAAACCTCTGGACTGGCGGTCGTACCCCGGTCGGCTGGCGCGATTCTGGCGCACGTCGCTGCAGTTCCGCACGGTCGCGATCACCGTCATCCTCTCCGGCCTTGCCGTTCTCATCATCGGTTCGTATATAGCGATCAGCATCGGTAACAACCTCTTCGCCTCCAGGAGCACCCAGGTGCAGGATCAGGCGAGGACCGCGCACAACCTCGCCCAGGACATCTTCGCCTCGGCCGATCCGGCGGGCGGTCAGGGACCTCCGGTCGAGTTGGACAGCCTCGCAGGCACGGTGCGAGATCGGCTACTGCCGGCCTCCGCCAGTGCGGAGGGCACGACGTTCGCGATCATGCGCACACCCGGCCAGCAGACGTTGCAGTCCATGCAACCGATCAGTACGACCGACTTTCCGCAGCAGGCCGTGAGCGAGGCCCTTCGGAACAGCGTCACCGCTGATCCGACCCACGTGCAGTACCAGTCGGTGAGGCTGAGCGACGGAGCGCCGGCGATCGTGGTCGGCTCGCAGGTGCAGGTTCCAGACGCGGGCAATTACGAGCTCTACCTGGTCTACCCGCTGAGCGATTCGCAGGGGACGCTGAACTTCGTGACCCAGACCCTCCTCCTCGGTGGACTCGCCCTCGTGCTCCTCATCGGCGCCGTCACTTACATCGTGGTGAGGCTCGTCGTCGGCCCGATCAGGCTCGCCGCAGAGACCAGTGAGCGGCTGGCGGCCGGGCAGCTGGAGCAGCGCATTCCGGAGAGGGGTGAGGATGTGATCGCGACCCTCGCACGATCCTTCAACGGCATGGCCGACAGCCTGCAGCGGCAGATCACCAAGCTCGCCGAACTGTCACGTCTGCAGCAGCGCTTCGTCTCGGACGTCTCGCACGAGCTCCGCACGCCCCTCACGACCATCAGGCTCGCCGGCGACGTCCTCTACGATCAGCGCGAACAGTTCGCGCCGTCGACCGCGCGCACGGCTGAGCTTCTCCACACCCAGGTGCAGCGCTTCGAGGTCCTACTCGCCGACCTGCTCGAGGTGAGCCGCTACGACGCGGGGGCTGTCGAGCTGGAACTCGAGCCGACGAACCTGGTGCGCCTGGTCGAGGATGCCGTGGACTCCATGCAACCGCTCGCGGAGGAGCGCGGCTCGGAGTTTCGAGTCGTCGCCCCTGGCGGCTACTTCGAGGCCGAGGTGGACGCTCGTCGCATCCGCCGGATTCTGCGCAATCTTCTCGGCAATGCCATCGAGCACGGAGAGGGCAAGCCCATCGTCGTCATGGTCGACAGCAATGAAAGCGCCGTCGCTCTCTCTGTCCGCGACTACGGCATCGGGATGACATCCGCCGAGATCTCCCATGTCTTCGACCGTTTCTGGCGTGCCGACCCGTCCCGCCAGCGCACCATCGGAGGTACCGGGCTCGGTCTCGCCATCTCGCTCGAAGATGCCATCCTGCACGACGGCTGGCTCGAGGTCTGGTCGGACCTCGGCAATGGCACCTGCTTCCGGTTGACCCTTCCGCGCGATCACGCCCTGCCGATAGTCAGCTCTCCGCTGGAACTGCCTCCCGACGATTCCATCCCGATCGAGGGGATCGACCATGCCTGATCGTCGTCGTGGTCTCGCCGCCGTTCTCGCCATCGCCGTGGTCGGGATGCTCTCGGCCTGCGTGAGCATCCCGTCATCCGGATCGGTGACCCAGGGCGTCGCCATCAACGGGAACGCCGGCGGCGGGAACGTGCAGTACAACCCCGAAGGTCCCGCGAAAGGGGCGAAGCAGCAGGACATCCTCAAGGGATTCGTGGCGGCATTCACCTCCGCGACCGGCGGCTATGCCGTCGCCAAGCGATACCTGTCATCCGATTTCGCGAGCAAGTGGGATCCCAGCGCCGCCGTTCAGGTGCGCAGCGGCCAGGCGCGACTCTCCCAGGTCGGCGACACCACCATGGAGTACTCATTCACCGCCTCGGCGACGGTGGATGCCTCGGGCGTGTACAAGGATGGCAGCCAACCATTCACGCTGCAATTTTCTTTCGTGAAGCAACGGGGCGAGTGGCGCATCAGCGCGGCCCCGGCGGGAATCGTGCTCTCCGACCAGACCTTCCAGCGCATTTTCGTGTCCACGCCGCTCTACTTCCTCGACGCGAACAACGAGCACCTGGTGCCGGATCTGCGCTGGTACCCGAACGGTACTGCACCCGCCAGAATCGTCGCCGCCCTGCTCGGGGGTCCGCCACCGTGGTTGAAGGGAGCCGCGTTTTCCCGGTTCCCCGACGGCACGCAGCTGTCGGATGTCGGCTCCGTGACAGTGGATGCCGGCGTTGCGCGCATCGACCTGAGCAAAGAGGCGCAGAACGCAACCGCGGCGGAGCGCCAGCTCATGCAGCTGCAACTGTCGGAAAGCCTGCGATCGGTTGGCAGCATCTCTCGGGTGAGTCTGTCGGTCAACGGGGCGCCGCTGCAGATCGACGATTTCGCTTCGAGCCCGCCGCAGGCGGACACCAAGGTCGACCCGCAGGCTCTCGTCTTCCGCAAGGGTGCATTCGGCTTCTACGCGAACGGCAAGGTCGCGTCGCTCGGCCCCCTGAGCAGTAAGGTGGTCGCCCTCGATCCGCAGGCCGCGACCCTCTCCTCTGACCAGACCACCGCGGCCGTGCTGCTCAGACAGGGCGGGGTGTCCGTCGTGCGGAAGGGAGCAACCCCCGCTACGCCGATCGACCAGCGACCCCGGCTCATCGCCCCGTCGCTCGATGAGAGGGACTATGTCTGGTCGGTGCCGGCCGACAGCCCGAATGCCATCACCGTGTACGACACGAACGATGTCGCGCACCCGCTCATCTCGCCCGCCCTGCCGACCGACTCTCAGATCGTCTCCCTCGAGGTCTCGCGCGACGGCGCGAGGGTCGCGATCCTGCTGTCCACCAGTACGGGGCCGCGCCTCATCGTCGCCGCGATCCTGCGCAACGAGAAGCAGGTACCGGTCAGCCTCGGCCCCCCGGTCGTCGACGTGTCATTCGGTGGGGATGTCGCGGTCGACGCCACCTGGGCCGACCAGCTGACCATCGCGACGCTGGTATCCGTCAACGGACAGTCGAGCGTGCAGCTGTTCACCATCGGCGGCCAGCGCGTGTCGCTCGGCACGATGCCCTCGGCCAAATCGATCGTCGGGGGCAACAACGGTCAGGACGGGCTGCGGGCGCTCGGTATGGACTCCTCCATCTGGACCTATCGCGGCAGCAGCTGGCAGAGCAGCAATCTCACTGTCGACTTCATCGCCACACAGCGCTGACCGCCGGATTCTGCACAGATCGGAGTCAACCGCCGGACGACTGCCGCGGCCGCGGCATGCTGTCCCGGTGACTGTGGCCCTCCTCTCCGCCGCACTCGACGCGTGGTCGGTGCTCATGCCGGTCGCCTGCGCCGGTTGCGGGGCGGATGATCGGGCGCTCTGCGCCGCGTGCCGACCGGGTCTCCGCGCCACGCTCCACCGCCAGCCGCTTCCCGACGGAACGGCTCTCGTCTCGGCCCTGCGCTACGAGGGCGTGGTGCGCCGCACGATCCTTGCCTTCAAGGAGCAGGGCAGGACGGACGTCTCCCGTCCGCTCGCCGCGGCCTTCTCGTCCGCGATCCGCGCGGCGGCTGCCGGACGGGTCGAACTCGTATCGATCCCGCCGAGCCACGCCGGGGTGCGCCGCCGGGGTTACGACCCGGTGCGCCTCCTGTTGAGGCGCGCGGGACTGCCGCGGCCGTCGCCCGTCCTGTCGAGCACCCACGCGCGTGCGCGCCAGAAGACTCTCGGTCGCGAGCAACGAGGGCGGAATCTCGCCGGGTCGATGGCCGCGAAGGGAACGCTCGCGGGCCGCCGATTTCTGCTCGTCGACGACGTCGCGACCACCGGCGCGACGCTCATGGAGGCGGCTCGGGCACTTCGAGAAGGAGGCGCGGAGGTGGTCGCCGCCGCCAGCCTGGCGTTCACCCCGAAGCACTTCGGCGATTCCTAGCTGATGCAAAGCGAAAGCCGTGACAAGGAACGGGTGACGGGGCTACGGTGGGCACAAGAGGCGCGGATGTATCGCCTGGTTCCACCGGGCGTCGCGCCATACGGAACTAGGAGGACGCCATGGAAATTTCCATCAACGGTCTGGGCCTAGGGATCACTGATCGATTCCGGGACTATGCAACGGAA
The DNA here is from genome assembly GCA_025465035.1 of Microbacteriaceae bacterium. Taxonomy (GTDB): domain Bacteria; phylum Actinomycetota; class Actinomycetes; order Actinomycetales; family Microbacteriaceae; genus Lacisediminihabitans. The sequence goes on along the minus strand of JAODMH010000160.1, from coordinate 9,839 downwards.
AAAGCCGAGAAGGTCTCTCATCTCGCCGATAAAGCCCTTGCGTTCGAAATCAAGGTCTGCCGGCATAGCGAGAAGAACGGGACGAGCGGCGATGACCGCGTCGAACTGACTCTCATCGGACCGGGTCCCCTTGTTCGTGCGGAGTCCAGCGGCTCGGACAAGTACGTCGCCCTCGATCTCGCTCTCGACAAATTGGTCGAACGGTTGCGCCGGGCGAAGGATCGGCAAAAGGTGCATCGCGGAAAGCATCGGCCGACCTCCCTGCGCGAAGCCAGCGCAGACGGGTTCAGCGTCACCGACATCCGCCCTGCCGACGCCGCCGTGATGGAAAAAGTGCGCACCGGTGCGATCGACGTGGTCGACAGCGCTCCGGACGAGGCGGCCGAAGCGGAGTGGAGCCCGGTCGTCATCCGCAAGAAGGTGTTCGCCTCCGTGCCGATGACGGTGGATGACGCGCTCTACTACATGGAGCTGGTCGGCCACGACTTCTACCTGTTCATGGATGCGGAGACCGACCGGCCAAGCGTCGTCTATCGACGCAAGGGCTGGGACTACGGCGTCATCGGTCTCGATGATTCGGCAACGGAGTTGCAGGAGGTCGCAACGGCCACACGCAAGCTGCGCGGTTAGCGATCGGCGCTCTGGGGCCATCGCGGAGCTAGTCGCGATGGCCCCCGTTCTCGGGTACGCGCGTGGCGTACAGATCTCAGAAGTCAGTAAAGCCACGGCCTAGGCTTGCTAGCATTACGAATTGGTTACAGGCGCGCCGATTCGCGGCGCGCTGTCAGCCATACGCTTGCGGGGTGACCTGGTGCCGGATCGGTGCCAGCTCACCACCGACCGCCGAATGTATCTGGAGTGAGCAGTGGCCAACGTTCTTGAAAGGGTCCTCCGTGTTGGTGAGGGCCGAGTCCTGCGGCGCCTCGAGCGCTATGCGCAGGCGGTCAACCACCTCGAAGACGATTTCAGGGAACTCAGCGACGAGGACCTGAAGAACGAGACCGTGGAGTTCCGCGAGCGCTACTCCAACGGCGAATCCCTCGAGGATCTCCTGCCGGAGGCCTTCGCGGCGGTTCGTGAAGCGGCTGTTCGCACCCTCGGCATGCGCCATTTCGATGTGCAGCTCATGGGTGGCGCGGCGCTTCATCTCGGCAACATCGCCGAGATGAAGACCGGCGAGGGCAAGACCCTCGTCGCGACGCTCTCCGCCTACCTCAACGCGATCCCGTCGCGCGGCGTCCACGTCATCACTGTCAACGACTATCTCGCCAGCTACCAGTCGGAGCTCATGGGCCGCGTGTTCCGTGCGCTGGGCATGACCACAGGCGTCATCCTCTCCGGCCAGTCGCCCGCCGAGCGCCGGGAGCAGTACGCGGCGGACATCACCTACGGCACCAACAACGAGTTCGGCTTCGACTATCTGCGCGACAACATGGCGTGGCAGGCGAGCGACATGGTGCAGCGCGGCCACAACTACGCCATCGTCGACGAGGTCGACTCGATCCTCATCGATGAGGCCCGCACGCCGCTGATCATCTCGGGTCCGGCATCCGGTGAAGCCAACCGCTGGTTCGCCGAGTTCGCGAATCTCGCGAAGCGGCTCGTGCCAGAGGTCGACTACGAGGTGGACGAGAAGAAGCGCACTGTCGGCGTGCTCGAGCCCGGCATCGAGAAGGTCGAGGACTATCTCGGCATCGACAACCTGTACGAGTCCGCGAACACACCGCTCATCTCGTTCCTCAACAACTCGATCAAAGCGGATGCGCTGTTCAAGAAGGACAAGGACTACGTCGTCATGAACGGCGAGGTTCTCATCGTCGACGAACACACCGGTCGCATCCTGATGGGCCGGCGTTACAACGAGGGCATCCACCAGGCCATCGAGGCCAAGGAGGGCGTCGAGGTCAAGGCGGAGAACCAGACCCTCGCGACGGTCACGTTGCAGAACTACTTCCGGCTCTACAAGAAGCTCTCCGGAATGACCGGTACGGCCGAGACCGAGGCCGCCGAGTTCATGAGCACCTACAAGCTCGGGGTCGTCGCCATCCCGACGAACAAGCCCATGCTGCGTCTCGACCAGTCCGATCTCGTGTACAAGAACGAGGAGGCGAAGTTCGGTCAGGTCGTCGAAGACATCGTCGGGCGTCACGAAAAGGGCCAGCCCGTGCTCGTCGGCACCACGAGCGTCGAGAAGAGCGAGTACCTCTCCAAGCTCCTCGCCAAGCGCGGCGTCAAGCACGAGGTGCTGAACGCGAAGAACCATGCCCGCGAGGCCGCGATCGTCGCCCAGGCCGGTCGCCTCGGCTCCGTCACCGTCGCCACCAACATGGCGGGCCGCGGCACAGACGTCATGCTCGGCGGCAATGCGGAGTTCCTCGCCGTCGCCGAAATGAACCAGCGCGGACTCAGCCCCGTCGACACCCCGGAAGAGTACGAGAAGGAGTGGAACGCGGTCTTCGAGCGCGCCAAGGCCATCTCCGCCGAGGAAGCGGAGAAGGTCGTCGCGGCGGGCGGGCTCTACGTGCTCGGCACGGAGCGCCACGAGTCGCGCCGCATCGACAACCAGCTGCGCGGTCGCTCCGGTCGCCAGGGCGACCCCGGTGAGAGTCGTTTCTACCTGTCGCTCACCGACGATCTCATGCGGTTGTTCAACTCCGCCGCCGCGGAGTCGCTCATGGGTCGCGGCAATGTGCCCGAGGACCTCGCGATCGAGTCGAAGGTGGTGAGCCGCGCCATCCGCAGCGCCCAGAGCCAGGTCGAGGCCCGCAACGCCGAGATCCGCAAGAACGTGCTCAAATACGACGACGTCCTCAACCGCCAGCGCGAGGCGATCTACGGGGACCGCCGCCACATCCTCGAGGGTGACGACCTGCAGGATCGCACGCAGAAGTTCCTCGAGGACGTCATCACCGAGGTCGTCGAGGTGCACACCGCGGAGGGTCACGCCGACGATTGGGATCTCGAGGCTCTGTGGACCGAGCTCGGCACGCTCTACCCGGTGTCGATCACGATCGACGAACTGCTCACGGAGGCGGGCAACCTCAATAAGATCACCAGCGGTCTGCTGAAGGATGAGATCCTTTCGGATGCCCGGCTGCAGTACGAGGCCCGCACGAAGGCCCTCGGCGAACCGGCGATGCGTGAGCTCGAGCGACGCGTTGTGCTGTCCGTGATCGATCGGCGCTGGCGCGATCACCTCTACGAGATGGACTATCTGAAAGACGGCATCGGTCTGCGTGCCATGGCGCAGCGCGACCCGCTTGTCGAATATCAGCGCGAAGGGTTCGCTCTCTACCAGAGCATGATGGGCCAGATTCGCGAGGAGTCGGTCGGCTTCCTGTTCAACCTCGAGGTCGAAGTCACCGGGGGTGGAGAAGCCACCGCGGCGGTGCCGACAGTTGCCGCCAAGGGCCTCGGAGCCTCCGGTGCACCCGTCGAGCGGTTGAGCTATTCCGCCCCCGACGCTGACAACCAGGGTGAGGTGGAGGTGCGCGATGCGCGTGGCCAACTCGACCAGGCGTCGAGCGCCAGGGCGCAGCAGAAGCAGGATTCCGCCACCGGGGGCGCCGCTTTCGGGCGCGCCGCGACGGCCGCGGGGCAGCGTGGTGCATTCGGGCAGAGCACTGCTCAGAGCGCACCGCCGGCCGCGAATCGTGCCGAGCGTCGGGCCCAGGAGAAGAACAAGGGTCGCTAGTCGCGCCGATTGCACTACCGGGCTCTGCCCCACCCACTTAGGCTGGAGCGATGAGATCCAGATTCCTGTTCTTCGTCGGGCTCGCCGTCGGCTATGTGCTGGGCGCGCGGGCGGGGCGGGAGCGCTATGAGCAGATCCGTGACGGCGTGTCGCGGCTCTGGGGGAGCCCCCGGGTGCGGAGAGCGCGCCAGGATGTCGAGAGCTACGCGCGCCAGCAGGCCCCCGTCGTCCGTGCTCGCGCCGAGGCTGCGGCGAAGGCCGCTCCCGGAGTGATCTCCGACGGTGCCCGGGCGACCGCCGAGACGGCGAGAACCGTCGCGGACAGGACGGCCGCGGTGGCAGCGGATGTCGCGGAGCGCGCGGCGACCGCCGCAAAGGGCGTCTCGCAGACCGTGGCGCGCGCCGCGCAGGATGTCGCGGGTAGGACCGCGACCACCGCCAACGATGTAGCGGGTAAGGCCGCCGACGCGGCAAAGGATGTCGCGACCAGGGTCACCAGCACCGCCGACGATGTAAAGGACCGCGTCACCGCGACCGCGTCTGGGGTGAGGGAGCGCGGCGAGGAGGTCGGCGCCCAGTTCGTTGCTAGGGCGAGTACGGCGCGTGACGACGCCCTCGCCGAGATCGATGATGAGGACGACAGCTAGAGCACGTTGATCGCTGTCGCCCTCCAGCGGCTGTCGAGTCCTTCGAGCCGGAGAGCGACGGCACGGGTGCGTGCGCGGCCGCGGACGATCACGACGGCCTCGATGACTCCGTCCCGCGGTTCGCACACCGAGGTCGAGCCGATCGAGAAACTCGGACGGGTCGTGGCCTGACCGCGGGCCTGACGCGCACGGGCCGAGAGAACGACCCGCTTCAGCAGATTGCGATAGACGTCGTCGGTCACCCAGCGGGAGATCTGCTCGAGGTCGCGAGCACCGGCCAGGATCTCGATGACGCAGCGGGTGAGGTTCTCCAGAAGCGGCTCAGGGTTGGGCAGTGTGGATCGCGTCGCGGGCTGCTGGCCGAAGAAATCGTCGGAATGAAATCGCGACCTGATGACCTTGGTCGGCAACGTCTCCCGCGCCGGGGCCGCCCCTGGCCGGCCTAACGGAACTGGTGTGCTCATGGCTGGCTCCGAACTTCTGAGGTCGCTCCCCACCCCCATACGGGGGGAGACGACCTTGGCTGTCACTAAAGCAGCACAGGCGAGCCGATGTCCATGCCCCAGTGTTGGGGCTGTGGACAAACTCGTCGGTCGCGCCTCCCGGCTGACTAGTTTCACTCCATGCGCTGGGACAACCTCTTCGACGATCTGGAAGGTCAGCTCGAGCAGGAGCTCAGTGCGGAAGAGATCGACCTCCAGGCCGAGGAGGAGCGACTGCGGCTCGGTCGGCTGTCGGTACGCGATCGCATCACGGCCATGCACGAGAGCGGCGGCATCCGGGAACCGATCCGGGTGGTGCTCGCCAACGGGATGACCGTAGCGGTTGTGCCGAAGACCGTCGGTCGTGACTGGATCTCCGGCGATCTCGTCGACGAGTCAGCGCGTGAATCGCAGTGCATACTGCCGGTGGCCGCGGTCACGAGCCTCGTGCTGAGTCGCGACCAGATCGCGCACAGTCTCGACGCCTCGGGAGCGCAGGAGCCGACCACCGGGCTGTCCGGCCGACTCGGGCTGGGCTTCGTTCTGCGCGACCTGTGCCGTCGTCGCCGTGCCATCGACGTGCAGCTGGCGTCCGGAACCCTGCACGGAACCATCGACAGGGTGGGCCGGGATCATCTCGACCTCGCGCTTCACGACGCAGGCATCCCGCGGCGCGAGAACGCGGTGACCCAGTACCGACTGGTTCCCTTCGATCAGATCCAGTTGGTGCGCGTCTGATCGCGGCTGGAGTCGAACGAGTACTCGGGCAGGCTCGCATACTCCGACTGGTTCCAGAGGCTCATGCGCCTCGCCTCTTCGTACTTGGCCTGGATGTAAGACTCGAGAACGGACCGCTCGACGCGCCAGTGACCGTGTCCGCCGACCTTGATCGCAGGCAGTTCTCCCGAGCGGACGAGAGCATAGGCCTGGCGGGCGGACACGTTGAGGATCTCCGCCGTATCGGCGAGGGTGAGAAAGCGGCCGAGCGCGGCAGAGGTACCCGATTCGGTCGAACTCGTGTCGTTCATCCCTCGATTATGTGTGTCGCGGCGCTCTTGCAACGATGCTGTGGATAACTTTCCCGGCACTCGTGCGCCCTCACGACCATAGAAGAGAGCAGCCGCGAGCCAGGGAGACAAGAGATGAGTTCCACCGCGATAGGACGACAGAGCGAGGGTGGGTCGAGATCCTGGTGGTTCGATCCGCGTTTCGCCATCGGGCTCGGTCTCGTAGCGGCATCCGTCCTCGGTGTTCTCGGCTTGGTCGCCGCGGCGGATGGCGGTGTGCAGGTGTTCGCCGCGCGCTCCGCACTGAGCCCCGGCGACCGCATCGACGCGGGGGATCTCGTGGCGCAGAGCGTGCGTCTCGGCGGGGCCGAAGTGAAGTATCTGTCGAGCGGTGAAGTACCGGAGGCAGGCCTCGTCGTGACCAGGGCGGTCTCCGCCGGCGAACTGGTTCCGGCATCGGCGGTCGGCAACCCGGCGGGCATCCGCGTCGCCTCCGTTGTTGTCACAGTGCAGGGCGAACTCGCCAGATCGATCGCCGCGGGCGAGAGCGTCGACGTGTGGTCCGCCCGCGAGACGGAGAACGGCGTCTTCGGTCCGCCCGCCGTGCTCGTCTCATCGGCGACGGTCGTGCGGATAGTCCCGTCCCAGGGCATCATCGCGGAGCGAGGTGGCGAGTCGGTGGAAGTGCTCGTGCCCCGCACCAAGACCGCCAGAGTGCTCGAGGCCATCGCGAACCAGGATGCGATTTCACTGGTGCCGGTGAGCATCCCGGTGAAGGGCTGAGTGATGGGACGCATCGCGTTGGCACTCCCGCTCGACACCGAGGATCGGCTGTCCATCGACCTCGTTCGCCACGGTCATGAACTCGTCGCGCGCTGCTCTGCAGCCGATGAACTCGCCTCGACCCTCCTCAGCACGAGAGCCGAGTTCGCGGTCGTCGCCGCATCCTCGCGCTACCTGAACGACCGGCTCATGGTGGAGGCGGATGCCGCGGGCGTCCGGATCGTGGCCATGATCGCCTCCGAGTCGGATCGCCGGCATGCCGCGGATCTCGGTCTGCGCGAGATCGTCGCGCTCGACGCCGAATGGACGGAGGTCGAGGCCGTTCTTCTGGGCGGCGTGGTGACGACGCCTGCGGTTGGGGCCGCTCGTCGGGGCGCGGTGCTCGCCGTCTGGGGACCGGCCGGTTCACCCGGTCGCACCACTCTTGCGATCAATCTCGCAGCGGAACTGGCGGCGGCGGGCTACACAGTCGCGCTCGCCGATGTCGACACGCATAGTGGCTCGGTAGCGCCGGCTCTTGGCCTCCTGGATGAGGCACCGGGATTCGCCGCGGCGTGTCGACTGGCCGGCGCAGGAAGTCTCGACAGTGTGGAACTGGAACGTATCGGTCAACGCTATCTGTCGTCCCGCGGCAGCTTCTGGGTGCTCACCGGCATCGGTCGTCCGAATCGATGGCCAGAACTCTCCGCTGAGCGCGTGGCGACCACGATCACGGCCTGTCGCGACTGGGTGGACTACGTCGTGCTCGACACGGCCTTCAGCCTGGAGAACGATGAGGAGATCAGCAGCGACCTCTTCGCGCCCAGGCGCAACGCTGCGACGATTGCCGCGCTGCGCGAGGCCGATCACGTGATCGCGGTCGGCTCGGCCGACCCGGTGGGACTGTCGCGATTTCTGCGCGCGCACGTCGACCTGGTCGAGACGATCGTCACCAGCCGGGTCACCGTCGTGATGAATAAGATCCGGGCGAGCGCGATTGGTCTGGGGGCCGCGGCGCAGGTGAAACAGACCCTGCGGCGCTTCGGCGGTATCTCGTCGCCCGTGCTCGTGCCGCACGATCAGGCCGCGCTCGACGCCGCGATCCTGAGCGGTAAGACCCTCTTGGATGTGGCGGCCAAATCCCCCGTCAGGATGGCGATCGGCCAGTTTGTGGCAGAACGCATCCTGCCACAACCGGCGCCGGTCGCCAAGCGAGCGAGACGGCGCCGGCTGGAGACGGCCGTCGGCTGATCAACGGGCGCGGAGTCTTTCGAGCAGCGCGGCTTTGCTCAGCCTCGAGTAGCCGACGAGGCGGTTCTCCCGGGCCTTGGCCCGTAGTTGCGGCAGCGTCCAGGATTCGGACGGTGTCGTGGCGGCCGACGAACTCTGTGCACGGGAGCGCACAGTTCGGGGAGCCGCAGTGCCGGTGCGAGCCGTCGTTCGTGGACGAAGCGGAGCTCTGGCCGGCGTCTTCGCCGGCGCGGCGGTCTTCGTCGACGCTGTCGACGTCGAGGCTTTCGTCGCTCGCGGCGTCTTCGCCGGTGCTTTCGGTGGTGCCGCGACGATCGCCGATGCCGTCTCCACCAGGTCCTTCGCCTTCTTGCTCACGTCGCGAGCGGACTTCTTCACGGCGTCCACCGTTTTCGCGGACTTCGCCTTCGCGCTGTCTTTCTTCAGGGCGTCCTTGGCCTGGTCTGCGAGCTTCTTCGCGCGTGCCTTCTCCTTCGCCAGCGCAGCTCGCGCCTGCTGCACCTGCTTCTTCAGTTTGGCTTCGACCGCCTTGCGGTCTGCCTTCTTGGTGGATTTCTTGGCCGGTTTCTTTCCAGACTTCGATGCCACGGTGGTCCCCTGTCTGCAACGCGAGCCCTTCTCGCGGTACATAGACATTCTCCACCGTCGCCTCTCGACGGGCCATGGGAAGGTGGCGACCCGCGGAGAGGACCCTCTCCGGCCTGCACCTAAGCTGGGACGGTGTCGACTCTCTCTGACCTCGTGCTCGCCCAGGGGCGCTCGGACGAGGCGGATATCGAATGGCTGCACCTCCTCGTCGGCGATTGGAAATTGCTCGCCGATCTCGCCTTCGCGGACATCGTGCTCTGGGTCCCGGCGCAGGACGGCGGCTTTGTCGCCGTGGCCCACGCGCGGCCATCCAGTTCTGCAACGCTCTTCTATCGTGACTTCGTCGGGCAGGCGATCAAGGCGGAATGGAGGAGCCAGGTCACCGACGCCTTCGAGACCGCGCAGATCGTGGACTCCGCCGCTCCAGACTGGTACGAGGAGACGCCGACCAGGGTGCGGGCAGTACCGGTGCTGCGCAGACTCTCGGCGGGTGGAGCGGAAACCACGAAGCATCCGATCGCCGTCATCAGCCGTCACACCAACCTGAGCGAGGCGCGAACGCCCAGCCGCCAGGAGCTGACCTTCAACGAGTGCGCGAACGATCTCTTCGCGATGATCTGCGCCGGTGATTTCCCCGACCTCGGTGCGCCGACCGGACCGCGCCGCGGTGCTCCGCGCGCCTCGGACGGACTGCTGCGACTGGATGTCGACGGCACCGTGACCTTCGCGAGCCCCAACGGGCTGTCGGCCTTCAACCGGATGGGCTTCGCCGGCGAACTCGAGGGGGAGTCCCTGGCGGAAGTCACCACATCTCTCCTCACCGGCAAGCTCATCGTCGACGAGTCGTTGCCGCTCGTGGTCACCGGTCGTGCCCCCTGGCGCACCGACATCGAAGCCAGGGGTGTGACGGTCTCGTTGCGCGCGATCCCCATCCGGGATCGCGGTGAGCGCATCGGCGCCATCGTGCTGTGTCGCGATGTGACCGAACTGCGCCACCAGGAGCGCGAGCTCATTACGAAGGATGCGACGATCCGGGAGATTCACCACCGGGTCAAGAACAACCTGCAGACGGTGGCGTCTCTGTTGAGGATCCAGGCGCGCAGATCGCACTCGGATGAGGCTCGCGAGTCCCTCAACCAGGCCATGCGCAGGGTCGCGGCGATCGCCGTCGTGCATGACACGCTCAGCGAGGGGCTCAACCAGAACGTGGACTTCGATGTGGTCTTCGATCGCGTGCTCAAGCTCATCGCCGAGGTCGCGTCGACGCACAACACCAAGGCGCACCCGAAGTTCACGGGCAGCTTCGGGGTGCTGCCGAGTGAATATGCGACACCGCTCTCGCTCGCACTCACCGAGTTGGTGACCAACGCGGTGGAGCACGGTCTCGCCGGTCGTGAGGGCATCGTCG
>JAODMH010000147.1 GCA_025465035.1 Microbacteriaceae bacterium | reverse complement strand
TGACTGCGGGTCTGTGCTTCTACCGCACGGGCCACGACAGCGTCGCATGGCATGGCGACCGTGTTGGCCGCACGATCGATCGGGACACGATGGTTGCCATTCTCTCGGTGGGCGAGCCGCGCATCCTGTCGCTCCGTTCCAGGGAGGACAGGCAGACTCACCGATTCCCGCTCGGTCACGGCGATCTCATTGTCATGGGCGGCAGCTGTCAGCGCACCCAGGAGCACGCGATCCTCAAGACAAAGAAAGCCGTCGGCCCTCGTATCAGCGTGCAGTTCCGGCCGGTCTGGCCCCGGTAGCGCGTCGGTGTCGATCGCGACCGTCTTCTCCGGGTAGCGAAACGCCCTTCCACGCTACGTTCCCACCCCGAGCCATCCAAACTCTGTCGAGATCAGCACCCTCGCCACTATTCCGAATGTCGGTGGAATAAAGCAGACTTGCAGCACGCTGCAACGTTATGTACAGCAACGCCGCGAGGTTCACCCTCGTGGCAATGGGCACCGCTGCCCTCTGGCGACGCTCCCTTTCGCGCGATGCCATAACATCCCTTGTCAACCGCCTTTCTTCGACGGGAAATCCCAATGACCGAAACAACTGTCTCCTCCACCGCTGACGCAACGGCGGAAGAGGCTGCGTCACTGGGCGCGCGCAATCGCCTGGTGATCACGCTTCTGCTCATCTCGGCCTTCGTCGTCATCCTCAACGAGACGATCATGGGTGTCGCGTTGCCGCGCCTGTCAAAGGATCTGAATATCGCCCCGAGTGCGGCTCAGTGGCTGACGGCGGCGTTCATGCTCACGATGGCCGTGGTCATCCCGATCACCGGCTTCCTGCTTCAGCGCTTCAACACTCGGCCGCTGTTCATCGCCGCGATGGGACTCTTCAGTCTCGGCACGCTCGTCGCCGCCGTTGCGCCGGGATTCGAGATCCTGCTCGTTGCCCGGGTCGTTCAAGCGAGCGGCACCGCGATCATGTTCCCGCTGCTCATGACAACTGTCATGACGCTGGTACCCCCGGCCACTCGCGGCCGCATGATGGGCAACATTTCCATCGTCATCTCGGTCGCACCGGCGATCGGTCCAACCATCTCAGGCCTCATCCTGAGTGTGCTCGACTGGCGCTGGATGTTCATCCTGGTGCTTCCGATTGCGATCGCCGCCTTGATCGTCGGCGGCTCGCTCATGAAGAATGTGACAGACCCGCGTCCCACGCGTTTCGATACGCTCTCCGTGATTCTCTCCGCGTTCGGCTTTGGCGGGCTCGTCTACGGCCTGAGCAACGCCGGAACCGCGACGACCGCCTTCGAGGTCTGGCTCCCGCTCGGCGTCGGAGTCGTCGCGCTCGTGCTCTTCGTGCTTCGTCAGCTGCAACTACAGCGCAATGATCGTGCGCTGCTCGACCTGCGCACCTTCAAGAACCGCACCTTCACGTTCTCGATAGCGATGTTCACCATCAGCATGATGGCCATGTTCGGCACGATCGTGCTCCTGCCGTTCTACATGGTCAACGTTCTCAAGGTCGACGAGCTCACCGTCGGCCTGCTGCTCTTGCCCGGCGGCCTCATCATGGGACTCCTTGCACCCTGGGTCGGCCGGGTCTACGACAGGGTGGGTCCGACAGCTCTGCTCGTCGCCGGATCGATCATCGTGAGCGCCGATCTCTGGGGGATGACGCTGCTCAACCAGAACAGTTCCTTCTGGTGGGTGCTCGCGGCGCATGTCACGCTGAGCATCGGATTGGCCCTCCTGTTCACGCCGCTGTTCACCGCGAGCCTCGGTTCACTGCGTCCCGAGTTCTATTCCCACGGCAGCGCGATCGTCGGCACGGTGCAGCAATTGGCGGGAGCGGCCGGAACGGCACTCTTCGTGACCGTCATGTCGTCACGAATCGCGGCGCTCCAGGTCGAGGGTCAGGACATCGTCTCGGCCACCGCATCCGGCATTCATACAGCATTCGTCTACGGTGCGGTGATCTCGCTCATCGCGATTCCGGCGGCCTTCTTCATCCGCAAGTCGGCTTCCACCGATGCTCCGGGAGGGGTACCGATCGGTCACTGAGTCGCGGGCGACGGCGGGTGCACGGAGGGGCATGCATCCGGTTCCCAGTGAATACGCGCATGCTTACGGCATCCGCTCGGGCATCGGCTCGCATTCACGGCTGGGAAGCCGCTTTTCCGGAACGAGGCTCATCATGAGCAATGCAACTTCCGCAGCCCCAGCTGTCACCTTCACCAAGACCGTCCCCGGCGGTAATCGTGCGAACCCGACGACGGAGTACTCCGCGCTGCTTCGGACGGTTCGCGATTCGGGTCTGCTCCGACGGCGCACCGGCTTCTACTTCTTGATGTTCGGCATCATCACGCTGGCCCTCTGCGGTCTCATCGCTGGCTCCATTCTGCTGGGCGACTCATGGTTCCAACTGCTGATCGCCGGCGGCCTCGGCATAGTCCTCACCCAGTACGCCTTTCTTGCGCACGAGGCATCCCACCGTCAGGTCTTCGAATCGGGCAGGCTGAACGACCTTGCGGGCCGCACGTTGGCGAACCTGTTCGTGGGCATCAGCTACTCCTGGTGGATGACCAAACACAGCCGCCACCACGCGAACCCGAACGTGCTCGGCAAGGATCCCGACGTCGCTCGCGATTTCGTTTCGTTCGTCGAAACGGATGCCGCGAAGTCCCGTGGCCTCTACGCGTGGGTGACCCGGCGGCAGGGTTACCTGTTCTTTCCGATCCTGCTGTTCGAGGGTGTCAACCTGCACGTCCACGGCATGCGCACCGTGTTCGGCCGCGGAAAAGTCGACAAGCGCTGGCTCGAAATCTCGATGATCATGTTCCGTATTTCGGCCTATGTGCTGGTGATCTTCCTTCTGTTCTCCCCCGGCATGGCTTTCGCCTTCATCGGCGTTCAACTTGCCGTCTTCGGCCTCTATATGGGCTCGTCTTTCGCGCCCAACCACACGGGCATGCCCATCCTGCCGCACGACGCGAAGGTCGACTTCCTTCGGCGCCAGGTGCTCACCTCTCGAAACATCAGGGGCAACTGGGTCATGGACACCTTCATGGGCGGCCTGAACTACCAGGTCGAGCACCACCTGTTCCCCAACATGCCCCGCCCGCATCTGAAGAAGGCACAGCGGATCGCCAAGGGGTACTGCAGCTCGAACAACATCGCATACACGGAGACGACGTTGACCCAGTCCTACGGCATCGTGACCCGCTACCTCAACCGGGTCGGCCTGGCGGCGGGTGGCGACCCGTTCGACTGCCCGGCGGCAACCGCGTTCGGCCGCTGACGACCGCCGCGGTTGTCAGCCACGGGGGGTCAGGCAGTGCGGCTCTCGCCGTGCTGTTCGCGCCACTCGGTTTCCTTCTGCACGTACTCGTTGTCCTGGTTGAAATCGGCGACGTCGTAGACCCGCCGCACCTCGATGCGGCCGTCCGTCACCGGAACCCGCTTGGCCCAGGAGATGGCCTCGTCCCTCGAGGCGACCTGCAGGATCCAGAATCCGGCGATGAGTTCCTTCGTCTCGGCGAACGGACCGTCCGTGACCGACTGGGCGCCGGCGGCGAAGTCGACGCGAGCACCCTCCGAACTCGAATGCAGCCCCTCTCCGGCAAGCAGGGCACCGGAGGCGATCAGCTCGTCGTTGAAATGACCCATCGCGTTGAGGTCTTCGTCGGTCGGCATGGCGCCGGATTCGGTGGCCGCGTCCGCCTTGAGAATCAGCATGTACTTCATTATTTTCTCCTTCTCGTGTACTGAAGCATCTGCTTCATACCCAGACGTCGAACGGGAGTCGGACGAATAGACACGTGCTGAAAAAATATCCGAAGTCTGGGTCTTCGCCTAGTGATTCCCGCGTCGTACGACGCTCTCTGGTGGGCTCTGTCCCGAAACGTCCGACGGCTACATTGTGTTGATGGGCAACGCGACATCGGACATCGGAACCAATTGGGCTGGAACCTATACGTTCACTGCGAAGCGGTTGCATCATCCGGAAACCGTCGACGAGGTTCAGGAAATCGTCTCTCGCTCGCGACGAGTGCGTCCGCTCGGCACCCGCCACTCGTTCAACGACATTGCCGACAACGATGGTGATCTCGTCAGCCTCGATGAGTTCGTATCCACACCGGTGATCGATCCCGCGGCGAGCACGGTCACGGTCACCGCGGGAGTTCGTTACGGAGTCCTCGCATCCTGGCTGCAACTGAACGGCTACGCCCTGCACAACATGGGATCACTCCCACACATCTCCGTGGCCGGAGCGATATCGACGGGCACCCACGGCTCGGGGGACACCAATGGCACGCTGTCCAGCGCGGTGAGCGGACTGGAAATCGTTTCGGGACGAGGCGAACTGATCACCGCACGCCGAGGCGATCCTGATTTCGCGGGAATGGTGGTCAGCTTGGGGGCACTCGGCGTCCTCACCCGGGTGACCCTCGACATCCAGCCCACCTTCGACCTGCGCCAGGACCTCTACGACGACCTGCCGTGGGACGCCCTGCTCGGCGACCTTGAGGCCGTCACGTCCCGCGCCTACAGCGTCAGTCTGTTCACGGACTGGCTGGGCGATACCCTCGAACGCGTCTGGTTGAAGACGAGGATGGAGGACGGGGAACCAGCCACGATGCCCGACGCCATGTTCGGCGCTCATCGGGTCGCGGTCGAGCGGGAAACGGACTCCGGCAACAACACGGTGCGCGGCGGCGTGCCGGGGCCGTGGTCCGAACGACTGCCCCACTTCCGCCTCGATGCCACTCCGAGCCACGGAGACGAGATCCAGGCCGAGTACTTCGTCGACCGCTCGAACGCCGTCGCTGCGCTCGGTGTCCTCCGCGCGATGGGCGAGCGGATCGCGCCCCACCTCCGCATCGCCGAGCTACGCACGGTTGCCGCGGACGGCCTCTGGATGAGTCCCGCCTACGACCGGGAGACCCTCGGTATCGCCTTCACCTGGAAGAACGAACCGGATGCCGTGATCGGCCTGACCGGGGCCATCGAGACCGCGCTCGCGCCCTTCGATCCGCGACCGCACTGGGGCAAGTTGTTCACGATGGATGCCTCGGTTATCGGTCAACGGTACGAACGACTCGCCGACTTCAGCGCTCTCGCCGATCGGCTCGATCCCGACCGGCAGTTCCGCAACGAGTACCTCGAGAGGGTGTTGGGGATCTGAACCCCGACGACCGCTACCGCGGGGAGGTCGAGGCGGATCCGCCGACGCGGTAGCTCGCGCCCTTGTGCTCGGTCGGCAGGCGATCGCCACGCCCGTGCAGCTTGTTGCGCAGACTGCCCTCCACGTATTCCTTCGGGTAGACGCCTCGCTCGCGCAGCACCGGAATCACGTATTTCACGACGTCCTCGAAGGTCCCGGGCGTGATCGCGTAGGCGAGGTTGAAGCCGTCGACATCCGTGTCGGCCACCCATTCCTGTAGGTAGTCGGCGATCTCCTCCCCAGAGCCGACGATGTAGGGGCCGAGACCACCGATCGCACCGTGCCGACCGATGTCACGCACCGTGAACTCCTGTCCGTTGTCGGCCGACTCCTGGAAGTTCGCGATGACCGACTGGATCGCGTTGCTCTTCACGTTGCCGACCGGTTCGTCGAGGTCGTATTGCGAGAGATCGATGCCCATCCAACCCGACATGAAGACGAGCGCGCCCTCATCGCTGGCATACCTGAGGAAGTCCTCGTGCTTGGCCTTCGCCTTCTCTGGCGTCTCGTCGGTGATGATCGTCAGGAGGGTATAGATCTTGGCGGAGTAGCGATCACGGCCGGCCGCCTCGATCGCGTCGCGGATGCGTTTGACCGTCGACTTGAGCACCTCTTTCGTCGGAGCGGCCACGAAGATCGCCTCGGCGTTGCCTGCCGCGAATGCGATGCCTCGCGAGGAGGCGCCGGCCTGGTAGATCACCGGCGTGCGCTGGGTCGAGGGCTCGGAGAGGTGGATGCCGGGAACCGTGAAGTTCTTGCCCTTGTGCCCGATCTCGTGCACCTTGCTCGGGTCGGTGAATACTCCCGACTCGCGATCGCGGACGACCGCGTCATCCTCCCACGAGCCCTCCCAGAGCTTATAGAGCACCTCGAGGTACTCATCGGCGACGTCGTAGCGGTCGTCGTGCTCGAGCTGGTCTTCGTGACCCATGTTGCGCGCGGCGCTCGGTAGATATCCGGTCACCACATTCCAGCCGACACGTCCGTTGGTGAGGTGGTCGAGTGTCGACATGCGGCGGGCGAAGGGATAGGGATGCTCGTAGGCGGTGCCAGCGGTCACGCCGAATCCGAGGTTCTCGGTGGCTGCCGCCATCGCCGAGATCAGCAGAACGGGGTCGTTCACGGGAACCTGCGCCCCATGCCTGATCGCGGCCTCGTTGGATCCGCCGTAAACGTCGTAGGTACCGAGGACGTCGGCGATGAAGATGCCGTCGAAGGTGCCCCTCTCGAGCAGTTTGGCCAACTCCGTCCAGTACTTCAGATCTTTGTAGCGCCAGGACTGATCATCCGGATGCCGCCACATCCCTGACGACTGGTGGGCGACGCAGTTCATGTCGAAGGCATTGAAGCGGATCTGTCTGGCCATGCTTCCATGGTGATGCCGCCGCCACGTTGCCGCATCTTCCGGCGACACATGGCGTCACAGAAGGCGTCACCCGCCGTGGCGGCAGTCCGGAGCGGGGATGCCGGTGAAGATTCGGCTAGTTTGGCGGTGAGCCGGGGGAAGAAAAATGACCACCATCGCAACGATCACCGCCATCATCGGCATCCTGACGATAGCCGTCACCTATGGCACCGACACCTTCGCCGCCCTGGCGATCACTCCAGCCGGGCGCGCCTCGAAGGAGGCCTCCGTGGCGGACTTCATGGGCAACATCCACAGGTATGCGGACAGGCGGATGCCCGTGCCCGGCGTCATCGCCCTCCTTGCCACCCTGGCGACGGCGATCCTCGGCACGACCCTGATAACCCACATCAGCGCAGCGGTGGCGTTGCTCGTGCTCATCCTGTGGATGGTGCTCTACACCCGAATCGCCGCCCCGATCAACCGCGCGTTGACCGCGGCGGCGGCCGACGGAACCGTACCGGCGGATACCCGCGCGATGCAGCAGCGATGGGACTCGATCATCGTCGTACGAGCGGTACTGCAGGGTGTTGCGTTGCTGGGAATGGTCCTCGCGCTGATCGCGCTGCGCTAGAAGGCTCCGCCACCGAAATCGCCACCGCCGACGTCTCCGCCACTGTCGTATCCTCCGCCACTGTCGTATCCCCCGCCGTCCGCGCTCGCATCGGTAGAGGGGTCGGAGTTGCCCGACCCGTCCACGCCGCCCGCGTCATTCTGTCCGAAGTCGTTCGGCATGAAGGTGCTCACGAGTGCCGAGCCGATGACGTACCCGGCGATGCTTCCGAGCAGTGAGCTGCCGACCATGCTCCCGAAGCTCGGTCCGCCCGATCCGTAGCCGCCGAGTGCACGAGCCATGCTGCCGGGCTGCTGGAATTCCGCCCGGGTCGCGGCCTTGGCGAGCGTCGCGGGCTCGGCATCCGCCGGACGCTCGCTGGGATTCGAATTCTCGGTGAGCTTCTGGAACAGGATGTCCCGCTGCTGCGGCGTGAGCTTCGAGAAAGCCTCAGTGTGCACCTGCTCGATCGTCTCGGGAGGCGCGGTACGAAGGAGGTACTGATAGCGCTCGACCGCGATCTCGTCATCGGTCCGTTGTGGCCGCGCCGGTTGCTGTTGCTCTTCGCGGCCAAACAGGCGGTCGAAGAATCCCATGGTGTGCTCCTTCTCAATCAGCGAGTACGGATCTGTCCTCAAGCATTCCAGTTTTCACCGGCGATGGGCTGGAATCCCCCGGATACCCTGCTTGACTAGGATCGATCCGTGACCCCAGACCCTGCCGAGGACGGAACAGACGAGTCCTCAACCACCGGTTGGCTCGTGCTCGTCTATCGAATCCCCTCCGAGCCCACCCGCCTGCGGGCGACGGTCTGGCGCCGGCTCAAAGCGTTGGGCGCCATCTACCTGCAGAACTCCGTCGCGGCCCTGCCGGCCGGCCAGGCCGCCGAGCGGTCGCTGCGCAAGCTGCGGCACGAGATCTTGCAGATGTCCGGCTCCGCGATCCTGATGTCATCATCGGTACTCGTCGGAGAATCGAATGTTCTCGCGAGCTTCCAGGCCGCGCGCGCGGAGGAATACGACGAGATAGTCGACCGCTGCAGCGGTTTCCTCACCGAGCTCGAAAACGAGTACGTGAAGTCGCACTTCAGCTACGCCGAGCTCGAGGAGAACGAGGTCGACTATACGAAGCTGGTCAACTGGCTCGAAAAGGTGCGCGCTCGCGACCGGTTCGACGCTCCCGGCCGTCGCGATGCGGAATCTGCCCTTCTCAAGTGCGAGCAGGCCTTGGAGGCCTACGCATCACGGGTTTACGCCGAGGAGCCGGAGGGTCACTGATCCGGCGGCCACTCAGCGCAGTGCACGCCGGATGCTGTATGGCAACAGCAGCACGACCGCGATCGGTACGACGATCCATGCGACAGCGGTATTCGCGCTCACGATGGCGGTGATCACGAAGGCCACCGCGATGCCGGCGGCGACCTGCCAGTCGTCGCCGATCACGAAGTCGTACCAGAACATGCCGAACGACTTGATGCCTGCGAGTGCCCGACTCCCCTGGGTTGAGCGGTCTTCCATGGTGTCGGTTGCGACGGATGTCGTCGATTCCCCGCCCGAAACGGCCGATGCGTGCGACGACATCGGCACGGGGCCACCAGAGGATGGCACGTTCTCCTCGGGTACGGTGTCCGCCTCGCGTTTTCCGCGCGAGCTCCGCCAGGCGCGCATGATCCAGGTGAGCGCCAGAGCGAACACCGCGATGGCCGGAGCGAGAACGAGTAGTGCGGTGTCCGCACCTGGCCACACCGCGCCGGCTCCCTCCGCCCCCCAGAACACGCCGAAGCTGGTCAGCATGACACCGACGATGAACTTGAGGGTGTTTTCCGGGATCCGTGCCAGTGGCGCCCGCACAGCGACCCCCAGCGCGATCACCAGGATTACCGCCACACCGGCCGCGATCGAGGCGAGCGGCAGGTTGTGCTGATTGGTACCGAAGGTCAGCACGATGAATACGACCTCGAGCCCTTCGAGCACGACACCCTTGAAGGAGAGCGTGAACGCGTACCAGTCCTGCACCCCGAAGCGCGGCGTCGCGGCAACCTGCTTCGCGGCCGCGACCTGGGTACGGTAGATCTGTTCTTCGTCGTGGAGTGCCTTGAACCCGCTTGCTCGTAGCACCGCTTTGCGCACCCACTGAAGGCCGAAGACGAGAAGTAGCCCGCCCACCACGAGACGCAGCACGTTGAACGGGAGAAGCGCAATCGCCGGCCCTGCGACGCCTATCGCCACGGCCAGCACCACGATGCCCACCCCGACCCCGGTCAGCGCGGATCGCCAGTTTCGTGCCGTCCCGGCAGCCAGAACGATGGTGGTGGCCTCGACGGCTTCAACCACACAGGCCAGGAAAACGGCAAGGAATAGGGCACCGTCGTTCATAGGGCCAGTCTCCGATTCTCTATCTTAGAAGTGTTGTAAATGGATTCTAACACTTGTTAGTTTTGGCTACCATCACCGGACGGAAAAACCATGCAGCCGTCCGGATCGATCGTGATCGAACAGCGAGTGCCGCGCGTCCAGGCCCGAAGATCGAAGACCGCCGCGAGCCGGCCGGCGGAGCACTCGACGACGTGCTCGTATCCTCGTCCCCGGTAGGCGACATCGATGACGATTGCGGCCATCGTGGTGACGTCGTTCTGATCGGAGCGCGTCTCGTGGAGAGTCGTCGCCGTCGGACGGATGAGCAGATCGACAGCCGTTCCAGCCGACACGGTGCCCGTGGTCTTGCCGAGCAGCTCATGCTCGCCAACTCGCACACGCGAATATCCGCCGAGATCCCCCACCGAGTGGCCGGTGAAGGAGCCGGCCAGCCCGGTGAACCGCGCCACGAAAGGCGTCGCCGGATGCCGGAAAATCTCCTCCGGGGCTCCGCGCTGCTCCAGGCGCCCGTTGCGAAGCACACCAACCTCATCGGCGAGCGCGAAGGCCTCGGCCTGATCGTGCGTGATGTACAGGGTGGTCGCCCCGGACTCCCTGGTGAGGGTAGAGATCTCCACTCGGAGGCGCTCGCGCAGGTCGGCATCGAGGTTGGAGAGGGGCTCATCGAACAGCAGTAGCGCGGGGCGGCCGACCAGCGCACGCGCTAGGGCGACGCGCTGTTGTTGGCCCCCGGAGAGTTCGTTGGGATAGTTGTCCACCTTGGCGGCTAGCCCAACGCGTTCGAGCGTCTCGAGCACGCGGATGCGAGCCGCTGCTGCCGCTATGCGCCGACGGCGCAGGGCGTAGGCGACATTCTGTTGCACCGTCAGGTGCGGCCAGAGTGCGTAGTCCTGAAACACCATGGCCAGGTCGCGACGCTCGGCCGGCAGGCTCCGCCGCCCGTCGCTGACCGGAACGGCGCCGAAATGGATGCTGCCGGAATCGAACCTCTCGATTCCCGCGATGCCGCGGATCAACGTGGACTTACCGGAGCCGGACGGTCCGAGGAGCACCATGAAGCGGCCGGCCTCGATATCCAGGTCGACGCCCGCAAGCGCCTCGACGGCCCCGTACCGTTTGCGCGCCCCTCGCACCGTCACCTCGTGGCCGCTCGGCGCCTCGGCTGCGTGGCGTCTGTCCGTTCCGGTCAGCTGTGTGGCGCTCATCGTGCCCTCCCGATGTGTTGCCAGCCGGCGGGTGCCAACAGGCGGAATAGCAGGTAACCCACCCCGACGACCACGAGGGCCGACAGGATGGCCAGCACCTCCATGGCGGTGCCACCGCCGAAGTCGTATTTGCCGAGCGTATTGGTGATTCCGACCGAGATCGGCTGATACCCGGGAGGAGCGAGCAATTGCGACACCGGAAGCTCGAGGAGCGTTGCCGTATAGGTCAACAGCCAGGCCGACAACAGCGGTCGCGCGATCACCGGCAGCACGATCGTGAGCCAGGACCGGATCGCCCCACTCCCATGCACTCGAGAGGCCTCGCTCATCGACTCCTGGATCTGACTCATCGTGCCCACGAGCACGCGCGACGTGGACGGCAGCGCAGTGGCGAGGTAGGCCAGCACGAGAAGCGCCGTCGTGCCGTACAGGTGGATTCCCAGC
This sequence comes from Microbacteriaceae bacterium, assembly GCA_025465035.1. Taxonomy (GTDB): domain Bacteria; phylum Actinomycetota; class Actinomycetes; order Actinomycetales; family Microbacteriaceae; genus Lacisediminihabitans. Next base: position 7,662 of record JAODMH010000147.1, on the reverse strand, counting down.
GCATTCGTGAACGGCAGGTTGTAGGCGAAAATATAGCCCGCGGCGAAGACGATGCCCGGCAGGGCCACCGCGGCCAGCAGAACGAGGTCGAGGATGCGCCCGGCGATCGTCGCCCCCTTGCTCGCGAGCAGCCGTGCGCAGACGACGGCGAGGATGAGGGTGACCGTGGCGCAGATCGCGGCCAGTTGTGCCGAATAGATGAGCGGATCGCTGAGCGCGGGGCTGCCGATCACCCGCTGGTAGTTCGCGAGGCTCCACTGGTGGGTACCCGCCAGTGACCCGAGGCCGTCGATGAGCGACGCGGAGACGGCACCGAAGGCGGGGATACCGAGGGAGACCGCGAGAAGCAGGCCGAGACTCAGCGTGCAGATCACCTTCCGGGGCAGCGACAGTTGATGGCGGAGCACGGGCCTGGTGCGGCCGCCCAGCACTCGGAAGCTGCGCCCGCGCAGCGCCCAGCCCTGCATCACGAGGGCGAGCACGACCAGAACGAGCAACAGCCAGCTGACCGCCGAGGCCACCGGAAAGTTCACCGGGAACGCCTGCACCGCGTTATAGAGCGAATAGGTGGCGACCGAGAAATGCGCATCGTTGGCCAGCGTGGATGCTACGCCGAAATCGCTCACCGATTCCGCAAACACGATCGCCAGGGCCGACCAGACGGCCGGACCGAGCAGGGAGAAGACCACCCGCATCGCGGCGATCGGTCCGCCGCCATGCACGCGAACGGCATCCTCGAACTCGTGACCGAGCCCGCGCATCGCATTCGAGATGGCCAGATAGGCGAACGGGATTCCCTTGACGGTGAGCACGATGACGATGCCGACGGGACCATAGAAAATGCGGTGCGCCCAACCGGCGTCCACGCCGAGCACCTGCAGTACCCCGTTCGGCTCGAGCAGCCGTTCCCAGCCCAGGGCGATGAGGTAGGAGGGCGTCAGGAGGAGAGCGAAGACGACACCGGTCCAGATGCGGCGAGCCGGGGCATCCGTTCTCAGGACGATCCAGGACAGGGCAAAACCGATCACGGCGGAGAGAACCGCCGTCGATACCCCGATGAGAAAGGAGTTCACCAGTCCCGTCAGGAGGTGACTGGTGAGTGCAGAACCGAACGCAGAGAGGGTGAACCATTCCGGTCCCTGATCGAGCAGCCTCGGACTGAATGCGACGGCGAGGAACAGCACGATCGGCAGAATCAGGATCGCGACGATGAGCAGCCAGAAGAACGTGAGCGGGTTGATCCGCATCCGGGTTGCGGCGTCGCCGAGGCGCTGGACCATGGTGGTCCGAATCCGCGGAAGCTGTGGCCTCCCGGAGTCGTGCGGCTCGTCGACCGGCGCGGACGCCGGCCCGCCCCCGGTCGCACCGGGGGCGGGCCAGCCCGTGGATCGCGCCTCACCGGAGGTCGCGGTCGAGGACCCAGACCGCGATTTCAGGGGCGTGAAAGCCAACGCGATGACCTCTTACTTGATATTCGCGTCGAACCAGGTGACCACCTGCGACTGCAGCGGACCCCAGTAGCCGGGGTCGATGCGCTGGTACTTCGCGGGAAACGCCGGAAGATCCGGGAGGGCCGTCACGCCGTTGACGACAGGCCAGTACAGCGAGTCGCCGCTGGCATCTGCAGCCTGCATGACCTTCTGTCCGGCTGGCGAGAGCGCGAAGTCGACGAACTTCTTGGCCTCCGCCTGTTGCGTCGCATCCACCGCCTTGTCGATGCCGATCACGCTGGGCAGCAGGGTCGACTCGGGAAGGTAGACGATCTTCGGCACGTAGTCGGCGGTCGGCTTGACTTTGATCGTCTCGCCGGTCGCCGCCGAACTCTGGATCAGGCCGTAGGAGATCTGACCGGTCTCGAGAGCGTGGAGGGTGTCGCCGTTGGTCGGGAAGACCTTGAGCCCATTGGCTTTCAGCTTCGTGAAATAGGTCTCGCCCGCGGCGACGCCGCCGCTCTGGCCGCCGAGCTGGTTCATCACCCCGGCGATGAATGGATAGGTCGGGCCGGACTGCGACGGATCGTTCATCCCCACCTTGCCGGCGTAAGCAGAACCGAGCAGATCGGCGTACGACGCCGGAACGCTGGTCACTTTCGCGGAGTTGTAGATGAGGGCCGCCATGACCGTCGTTCCGGTGGGATTGTAGGTATGGTCCGTCGGAACGATTGCCTGACCGACGGTGTTCCACGACGCGGCCGGTGTGTAGGCGAGGAGCTGGCCCTGCTTGGCAAGCGAGGCGAACGCCGTGTCACCGTCGGCCCACAGCATCGACCATTGCGGGTTGTTCTTCTCCGCCGCGATCTTTGTCAGCAGCGGACCGGTGCTGTCGTCGACCACCTTCACCGGGATGCCGGTCTGCTTGGTGAATGCCTTGCCCATGTCGGCGTCCCAGCCCACGGCTGCATAGAGGATGAGCGGCTCGACCGCACTTCCCGCGGTCGACGTCGTGCTTCCGGATGCGCTGCCGGAGCATCCGGCCAATAGGGTGGCCGCCGCGACGGCGACTCCGATGGCAGCTACGCGTGAGTTCAGAATCATGGTGTCCTCGAGGTCTTCTGTCTGATGTGGAATATAACGGCTGTTAGAAACCATAAAAAACACACGTGGACTCGTCATTGACCGAAGATGACCATTCGGTTAACGCCGCGACGTGACCGAACTGCCTTGTGCGGGCGATGGGCACGATGACAGTCTTCAGGGATGACCACCCTCAAGGGATACTCGGCCGAGCAGATACGGGCGGCCGAGGCACCACATCTCGCGGCCGGTGTGCCTCTCATGCAGCGGGCGGCCGCCGGGCTCGCCGCGGAGATCCGAACCACCTCACCGAGCCGGGTGCTGCTGTTGGTTGGTTCGGGCAATAACGGTGCGGACGCCCTCTATGCCGGTGCGGAACTGGCGGCGGAGAACGTGGAGGTCGCCATTCTCGCGATGGGAGCCCGGGTGAACCGGGAGGCGATGGCTGCCGCCGTCGATGCCGGGGGGCGGGTGGTCGGCGACGTCGCGTCGGGATTCGATGTGATCGTCGACGGCATTCTCGGCACCGGCACGAGCGCGAACCCGGCGCTACGGGGGGACGCCAGGAGAATCGTCGCGGAGATCCTGCCCCTGCTCTCTGCACACCCCCATCCGCTGGTGGTTGCGGTGGACATCCCGAGCGGTATCGATCCGAACGACGGACGCGTGCCAGACCCGGTCGTGCTGCCCGCGGATGTGACAGTGACCTTCGGCGGTTATAAGGCCGGACTGCTACTCGAGCCGGCGTCGCGCCTCGCCGGCCGGGTGAAACTCATCGACATCGGCCTCGGTCCGGACCTCGAAGCGCTCACACCTCTCGTGGTCGTTGCGAGCGGTCCTGCCGCGTGAGGTTCGCGTCGTCCACGCATTGCGCTCCACCGCGAGAGGCGGGACACTGAGCCATATGGCCGATACCGCCGACAACCGCGTCGCCGTCTACATCGATTTCGACAACATCGTCATCTCTCGCTACAACCAGCTCCACGGCGGGCGCAAGTTCACCACCGACCGCGCACGCAACTTCGATTCGACGTCGAGTGACCCTATCGGCACCCGGATAAAAGAGGCGACGGTAGACATCGGCGCGGTTCTCGACTTCGCTTCGTCATTCGGGTCGATCGTGATCAGCCGTGCGTATGCCGACTGGTCGGCGACGGTGAACGCGAGCTATCAGAAACAGCTCATCGACCGCGCCGTTGACCTGACCCAGCTGTTCACGACGACGCAGATGATGAAAAACGGTGCGGACATCCGTCTTGCCGTCGACGTCGTCGAGGATCTGTTCCGGCTGGACGACATCACCCATGTGGTGATCGTTGCCGGCGATTCTGACTACATTGCGCTGGCTCAGCGCTGCAAACGGCTCGGCCGGTATGTCGTCGGCATCGGCGTCGCGGGTTCCACCAGTAAATCCCTCGCGGCCGCCTGCGACGAATTCGCGGACTACGACGCGCTCCCCGGAATCAGCGACGCCACGGCCCAGGGCCAGGAGGTCGACGCACACGCGTCACCCCGATCTGCGAAGAAGGCCGAGCCCGCTCCACCCGATGACCCGGAGGATGCCGTCTCCGCGGGCAAGAGCATGGCGACTCGCCTGTCCGCGAAGGCGGCGACGAGCCTGCTCGTTCGGGCGTTGCGCCTCGGCCTCGCCAAGACGGACAGCGACTGGATGCAGAGCTCAGAGGTCAAAACTCAGATGCGCCGGATGGACCCGACCTTCAACGAGTCCGCCCTCGGCTTCAAGTCGTTCACCGACTTCGTGAAGTCGCGAAACAGCGTGGTGGAGATGGATGAGGGCGGTCCGAGCAATTCTCGTCGGATCAGGCTGCGGTCCGCCGCCTGACGCCGCCGGTCGGATAGCGGACGAGGCAGAGTCAAGAGGGTTACCGCACCGTCCATCGAGGTTTACCGTCGTAAAGGTGGTATCACAGGCACCCGACCGTATCTCGGCCGCGACACCCGGTCGGTTGAGCATCCGGGGCCGGTCCATATCGCTATGGGCGATACTGCTCATGGTCTACGGCGCATCGCGGGTTGTCACCACGACACTGCTGGCCGCCGCCTACCTGCTGGCCACCGCTCAGGGCTGGTCGATCGCCCACTTCGACGGCAATCCCGGGTTTCTCGGATACCTGCAGTCATGGGATGGGCTCGACTACCGCGAAGTCGCGGTGCACGGTTATCCCACCCAGCTGCCGGTCGACGGCTCGGGCGACATCCAGAAGAATCCCTGGGCGTTTCTGCCTCTCTACCCGGCGATCGTGCGGATCGTGATGGTCGCAACCGGTCTGGACTTCTCGCTCGCCGGCGTGCTGGTCGCCACGCTCTTCGGGGCCGGCGCCACGCTCGCCCTGTACCGGTTGCTGGTCATGAGATTCGGTGCAACGACGGCCATGTGGGGGGCGCTGTTCTTCTGTTGCGGACCGATGTCGTACGTCCTACAGGTGACATATGCGGAGAGCGTCTTCCTCTTCTTCATGTTCTGCAGCCTGATCGCGATGACGTCACGCCGTTATCTGCTGATGATGGTGCCCGCGACCGCCGCAGCGTTCGCGCACCCGGGGGCGCTCGCGCTCGCCGTCGCCCTCGGCATCCACTGTGTCATCCGCCTTCTCCGGCGGGAACCATTTCCGGTTCGCGCGCGCATCGCGGCTGCTGTCGCCATCGTGGGGATCACCATCGTCGGTTTCGCCTGGCCGCTGATCGCCGCCGCGGTCACCGGCAACCCGAGCGCCTACTTCGAGACCGAACTGGCCTGGTGGAGCGATTACATCGGCCGGGTGAACTTCTTGCCGTTCACACCGTGGTTCCTGTTCGCCCAGCACTACTGGGGATCGGTCGGCGTCATGCTCGTGGTCGCGCTGCTCGCCGCGTTCACCTGGTGGCTGTCCCGGCGCTCTGTTCGCGCGATCGGCACCGACCTCCTCGGCTACACCGCAAGCTACGCCGCATACCTCGTCGCCGTCTTCCTGCCCCAGCAGAGCCTGTTCAGGATGCTGCTGCCCCTCTCACCCCTCCTTGGCCACCCGGCCCTCTCCCACTCGCCGCGCAATCGCCGTATCACGCTGGCGGTGTGCGTGGCGCTGCAGCCCGTGGGGATCCTGCTGTTCTGGGTGATCTGGCCGCCATAGCTCGGGCAGATTGTTCTGCGAAAACTGTCGATCGGGCCCACTGTGATTCGTCATGAGGGTAGTCGGTCAGAACCGCTGACCGGTACCCTGCTGAACAATCGGAAGGATTCATCATGCAGTACTCGCTTCTCCTTATCTCCGCCGAAGCCGCCGACGCGGGGGTGACCGAAGAGGAAATGGAGCCGTTCCGTGCCGCCTTCGACGCCTACGGAAAGTCTCTCGATGCCGCTGGGGTGCTCGTTTCGGCGGACATCCTCCAGCCGGTCGCGATGTCCACCACCCTCACCCTTCGCGACGGAAGCCTGAAGATCCAGGACGGCCCATACGCCGACACTAAGGAAAAGCTCGCCGGCACCTTCGTGATCGAGGTCCCCGATCTGGATGCCGCGCTCGCCTGGGCGGAGAAGTGCCCTGGCGCGCAATACGGGGTCATCGAGATCCGCCCGTCGGCGATCGCCTTCCGCAACGGACAGTGGCAGAGCACGATCTGACCGCCGCCACGGTGGCGCGAGAGTCGTATGGTCGGCTGCTCGCGCTGCTCGCGGCACCCACCGGCGACATCGCGGCCGGGGAGGACGCCCTTGCCGATGCCTTCGAGAGCGCGCTCACCAACTGGCCGACGCGCGGCGTGCCAGGCAACCCGGAAGGGTGGTTGCTCACCGTGGCCCGCAACCGGCTGAAGGATCTCTACCGATCCTCCGCGCACCGCACCTCCGTGCCGCTCGATGAAACAGAGGAGGCCGGCGAATTCGAGTTCGACCTGGACTCGATCCCCGACAAGCGGCTCGAGCTGATGTTCGTCTGTGCGCACCCCGCTATCGAGGCCGGCATCCGCACTCCCCTGATGCTCCAGACGGTGCTCGGCTTCGACTCGCAGCAGATCGCACGAGCCTTCGCGCTTCCCGAGTCGACCATGGCGCAGCGGTTGGTGAGGGCGAAGCGGCGGATTCGGGATGCCCGCATCCCGTTCGTCGTCCCCTCCCGCGACGACATGGCGGGTCGGTTGCCGGCAGTGCTGGAGGCGATCTACGGCGCGTACGCGATCGACTGGCAGCTCGTCTCGGGGACGACGGTGCGCGAATCGCTCTCCGCGGAGGCTCTCTACCTTGCGGTAACGCTGGCGATGCTGCTCGACGAACCGGAGACACTCGGGCTGGCTGCGCTCGTCAGTCTCTCGATCGCCCGGGCATCAGCGCGCGATACCGGGCGGTTCGTACCCCTCGACGAGCAGGATACGACACTCTGGGACCACGCGCTCATCGCCCAGGGCGAGACCCTGCTGAAGCGCGCCCATTCCCACGGCCGCATCGGACGATTCCAACTGGAGGCGGCCATCCAGTCGGTGCACTGCAATCGCGCGGTGACGGGGGTGACCGACTGGATGGTGCTCCGAAAGCTCTACGAAGCACTGGCGCAGGTCGCCCCGACGCTCGGTGGACTCGTCTCGCTGGCGGCGGCGATCGCCGAGACCGACGGACCGCAGGCCGGCCTCGAGCTGCTCGATCGACTCGATGGCGCCGCCCGTTTCCAGCCCGCCTGGGCGACACGTGCGCATCTCCTCGCCGAGCTGGGACGAACGGATGCCGCGGCAGAGGCCTACGCGAAGGCGATCAGCCTCACGGCCGACGCCGCCTCCCGTGAATTCCTCGAGCGCAGGGCCCAGGCGCTAGGGATCGACGCGAGCCGAGGACCCCGCTGCTCAACGTCGCGGTCATCCGATAGGTGAATGGCCCGTACGCGGGTGCGGGGCCGCACGCCATAGACCGTCGATGAACGGCTCCACTAGACTCCAGCACAACGAACGGCACCGGCGCTGAAAGGATGTTCATGGTCCCCGACATCAACTATTGGGCGGTGATCCTGGCCACCCTGTCGACCATGATCGTCGGCGCGATCTGGTACACGCCCAAAGTCTTCGGCACCTACTGGATGAAGGCCTCTGGCGTCACGCCATCCGGCAACTCGAGGGATGCCGTCCTGCCGATCGTCACGACCGTGATCGTGAGCTTCGTCACCGC
>JAODMH010000132.1 GCA_025465035.1 Microbacteriaceae bacterium | reverse complement strand
TTCCTCAATCGGCTCGATGACATCGTGATATTCAGCGCCCTCTCCACCGATGACCTCGCACAGATCGTGGAGCTTTACATCGACCGCCAGTCGCGGCGGCTGCAGGACCGCCGCCTCGAACTCGCCGTGACGCCGGATGCCCGCTCCTGGCTGGCCGAGCGCGGTTACGACCCGAGCTACGGCGCCCGGCCACTCCGCCGCCTCATGCAGCATGAAATCGACGACAGGTTGGCGACCGCGCTGCTCAGCGGCGAGATCCGCGACGGCGACACGGTCATGGTCGACCTCGACCCGGGGAATGACACCCTGAGCATCCGCAAGGCGCCGGTTCTGGTCGACTGAATGCCTCCCTCCTGTCGCCCGGTCCCGTCGACAGGACGAAATGCCGTGGTGACCCGCCTGACAGGAGATCCGGTAGTGAGGTGAGCCGCGGATCCTGTCGGCGGACGACGAGGACGATGGGTTGACGGTGGATGGGCTTGCGCGGCGCGCTTAAGCTTGAACCATGTACGCAACCCTCATCTACGGTGAACGAGACATCCGGTTTGAAGAGGTCCCCGATCCGGTCCTCTCGACGGGCGGTGACGCGATCGTGCGGGTCACCGCCGCGTGCGTCTGCGGGTCCGACCTCTGGCCGTATCGGGGCGTGGTGCCGACCAGGCATCCGCACCGCATCGGCCACGAGTTCGTCGGCATCGTCGAGCAGGTCGGCCCCGAGGTCACCCGCGTCAAGCCGGGCGACTTCGTGATCGCGCCGTTCTACGACTGCGACATGACCTGTGTGAACTGCCTGAACGGTGTCAGTACCTCCTGCCTCAACGGCGGCTGGTGGGGTGCGGATGACCGCCTCGGCGGATTCGCGGATGGCGCGCAGGGCGAGTTCGTGCGGGTGCCGCACGCGGACGGCACGCTCGTCGCCACTCCTGGAGCCCCGGATGCTGCGCTCATCCCGAGCCTTCTCACCCTGGCCGATGTCATGGGGACCGGTCACCACGCCGCGCTCTCGGCGGGCGTGACCGCCGGCAGCACGGTCGTCGTCGTGGGCGACGGCGCCGTCGGCCTCTGCGCGGTACTCGCCGCGAAACGGCTCGGAGCATCCAGGATCGTGGCGATGTCACGTCACCCTGAGCGCCAGGCGCTTGCCCGCGAGTTCGGTGCGACCGACATCGTCGAGGAGCGCGGAGACGAGGGTGTCGCCAGGATCCTCGAGATGTTCGACGGGGTCGGCGCGGATTGCGTGCTCGAGTGCGTCGGCACCAAGGAGTCGATGGATCAGGCCATTCGTTCCACGCGCCCCGGCGGCATGATCGGCTATGTCGGGGTCCCGAACGGCGGCTCTGAGCTGCCGATTCGGACCCTCTTCAACACGAACGTCGGGGTCAACGGCGGCGTCGCTCCGGTGCGCAACTACATCGAGGAACTGTTGCCGGAGGTGCTGGCCGGTGAGATCGATCCTGGCCGGGTCTTCGACCTCGAGTTGCCGCTGGCCGAGGTCGCCGAGGCGTACGCGGCGATGGATGAGCGCCGCGCGATCAAGGTGCTACTGCGTCCGTAGAACGTCCCCACAGAAAGGTTCACCATGCGTACTCCTGTCGCTTCGCCGTCCTCGCCTCCTCCCTCCGGGCCGTACTCGCCGGGAATGGTGCACGGGGGCGTGCTCTACCTCGCCGGACAGGGTCCGTTCGATGCGGATGGCACGAGGGTGGGCGACACCTTCGCCGATCAGGTCCGCCAGACCTTCGCCAACCTCCAGGCCAACGCCGAGGCCGCCGGAACGAGCCTGCACAATGCCCTCCGCTACGGCGTCTATCTGCGATCGCTCGACGACTTCGCGGAGTTCAACGAGCTCGCCAAGGAGTTCCTGATCGAGCCATATCCGGCGCGCACGACAATCGAGGTTGCGCTCAGGGGCTTCGATGTGGAGATCGACGCGATCGTGGCCATTCCCGACCCGGTGTAGTCGGGCTGCACGCAGGCGCGAGAAGTTACGCGCCGAGTTCCCGTGTGATCACGGCGACGAAGTTGTCGACGTCGGCCTCCGTCGTGTCGAAGGCGGTCATCCAGCGCACCTCGCCCGTTGCGCGATCCCAGTCGTAGAACCGCACCTGCTCGCGGATGCGGTCGGCAGCGTCGTTGGCCAGCACCGCGAAGACCGCGTTGGCCTGGGTGGGCTGGCTGAACGAAAGCCCCGAGATCGCGCCGCCGACGATCCCGTCCTCGAGGGAGTGGCGCAGGTGTGTCGCCATCGCGTTCGCGTGGTGCGCCGAATTGAACCAGAGGTCGTCGGTGAGCAGCGCGATGAGCTGCGCAGAGACGAAGCGCATCTTGCTGGAGAGTTGCATGTTCAGCTTGCGCAGATAGACCAGGCCATCGGATGCCTCTGGGTTGAGCACCACGACCGCCTCGCCGTACAGCAGGCCGTTCTTGGTGACGCCGAAGATCAGGATTTCGAACCCGGCATCCGTCGTGAAGTCGCGGAACGGGACCCCCAGCGCCGCGGCGGCATTCGAGATGCGGGAGCCATCCATGTGCAGGGTCATTCCCAGCGAGTGCGCGTGGTCCGCGATGGCGCGCACCTCATCGACGGTGTACAGCGTGCCGAGTTCGGTGGTCTGCGCGATGCTCACGGCGAGCGGCTGGGCGCGATGTTCGTCACCCCAGCCCCAGGCCTCCCGATTGATGAGCTCCGGGGTGAGCTTGCCGTCCGGGGCCGGCACGGTCAGCAGCTTGAGGCCGCTGATCCGCTCGGGCGCGCCACCCTCATCCGTATGGATGTGCGCGGTGCTCGTCGCAACCACCGCGCCCCAGCGTGGCAGCAGTGAGGTGAGGGCAGTGACGTTGGCACCCGTGCCGTTGAACACCGGAAAGGCCTCTGCCGCTTCGCCGAAGTGCCGCTTCATCACCTCCTGCAGGCGGGCGGTGTAGACGTCCGCACCGTAGGCGATCTGGTGTCCGCCGTTTGCTTCGGCGATCGCGGCGATCACTTCGGGGTGCGCCCCGGCGTAGTTGTCGGAGGCGAAGCCACGGTATCCGGGATCGTGCAGTTGCGTCATCCCTCTAGTCTGGCTCATCCCCTCTCCGACTATCGCCGCTTCGCGAGGGCGTCCGAGAGCTTGACCCTGCCGCCCATCCGCAGCAGGGAGTTGGAGTAGATGCGCGAGCCGATCACGATGACCAGCGCGGCCGACAGCAGGAGGATCACGAGCGAGAGCATCGGCTCCCACCACTCCGCGGTTCCCAGGAAGATGCGCATCGGCATCCCGACCGGTGCCGAGAATGGCACATACGACATGACGCCGAGCACGAGCGGATTGTCATTGAAGAAGATCACCAGGAAATACGGGATCATCACGAGCATCGTCACCGGCGTCGTGACGGATGCCACGTCCTCCTGCCGGGAGACCAGGGATGCGGCCGCCGCGAAGAGTGCGGCGAGCAGAACGAAACCGAGGGCGAAGAACACCACGAACCAGATGATTGACGGACCGAGGATTCCGAGCAGGCTGGACTGGCCGGTCACGAGCAGACCGGTTCCCGCGAGTAGGGCGATCACCGCGATCTGGGCGAAGGCGAGGATGCTGTTGCCGAGCACCTTCCCGGCCAGCAGGGTCCTGACCGGGATGGTGGACATCAGGATCTCCACCACCCGGGTCTGCTTCTCTTCGACCACGCTCTGCGCGATCGTGCTGCCGAAGGTGATCGCCGACATGAAGAACACCAGCCCGAAGCCGAGAGCGACGAAATAGACCAGAGCAGGGTTCTGTTTCGGCGGAGCGAGCAACTCGACGGGCGGCGTCACGCTGAGCCTCGCGAGCACCGTCTGCGGAGCGGAGTCGAGTGCGATCACCCTGATGCCGAGCGGAGACGTGCTCCGGTCTGCCGGCACGACCGCGGCGTCGACCCTGCCCTCTCGAACCAGCCGTGTGGCCTCCGTGACGGAGGCGGCCTCGCGCACATCCAGGCCCTTGACGCCCTTCACGACGGCGGTCGCGGACCCCACCGCGGCGACCCTGGGCTCCGTCGCGTTCGCGCTCGCCAGACTCCCGACCACGATCGAGGCGAGCACCGCAAGCAGCAGGATCCCGGTGGAGATGAGGAACGCCTTGCTCCGCAGCCGCATCGTGATCTCACGGCGCGCCACCAGCATGCTGCTCTCGGCGAATGTCGGCGCCGCGGTTCTGGTCATTCGATCACCTCCGTGAAGATCTGTGCAAGGGACGGATGCTGCGGCGCGAACCGCGTGACATCGCCGGCCTCGATCGCCCGCCGGAGAACGCCCTGGGCGACGGACGGCTCCGCGGCCTCGAAGAGCGCATGGCCGCCCTCGACCTCGACGATGGTCACTCCGGGGAACTCGCGGATCCAGCCGACATCACCATTCACGACGAGTTCGTAGCGATCGTGACCATGCCGCGTGCGGAGTTCGTCGCGCGAGCCGTTGGCCCGGACAGTTCCATCCGAGATGATGACGAGATCGTCGCAGAGCCGCTCGACCACGTCGAGCTGGTGGCTGGAGAACAGCACAGGTGCGCCGCCGGCCGCGGCATCCCGAAGCACGCCGAGCACGGTCTCGACGCCCATCGGATCGAGGCCGGAGAAGGGCTCGTCGAGGATGAGCACCTCCGGCTCGTGCACGAGGGCCGCGGCGATCTGTGCCCGCTGCTGGTTGCCGAGGGACAGGCTCTCCACCGGGTCGCCGGCACGGGCCGCCAGTTCCAGCCGCTCGAGCAGTCGCGTGGTGCTGGCCTGGGCGGCGCGTTGGCTCATGCCGTGCAGCCGGCCGAGGTAGACGATCTGTTCCGCGACGCGCATCTTCGGGTAGAGCCCGCGCTCCTCCGGCATGTAGCCGAAAATGCGGCGGTCGGCCGCGGTGAGCTGCTCGCCGGCGAGCGTGACCCGGCCGGAATCGGCCTCCAGCACGCCGAGGATGATGCGCATCGTGGTCGTTTTACCGGCGCCGTTGCCACCGACGAAGCCCGTGATGCGCCCGGCTCCGACCTCGAAACTCACGTCGGACACCGCGACGCGGTCGCCGTAGGTTTTCGAGACTCCCTCTATCTGCAGCATGCTGCTCCCTCCCGTGCCGGCCAGGCGTGTTCGTTCCGGCATCGAGATCCGTTCCCGCTGACCGGGACCAAGCCTTCCATAACGGGACACATCCGCGTTCCGTCCGGTAGCGGTCGTGACCCGGTAACGCGAGATTCGCCAAATGGCCCTTCTTCTTCGAGGGGAAGGCCCATTTGGCGAATCTCAACCGGCAGTGGAGGCGGTGATGCCGGAGGTGGACTCGATGACGCCGGCCATTTTCTTCGCGAGGGCCTCATAGAACATCGAGAGGGGGAACTCGTCGTCCAGAACGGCATCCGTGAATCCCCTCGGCGCACCGGTGAGGGGCAGCTCCCGGCGGGCCCAATTGGAGGCGGGATGCGGCGTGAGCGTCGCCGAGACGAGGTCGTACGCGGCCAGCCAGTGCGCCGTCTTCGGACGATCGATTGAGCGCCAGTAGAGCTCTTCGATCTCGCGGCCGAGGGCGATCACCGCCTCCTGGACCTCCTCCCAGTCGATCGTGAGTCGGGTGTCGGTCCAGTGCAGCACGCGATGCTGGTGCAGCCAGGCGAACAGCAGCTGGCCGCCGAGGCCGTCGTAATTGCGCACCCGCGCACCCGAGATGGCGAAGCGGAAGATGCGGTCGAACAGCACGGCGTACTGCACGAGTTTCGCGTGGTCGCGCGTCACGTCATCCGTCTCCGCCGAGCGCTCCAGCCGCACGGCCTCGCGATACGCGGTGAGGTCGCAGCGGAGTTCCTCGAGGGAATAGAGGAAGTAGGGCATCCGCTGCTTGATCATGAATGGGTCGAACGGCAGGTCGCCACGCATATGAGTGCGGTCGTGGATGAGGTCCCACATCACGAAGGTCTCCTCCGTGAGGCGCTGGTCGTCGAGGAGTCGGGCGGCCTCGGCCGGAAGCTCCAGCTTCGTGATCTCGGATGCGGCTCGCACGACCCGGCGGAACCGCGCGGCCTCGCGGTCGGCGAAGATCGCCCCCCAGGTGAAGGTAGGGATGGCGCGCATCGCGATGGTCTCCGGGAACAGCACAGCGGAGTTGGTGTCGTAGCCGGGGGTGAAGTCCAGGAACCTGATCGGGACGAACAGCCTGTTCGAGTAGAGGCCGGCTTCGAGTTCCGCGACGAACTCGGGCCAGATCACCTCGACGAGTACTGCCTCCACGAGGCGATCCGTGCTGCCGTTCTGCGTGTACATCGGGAAGACGACCAGGTGCCGCAGCCCGTCGACACGATTCAGCTGCGGCTGGAAGGCCTCGAGCGAATCGAGAAAATCCGGGACGCTGAAGCTGTCGTCGGCCCAGCGCTCGAAGTCCGCGACGAGTGCGGTGAGGTAGTCGGCGTCGTGCGGAAACACCGTGTGGAAATTCAGGAGATCGGACGCTATCCGCCCTATCAGGATGCGCGCTTGCGCGTGATCCTCGGTGGCAGGGATGCTGCCGTCCTGAATTTGCAACGCACGGAGGCTGGTGACCGCGCTCTTGAGGTCCAGCCAGTCGGGAGAGCCGGTGAGGTCCTCGACGACCTCGGGTTCCCCGATGATCGCGGTACGTGCTGTGCTCGTGACGTGTGACATGGTTCGACCTCCGATCCTCAAAGAAAGCGATGCACGAAAAGTGCTGTTCATTCGAGGATATCGGGCGATTCGCGGCTTTTGATTGCTACCGGCGCAGAAATACTGCGCACGCGGCGGTCCTCCGCGCGAGATCGCTGCGCGCTCGGAGCCTGTGGGCGCGCGAGCCAATCGGCGAGCATGAGTCGAGGGCGGCCCGGAAACAGGTCAGCGGACTGGCCAGTCGGGTATGGCCAATCCGCTGAATCGCCTGGGTATGTGGCGACCTGTGCTCGTCTGGACTTCGCAGCGCCCTTATTCGGGTTTGGGCGGGGTAATCTGCTGATCTTTGTCGTGCCGGCACTTTCGCGCCTATGGAAAGATACCAGTATATTGGTCCCCCTTATGGTGGACACCCAGCCCCCGTTCTGGGGGAATTTTCTAGTCGAGCGGGTCGGTCGGAACGTTGATGAGACCGAGCATCCTGAGTGCCCCTCTGGCCGCCGCCGTGTCGTGATCGCGAGCCGCCGCGATGAGCAGCGCCTGCGATTCGCTCAGGGCTCTGAGGTCGATCCGCTCGGGCAGATGCAGGCTGCCGAGCCGGATCTGATGCACGACGGAGGTGATTCCCTTCTGGAGGAGGGGATTGCTCGACAGCGTGACGAGATGATTGAAGAACTCGGCGTTGGCCGCGGCGACCTTCTGCATGTCTTGGGCGGCGAGGTTCGCCAGGAACCGCTCGTGGTCCTCGTTCATGGCCGACACGACGTCTGCTGGCACGATCGGGATGACCTCCGGCACAAGCGCGGTGTAGAGCGCGACCCACACCACCATGGCATCGGCGGTCTGTTGCGGGCTGACGATGGCGACCCTGGTGAATCGGCTCGCCGACGCCTCGATGACCCCGATCTCGCGCAGTCGTTGCAGCGCTTCACGGATGGGGGTGCGGGAAACCCCGAGCTGCTGCGCGAGCACCACGTCGCTGATGCGCTCGCCCGGCTGCAACCTGCCATCGTGAACGGCGGCGAGGATCTGATCGAAGATCGTGTTCACCACCCGGCTGCCGGCGAAGGACTCAGAGTCTTCGCCCGGCACGAGGTACTGATTGTCGGCCTCGCTCACGACTCGACTCTAGCCAGCTGGCGGAGGTTGCGCTCCTCCGCCACGGACACCATGCCGATCCTGGGCTTGGTGCGCGATCTAGAAGATCATCGGCCGATCGTCGTCCTCGACATCGACGGCGAGGTCCACGAGCACCGGGACGTGGTCGCTCGGGGCGTCTCCCTTGCGTTCGTTGCGGTGGATGCTGGCGGCCGTCACGAGGTCTGCGAAGGCCTTCGAGCCCATGATGAAGTCGATCCGCATGCCCTCGTTGCGCGGGAATCGGAGCTGCTGGTAGTCCCAGTAGGTGAAGCCATCCGGCACCCGCGCGCGCACGACGTCCGTGAGCCCGATCTGCTCGAACTTCGCAAAGGCGGCTCGCTCCGGGGGAGAGGTGTGGGTGCTCGTCTCGAACGACCAGGTCGGCCAGACATCCGTGTCGAGCGGGGCGATGTTCCAGTCGCCCATCAGCGCGATCGGCTGGTCGGGAAACGCGGCGAGCCATCCACTGGTGTCGTCAGCGAGCTTGGCGAGCCAGTCGAGCTTGTAGTCGAGGTGCGGATGCCCGAGCTCGCGTCCGTTCGGAACGTAAAGGCTCCACATCCGTACGCCGCTCACTGTCACGCCCATGGCCCGCGCCTCGAGCGGTAGCGACCCGTCTTCGTTCGCCACGCCGAAACCCGGAGCGGACGGGAACCCGATCGTCACCTCCTCCATCGGCAGTCTGCTCGCGAAAGCGACGCCGTTCCACTGGTTGAGACCGTGCAGCTGCACCTCGTAGCCCGCGTCCGCGAATGCCTCGAAGGGGAACTGCTCTGGCTTGCACTTGATCTCCTGCATGGCGAGAACGTCGACGTCTTCTCTACCGAGCCAGTCGACGACCCTGGCGACCCTCGATCTGATGGAGTTCACATTCCAGGTGGCAACGCGCATGGCACCAGCCTAGCCAGCGGGGCTGACGTGCTGACGCGTTGGTCGGCGACCGGCCGCGGGCTCGGGTGTTTGCCCCAACGTTGGGTTCGGCATCCGCCCCCAGTAGAATCGGCGCGTGACGGACGCGCGGCAGCAACTTATCGACCACATCTCGGCTGGGGCCGTTTTCCACGGAGACTTCACACTGACCAGCGGCAAAAAGGCCACTTACTACGTCGACCTGCGGAAGGTCAGCCTCGACCACCGCGTCGCGCCGCTCATCGGCCAGGTCATGCTCGACCTCATCGCCGGGGTGCCGGATGTCGTGGCCGT
>JAODMH010000114.1 GCA_025465035.1 Microbacteriaceae bacterium | reverse complement strand
TCGGGCGGGCCTTCCGCGTTTCCCGTAGCATGCAGACAGTGTCCAGCTCCACGACTCCACAGCCCTCGCGGGAACGTTCCGGTGTGCTCTTCGCCATCGCCGCCTACACGCTCTGGGGCGTGCTGCCGGCCTACTTCCTGCTGCTGCAGCCGGCAGGCGCGATCGAGATCGTCGCCCTGCGCATCCTGTTCTCGCTGGTCTTCTGCGCCATCCTCATCACGGCGACCCGCGCCTGGCCCGCCCTCGTCGCCATCCTGAAACAGCCGCGTCTCGTGCTGATGATGGGCCTCGCGGCGGCGCTCATCTTCGTGAACTGGCAGGTGTACGTCTACGCCACGCTGAGCAACCGCGTGATCGAGACTGCCCTCGGATACTTCATCAATCCCATCGTGACCGTGCTGCTCGGCGTCATCCTGCTGCGCGAACGACTCAGACCACTTCAGTGGGTCGCCGTGGGAATCAGCGCTTTCGCGGTGCTCGTTCTCGCGGTCAACTACGGCGCTTTCCCGTGGATCTCGCTCACTCTCGCCTTCTCCTTCGGTATTTACGGACTCATCAAGAAGCGTGTCGGGGCCAGGGTGGATGCCCTGAGCGGTCTGACGATCGAGACGGCCTGGCTCGTTCCGGTCGCCACGGTGCAGCTCGTCGTCGTTGGCTCCGGCGCCGGCCTCACCTTCGGCACCGTGAGCCTGGCCCACACCCTCGCGCTCCTGAGCGCGGGAGTCGTCACGGCGGTGCCGCTGCTGCTCTTCGCCGCGGCCGCACGGCGGCTACCGCTCGTCTACATGGGGCTCATCCAGTACCTGGCGCCGCTTCTACAATTCCTGTTCGGGGCGTTCGTGTTGAACGAAGAGATGCCGTCGGCGCGCTGGTTCGGATTCGGTCTGGTCTGGGTCGCGCTCGTCGTGCTCAGCATCGACCTCATCGCGACAGGCCGGGCATCCCGTCGCGCCTCGCCGAACCTGACCTGATCGGCCGGTAGGGTTCGGGATGATCCCCAACCCAAGGACCGTCATGCCGCGCTTGCGACCCCACACCGTCATCGTCGCGGCGGTCGTGCTGTCGCTCGCCCTGGCATCGTGCACGGCGACCGATCGCCCGACACCGGTCCCGACGCCGAAGCCGAGCTCGACGCCCACTGGCGATGGCGTCCTCCGGATCGGGACCATCTTCCCGACGACGGGCGCACAGTCCTATCTCGGTCCCGGCCAGGCCGCCGGGGTGGAGGCCGCCGTTCGCGAAATCAACCAGGCGGGCGGGGTTCTTGGCAAACCGGTCGAGGTCTTCCACCGGGATTCCGGGGATGCGACGACCGATACCATCGAGAAGTCCTTCGCGGACCTGCAGACGAAATCCATCGACGTGCTCATCGGTCCCTCGTCGTCGGTGCTTGAGGAGCGACTGCTTCCCAAGGTCGTTGCGGCGAGCATCCCGCTGATCTCCCCTGCCGCGACCTCGGTCCGGCTGAGCGGCCTGAATCAGGCGGGGTACCTCTTCCGCACCATCCCGTCCGCCGCTCTGCAGGGGTCTGCCCTCGGTGCGACCATCGGCGGCGGAAAGGCGAAGGTGGCGCTCGTGTATCTCGATGACGACACCGGCAAGGCCATCCTCGGCACGCTCACTGCGAGCCTGAAGAAGTCCGGCGGGAAGCTCGTCACGGCGCAGAAATACGCCGCAGACGCGAAAGACTTCGCGCCGGTCATCGACGCGGTGAAAAAGGCGGCGCCGGATGCCGTGGTCTTCGTGAGCCCGTTCGGTGCGATGGAGCAGAACACGGCCATCATCACCCAGCTCTCCGCAGCCGGCCTCGGTGGCGCGAAGCTGTGGCTCACCAGCGACAACATGGCGGACTACTCGCAGGCACTGCCGGCCGGAACCCTCACCGGGGTGAACGGCATCCTTGAAGGGGCGGAGCCTGACGCCGCCTTCACGGCGAAGGTGAAGGCCGCGGATCCGGCGGTGAGCAATGTCCTCTATTCCGCCGAGGCCTACGACGCCACCGTGCTCGCAGCGCTGGCTGCGACTGTCGCTCACGATGACGGCGGTCGGTCCCTCGCGAATCGGCTGCGTGACGTCTCGACTGGCGGTATCAAGTGCACGAGCTTCGGCGAGTGTCTCGACGTGCTCAAGACGCAATCCGATATCGATTACGACGGTGTGTCTGGCCCGATCGGCTTCGACGCGAACGGCGATCCAAGCCCCGCGCACTACGGCATCTATCGTTACGATGCGGGCAATCGCTTCGCCAGGGTGGGTAGTGCTATCGGGGGTTAGGCGGGTGAACGTCACGCTCGCTCGAAAGTAACGATTGCAGCGTGTTACGCGGCTGTAACACGCACGTATTGTTCAGGGCCCCTCATGCACGTAACTTTGCAGCATAGCAATGTCCTAGGGCATCGCTGTGTTGTGAACACATTCCACAATCAAGGAGCACAATGAGAGCACTAGCACAGGCCCCCAAGGCCTCTCGCTCGAAGATCATCACGAGCGCACTGGGTGGTATCGCCATCCTCGGCGCTTCCGCACTGATTCTGAGCGGTTGCGCATCGGGTACCCCGTCGTCGTCGCCCAGCACGGATCTCGCGCTGAAGATCGGGACGATCCTTCCGCAGACCGGTTCCCTCGCCGTCCTCGGGCCGCCAGAGTTCGCGGGTGTGGATGCGGCCGTCGCCGACATCAACGCCGCCAAAGCCGGCATCTCGATCACCGTCGAGCACAAGGACTCGGGTGACACGAAGACCAATATCGCGACCCAGTCGGCAACGGCGGAGCTGGCGGATGGCGTGAGTGCCATCATCGGTGCCGCATCGTCGAGCGTCTCGCTCTCCTTCATCGATCAGGTGACGAAGGCCAAGGTCGTCCAGCTCTCGCCTGCCAACACTTCGCCGGCGTTCAGCGCGTATGCGGATGGCGGCTACTACTGGCGCACCGCTCCCTCGGATGTCCTCCAGGGCCGAGTCCTCGGCCAGAAGGTGCTGAAGGACGGCGCGACCAACGTCTCGATCATCTATCAGAACGACTCATACGGTCAGGGCCTCAATGACAACGTCAAGAAGGCCATCACTGGCGGCGGCGGAACTGTCGGTCAGGACGTGCCATACGACCCCGCAGCGACGAGCTTCTCGTCCGAGGTCACCCAGGCGCTGTCGTCCAACCCGGACGCTCTCGTCGTGATCTCGTTCGACCAGCTGAAGGCCATCGCCCCCGAACTGAAGAAGAACAACTTCGACTTCAAGAAGTTCTACGGCACGGACGGCAACTACGGTGTCATCGACAAGACCTACACGGATGTCGACATCGCAGGTGCACAGTTCACCAACCCCGGTGTCAACGCGTCGACCACGTTCCAGACCAAGCTGCAGGGGGTGGTGAAGAAGCAGGGCAATAAGCCACTGAACGTGTTCAGCTACGCTCCAGAGTCCTACGACGGAACCGTGCTTCTCGCCCTTGCAGCACTCCAGGGCAAGAAGGTCGACGGCACGACGATCAAGGACAACCTCCAGAGCGTCTCCGAGGGTGGAACGAAGT
>JAODMH010000227.1 GCA_025465035.1 Microbacteriaceae bacterium | reverse complement strand
TTGTTTCTTCTGTCTCCCAGTTCGGTCACCCCTCGTGTTTCTACGCTTGGACACGTGTATGTACAAACCAACCCGCTCGGTTTCCTCGGCCGGCATTGTGGTGATCTGCTCTGCTGTCGGCGTGGCTGTATCGGCGTTTGTCATCTCAGTGGTCCTTGCAGTTGCGATTTAAGCCTCACAGATGCCTCGACATCTTCTTGCAATTGCTCTACGGACGAAGCTATCTCTACGCTGGGAATCTATTCGTTGGTAATGGGCACATGTTTCGAACCCGGCCACCTGAGACTGTGATAGTCGCCCTCAATAGTGGCAACGGTGATGCCAGCAGGAGATGTTGCGATGCTAGCAGCCGCCTGTGATAGCCGCACTCTCTCCATTGGGTAGTCATCACAAGCTTGAAATTGTCCTAACCGCGAGTATTACCCGTCCTTTGCCTGTCTTTTCTTTTCGGCTGTGCCTATCAAATTGAACCAGTAGCAGAATTTTCTCCTCCTGTGAGCGACGTGTTCACAATAAGGCTTCTATAGCCACAAAGCAGAGTTGCAAGAATTTCAGAAGGTCTATAGGTGCATATGCTACAATGGAAATTTCCCTTTCTTAAGAGGTCGAGGACATGATCAGATGCTTCTTGAGTCCCAGACCAACAAAGTTGTAAGACGGCAGCCACCAATTAGGGAATTAAGGGCATAAGTGGTCAGGTGTTGACTCGACGTAGGTAGATAGGAGAGTATAGGCCAGGGTGGCATGCACAGCATCACCTTCCAGTCCAGACGAAAAGCGTAAGTGCTTGTCTGTAAGTCGATATGGCACCTAGAAGCGAAGAGACCGATGAGAATAGATCCGGAACCATTCCCTGACCTATGCAGAGGTGACACTCAATACACATGCTCCCAGCAATACACGGCAAAACCAAAGCCATCTCCAAGTCTACCACACAGTGACAGGACCATGACGAGACAAAAGGAACTGATGAGAGCGAGATTCGAACTCGCGCCCTTTCGGACCACGGATAACATAGTTGTTTCAAGGGTTTTGAGACCTTAACGTGGCGCCTTAGACCGCTCGGCCATCTCACCTGTTGTTGATGATGTCCTCCCTCTCCGCTGAAGCAGATCTTTGCATCGAGTGACCCACTGTGCAGGCAAGGAACGGCGTGTGAGCCCATTTCACCTAGCTAGCGAGTCATGGAGACATGGATGAAGGGCAGGAGGAGGACCAACATCCCAAAAGCTTAAGTCGAGTGTCTGTCATGACATTGGCAGCATGTTTGTTTCCGTCAAACTGGAGCCCATCGACACATGCGATGCGACAAGAAGAGGAGGAGGGACTTTGAGGTATGGAAGGAGAACCAGCCCTCAGTGGAGCCAAGAGTGGGAGAAGGACAAGGTAAACGTGACAAAACGAACATCTCTGAAGGGTGCTCACCAAAGAGAACAACAAGAATATGTCTTCTTATGCTGCTAGGTTAATGGAAGACGATGTCAAAGCAAGGCCTTTTGGTGTCACTCTGGCTCCCCCTGTCTCTCAGTGAACACTCTCTGCGCCAGCCACCTCCTACCAATCCCCCCTCCGTACCCCAAACACCACTCCTTTCCCCCCCTATACATCTACTTCGGCGCATCAGTCAAGGGCACATACCTAACCCCAAACAACTTCTTCCCCTGCACCTCCCCCTTCTCATCCTTATCAATCGTCCAGATATGCTGCTCAATCCTACTCTCGTCATCATCAACAGGGATGAACATCCTCCCGGGCTTCCTCAGCTGCTCCACCAACTCGTCGTGGACCTTGACCGCACTGGCACCCACATGGATCGCATCCCACCCCTTCCCCCTCTTCTCGACCGTCTCCTCCTCGCCCTCCCTCACCTCTTCCTCCACCCACCCCTTCCGCCCGTCCCCGACGCGGAACTTCACTCGGCCGCTCGACAGGAACGCCCTGCCTTCGGGGGACTTGGACATGTTCCGCTCCGCGAGCTCGGCGAGTTGCGGGATGTGCTCGACTCCTACCACTGTACCTCTCTCGCCCACCAACTCGGCGAGGACGTGGGTTAGGTAACCGCTTCCCGATCCGATGTCGAGGACTCTTGGCGCCGGGTTGGTTTCCGTGGGGACGATGTAAGGCAGCAGACTCTCCACGGCGCTGGCGTGCATGTGTGGAGCCGATATGGTGGCGCCGTAGCCGATGGATTGCGGGCAGTCGTCGTAGGGGTGGCTGGGGGCGTAGTGGGCTCTGTCAACCTAGAGGATATGTTAAGAGATGGGAGAGGATGAGTGGGAGAGGAAAAGGTACCTTTAAGAAGGCTTCCTTGACACGGGGATCTTTGATGAGCTTGTTGTTCCAGAGGTTCTCGATAAGCTCCCTGTTGGTAGCCCCGTGACTGCGCCAGGCCATTGTGTTGAAGGTGTGGTGGGAGGGAGGGTGATATGGGCGATGAACTGGTGGGACGGTGCAGAGAGGGAAGATGGAGAGGTAGCTTAGATATCTTCTCAAAGCCGCCAGATTTCTAAGGGAACGTGTTTTGGTCTGATGGTTGCTGAGAGTGGCCGGAGAAAGATCCGAGGTCGGTTATATCAATCCCGGACTCTGGGAACCTCAGTAAAGTTATGTGAGATCTTCGACGTATTAGTCGTCTGGTCTGATACTGAGTTTGGACAAGCCGTGCGTGTGTAACTGGATGGATCAGGCTGTGCGAATGGTCGTTCAACCAGAGCCCGTAGGAAATTAGAAGAGTCAATGTCAGCGGCAAACACAACAGCATAACGCAGAGGTCGGTTTAAAGTTGTGGTGATGATTCGGGACTGACGTCGATCTGAGTGAGAGCTACCCCGCCCCCGCCTCGTATGTTGCGTGACACTGCCAGACCAGATGTGATCTTTATCTGATGAGCGTCTGATGGCTGCTACAGGGATTGATTAGTTGAGTGGCGTGTAGAGGTGAATGGAATGCAATCCATAGCGCCGATAGCCATTTCTATACGCATAAGCTCCCAATGTACGGTGTCAGATATCCAAGAGTAGTATGGATTAGCATTTGAACCGTTGCGCCGAACAAAGGAGCAATAACAAGGCACGAGCATATCGCCTGTATACAAGAGCGTGGCCTAGACGCAAAACGCTCACACACGGTCTATACCACCGTCTCGGCCCTCTCGCCCTCGGCAATAATAGGGATACCCAGTCCACGATCCGGGCTCTGCAGCACCAGCTGCTCGTGCCTCCTCGCCCTCAGGTAGTCGCTCACTGCCCGGATAAGAATAAACCAGCCCACAATCATGAGGATATACGCGACCCACTCGCTGCTAGCGATGTCACCCGCACCGCCTCCGCCATCTCCCCCGTTCGCAACAGTATTTGGATCGAAGTCGTGCGCGTTAGGGTCCGGTGGGTTCGCGTACCCCCCCTCGCCCCCTTGTGAGCCCGACATACCGCCTGCTCCGGAGCCCGAATTGGTGTTCTTCATGTAAAAGCCGTACTGTATGAG
>JAODMH010000096.1 GCA_025465035.1 Microbacteriaceae bacterium | reverse complement strand
GCTGGAGGATCGGCGTCGTCGCCCAATCCCATGCCGCCGTCGAGAACATGCTCCGAGGAGTCGTCGAGGCGGGTCTCGATCCTGCCCTGATCGGCAAAATCCCACGGGAGGGCGACGGTACCGCCGTGCCGTGGACGGCGCTCACCGACTCGACGCTCGCCGCCTTCACTGTGCGTTCCGGCTTCGTCGTCGGCGGCACCGCGTGGACCTTCGCGAACGCCAACCGTATCCCGCGGGGCTCGCTCGATCTGCTGGTGATCGACGAGGCTGGCCAATACTCGCTCGCGAACACAATCGCCGCATCGGTCTCTGCCGAACGGCTGCTACTACTCGGCGACCCGCAGCAGCTCCCGCAGGTGAGCCAGGGTACGCATCCGGAGCCGGTGGATGTCTCCGCCCTCGGTTGGCTGTCGGCAGGGCACGACGTGCTCCCGCCCGAGTTCGGCTACTTCCTGGAGACCAGTTGGCGCATGCATCCCGAGGTCTGCGCCCCCGTCTCCGCGCTGTCCTACGAGGGCAGGTTGCTGTCCCATCCCTCCGACCGCGTGCTCGCTGGGATCGCTCCTGGCCTGCACCCCATTCGGGTCGAGCACATCGATAACGCGACATCCTCCCCGGAGGAGGCGGATGCCGTGGTCGCGCTCGTCAGGAAACTGGTCGGCCGGCTGTGGACCTCCGATGGCTCGACCGCTCCGCTCGCCCAGGACAACGTGATCGTGGTCGCCCCGTACAACGCGCAGGTCGAGCTGCTTCGTGGGCGGTTGCTCGCGGCCGGTTTCGGCGGAGTGCCGGTCGGAACCGTCGACCGGTTCCAGGGTCGGGAGGCCGCCGTCGCGATCGTGTCCCTCACGGCATCGAGCGCCGCTGAGGTTCCGCGCGGGCTGGAGTTCCTGCTCATGGCGAACCGCCTCAACGTGGCGATCTCGCGAGCCCAGTGGGCTGCCTACCTGCTCTACTCGCCCGCCCTCACCGAGTATCTGCCCTCAAGCATCGCGGGGTTGGCGCAACTCAGCGCCTTCGTGCGGCTGGTCGAGCCAGGGCAGCCTGATGGGCTTGACTAGAGGTATGAACGATGTGATCCCGGCCGACTACGGCTACCTGCTCGAACTGCCCGCCTATGGCCACCTGGGTACGATCCGCCCGGACGACACGGTGCAGGTCAACCCCATGTGGTTCGATTTCGATGGTGAGCACCTGCGGTTCACCCACACGACCAAGCGCGCCAAGTACCGGAATCTGCAACGCAATCCGGCGATGAGTTACTCCATCATCGACCCGGGTAATCCCTTCAGATATCTGGAGCTTCGGGGCAGGCTGGTCGAGGTCGTGCCCGACCCGGAAGGCGCCTTCTACGTGCATCTCGGCAAGCGCTACGGCAATGAAAACCAGAAGCCGCCGGCGGACAGCCAGGATCGCGTGATCCTCGTCATGAGCATCGAGAAGTCCACGAAGCAATAACCGCGAAGTGGGGGCCCGCCCGATCCGGCGGGCCCCCGTTCAATCGTGTCGCTCGGAACGGTCGCGATCGGTCTCCTCGATGGCGGCCCGTTTGGCGGCCCGCCGACGCGGGGTGTCGTCGGGACTGTTGGCCGACTGGCCCTGCTCGTTGTATCCCCAGTTGTCGCCTTCGCCGTGTTTACCGTCACGGGGTCCTGGATCGGGGAGTGGCTTATTGAGTTCGCCGAAATCCTGCGTTTCGCTCATCATCGGCATCCTTTCCATGCAGTCGACTAGGGGAGCGGTGTCGGGTCATCTGGCCTAGCCTTCTTGGTCACGTCGACATCTTCGTCGGTGTACTCGCCGGGTCTCTCGGTCGAGTGCTCGTCGGTATAGGTGCCCTCGACGTCTGCAGGCTCTTCCGAGGTGAAAGTGCCCTCCGGCGTATCGGCCGACTCACCCGTGTAGGTGGCGCCGTCGCCCTCTCGCGTGTTGTCGTTGGTGTTCATCAACTGCCCTCCTCGGTGTTGATACGCGCCCAAGCCCCACGGCTCGGCGTCATGCGACCAACGGTAGGCGTCCGCGGCTGATCTGCCCACCCCTCCGGACGAATTGGCACGCGCTACACGGCGACATGTCTGCGTGCCGCGTAATCTGGCATGCTGGGGGAACGGCCAAGGAGGACATCATGAACGCTGATGCGCCATCGCGATCCATTGTCGTCGGGGTCACATCCGGCCAACCCGCTTCCGTCGTAGAGCAGGCGGCATCGTTCGCCTCACGTTTCGAGGCGGAACTGGTGTGCGCCTATGCCGATACCGGCAGATACACGGTCGAAGAGACGTGGGATGGCACCGTGCGGTCGGTACCCATCGACCCGGACCTGCCATGGCTGAGCGAGCCGGAATTTCCCGCCGAGCTGAGGGCCCGGCTATCGGAGATCCTCACCGCTCGAGGTGTGGCGTGGAGCACACGGGCGCTGGCGGGGGACCCGGCGAACGCCCTCGGGCACCTGGCGAGTACCGTGGATGCCCTCATGATCGTGGTCGGCACGAGGAGGGCGAGCGTGAGAGGCAGCGTGCAGGAATTCCTCAACGGCTCTGTCGCCGTCCATCTGACCCATCGTCAGCATCGGCCCGTGGTGGTCATCCCGCTCAGCCCGGTCTCGTCCCAGGATTCGTTGCCCTGGGAGTCCGCCGAATGACGGGCGGCCGGCCCGCCTATCTGCAGTGGAGGAATCTCGGCACCGTCGCCGTCGGCGGAACGCTGGGCACCGCACTCCGGGAGCTGCTCACCCTGATCATCCCGTCAGTCGGGGGAGTGCCCGTCGCCATCTTTTTCATCAATATTCTCGGGGCGTTCGCTCTGGGAATCCTGCTCGAGGCGCTTGCCAGACAGGGGCCAGATGAGGGCAGACTCCGTACCCTCCGCCTGCTCATCGGTACCGGTCTGCTCGGCGGGTTCACGACGTACAGTGCACTCGCCGTCGACACGGGCGTCCTGCTGACCGGTGGTCACACGGCGGTCAGCCTGCTCTACTCACTGGCAACCCTCATCGGCGGCGCGCTGGCGACCTGGGCCGGAATCGCGATAGCGGCATCTCGGCATGGGCGGCGACTGCGCGGATTCGGGCCGACTCGATGAGCGTCCTCGTCTTCGTCCTCCTCTCGCTCGCCGGCGGTGTCGGGGCCGCCGCACGACTCCTCGTCGACGGTCTCATCAGGAGCCGCGTCGCGACGGCATTTCCGCTCGGCACGACTGTGATCAACGTGACCGGATCCTTCCTCCTCGGGCTGATCACCGGACTCGCCATCGGTCACTTTGTGCCGGAGGTTGTCCGGCTCGTCCTCGGCGTGGGCGTCATGGGCGGGTACACCACCTTCAGTACGGCGAGTTTCGAAACGGTTCGCCTCATCCAGAGCCGCCGTTATCGAGCGGCATTGGTCAACGGCCTCGGGATGCTTCTGGCCGCGGTGGCCGTCGCCATCCTGGGACTCTGGATCGGGTCGCTACTCTGAGGCTTTGGCGTACGGCCCGGGACGACTGAACGCGTGGGCAGCGCTAAACGGTTGCGGGAAGGATCTCGGCCAGCAGCGCTTCGATGCGGGCCTTGATCTCGTCGCGGATCGGACGCACGTCCTCGATACTCTGACCGGCCGGATCGTCGAGTTCCCAGTCCTCGTAGCGCTTACCGGGAAAAATCGGGCAGGTGTCGCCGCAGCCCATGGTGATCACGACATCCGAATCCTTGACGGCCTCCGTCGTCAGAATCTTCGGCACATTGGCCGCGATGTCGATGCCGTCTTCCGCCATTGCGGCGACCGCGACCGGGTTGATCTGGTCTTTCGGCTCCGAGCCTGCCGACAGTACTTCGACTGCTCCCTGGGAGAGCGCCGTCATGTAACCAGCAGCCATCTGAGATCGTCCTGCGTTATGCACGCATACAAAGAGGACGGTGGGCTTCTCGGTCATGGATCTCCTCATTGTCGCTACTCAAAAGGATAGACGCTTATCTATTCGTTGGGGAGTGCTCGACCTTGGTTCACCCAAAATTCATTCGGGCAGGAGGAGTTCCGACAGCAAGGCCCGAACGCGCCGATCGATTTCGTCTCGAATCACGCGGACGCGCTCGAGAGGGAGCCCCACAGGGTCGGCGAGATCCCAGTCGAGGTAGCGACGCCCGGCATAGACGGGGCAGGCATCGCCGCAGCCCATGGTGATCACGTAGTCGGCGGCGCGCACGACCTCATCGGTGAGTGGCTTGGGATACTCCGCGCCGATCGAGACGCCGATTTCGTCGAGCGCCGCGACGATGATCGGGTTGATCTGTCCCGCGGGCTCCGAACCCGCTGAGCGCACGCGCACGCGGTCGCCGGCGAGCGAGCGGAGGATTGCGGAGGCTAGTTGCGAGCGCCCGGCGTTCTTCACGCAGACGAAGAGCACGTCCGGGATGTCCTCGCCGATGAGCCCCCGCGAGTCGGCGAGCGCGCGAAGCCTGTCGGCCGCGAATCGGGCGGTCAGCGATGGCAGGTACCTGGTGATCCCGGCACGCTCGGCGAGCAGTGTGTAGCTTTCACGAACATACTGATCGATCGTCTCGGGCGAGAACACGCCGCGGAACCGCTCGGCAAGATCCCCGGTAATCCGGTCGAGCACGGCGGGCGCGATAATCCGGGCGATCGGATCGCGATCGAGGCGCAGCGACTCGGTCACATCCGTCACACGTTCCGCGGTCACGGAATACCAGACTTCGCGACCCTTCTGTTCGCGCTCGAGGAGCCCTTCATCCGCCATGATGCGCACGTGGTGGCTGACCGTGGGCTGCGTCAGTCCGAGCGTCGCCGCGAGTTCACCCACCAGTGCCCGCCCGTCCGGGCTCTCCACGATCATGCTCAGTAGCTGCACACGCGTCGGGTCAGCCATGGCTTTAAGATTGCGAGCGATCGATTCGGCGGCGGCACGATCGAGCGGATGCGGATCATCGCGCGGCGACATGGCGCCAGCCTATGCGAGCGCCACCCCGACCGGGAACAGGAGGATGTGCTGCGGGGGTACTCGATTCGGCACCATGCGCCTACTCTCGATACACCAGGAAGAAAGCCGATCAGCGATGGACCACACCAGTTCAGGTCATGACAGGAGTGCCGCGGCACGCGCGCACCTCAGACGCTGGGATGCCTCGGCACACCGGTGGCACCAGACGCAATGGCGGCGCCAGCCCCCCAGCCCGGCCGAGGTCGCGCTGTTGACCACGGTCGTGATCTGGGGTCTCGCCTGGAAGGCGGTTTCGCTGTGGCGCGCGGCAGGTGATAACAGCAAACCGTGGTTCGCCGTCCTCTTTGTCTCCAACACCGCCGGGATTCTCGACGCCCTCTACATTTTCGTGGTGAGCGCCAATCGACGTCGCAGCGCACGGGACCAGGGGGAGTTGCACCGGTCGCGGCGCGGATAGACGCGGCCGGTCGTCCAGGACGGAATCCCGAGGAAGGGCCGCAGGATCTTCGGGTGGTCCAACGACCGTTCCTGCTGGGGAGATCGACATCTTCGCCTCGACCGACGAGATCGGCCACTAGTCACATGCGGTACCGTCTGCCTCTGCGACCACCCTAGCGCTCATCTGGCATCCAGAACAGGGAGAGGCATAGCCTCGATTCGAGAGGATCGCGATCGGTGTCGCCGAGACAAGAACGGCCGCCAGACACACGTGTCGCGGCGGCCGTTCCGTCGATCAGTCCGTGCTCGGTTACGACGCCGGGTGGCTGAATGCAACTCTCTCGAATGAAAGCACGCCAGCTGCACCCTTCGAATTGGCGGAGACCTTGAGCCAGTCCTGGGCATTCGACGAGCCGTCCACGGTCACCCGGGTCAGATTCTTCACCGCGGTGCTCTGACCGTAGAACGGGAGCCAGGATGATCCGGCCGCCAGGGGGTGATCCTCGTTGAAGACGTGGCTGTCACCGTTGATGAGATACACCGGACCGTGGAAGGCGTTGGACTGCTCGATCAGCGTGTGCACGAGTGATGTGTATGCCGCGTAGTCCGCCTGTGCCGGATTGGCCACCGTCGGGTCGAACATGTCCGCCTGGGTCATGATGACTACCGCGCGGTCACCGTTGCGCGTGGCCTGTTGGAAGGTGGAGGTGAGTTCTCGGATGTCGGCCTGGGTGCGCTGATTGACCTCCGCCACCTGTTCCGCGGTCGGGGTGGTCATGCCGAGATCGGTCCACGGCAGCATGGAGTTGTCGCTTCCAGGGATGTTGACGGCAGTAAAGGCGATGCCGTGCTTGCTGAAGTTCACGTTCTCCGGGTAGCCCTGCTGTGCCTGCGAGTCGACCCGCATCGGTCTACCCAGCGTGGTGCCGGGCTTCGGGAAGAAGACATCGCGGACGGCCGCCAAGCGCTCGAGCGGGTTGTACGCACCGTTGTTCGTGCGGTGGCAATCGGTCCACTCGTTGTCACCAGGGGTATAGACCAGGGGCAGCGTGAAGGTGTCGAAGTTGTGCCGGATGTTGGCGAAATACTGATCGGTACACAGCGAGGAGCCGTTCTTGATGTCGCCGACATGGCCGACGAAGGACAGTTCCTTGTGCGCGTTGATGTCCTGGATGTAGGACGGGAATGCCTGAATTTCCGCGTCGCCGTATGGCACATCGCCGATGACTGCGAAGCTGAAGTTGCCGTTGTCGCCCGAGTGGCTGTCACCGCTTCCCGAGCCGCTTCCCGAGCCACCATCCTTGCCATTGGGGGCTGCCACCGCTGGCGTGGCCAGCAGCGTGACGAACAGCAGTGCCGCCCCGGTAGCGATCGCCATCAGTCGTTTCGTCGGATACATTCGTTCTCCTTCGTCTCGTTCGTTCCCGAAAGAGGCTAGGAGCGCGAACTGAAGCGCAGGGGTCGCTGAGGTGAACGTTCCGTGCCCTCAACCCGCTATGGGTAGGGCCCGGTCGGTGACAATGTGCTTCATGACCAATGTCGAGTCGAGCCGCTGCACTCCCGGCAGGGTGGACAGGACATCGCCACCCCCGAGCCACCCCTTACACCGGATTTGCGCTGAATACCGAGGTGCCGGCCAGGTGCTCTGGTTATGGTCGGCGGATGTCTTCACTCAGGGTCTCGGCCGCCACGGACCCCACCCGGCTCGCCTACAACCCCACACTCGATGGACTGCGGGCAGCGGCAATCATCGCCGTTATCGCCCAACACGCCGGGGTTTCAGGCCTCGGCGGCTACCACGGCGTGACCCTGTTCTTCGTAATCAGCGGCTATCTCATCACCAGTCTGCTACTGAAGGAACACGCCAGAAGCGGGCGCATCGACCTTGGCAGCTTCTACCGCCGACGGTTTGCCCGCCTCGGACCGGCCCTCGTCCTCGTGGTCGCGGCCACCTGGGTGTGGCTCATTGTGACGGGGGAGCCAATCTCGTCCTACTGGGCTGGCGTCGTCGGAAGTCTCACCTACACGACCGACCTCATCCAGGCGATATCCGGTAACGGCAACGTCGGCCCCTACTACCAGTGGTCCTGGTCGCTCGGCGTCGAGGAACTCTTCTACCTGGTCTGGCCGATCTCGCTGCTGCTTCTGCTGAGATGGCACCGTTTCGCAACGGCCGCGACAGTTCTCGTCGCCGGCGTCGTTGGATGCTGGCTGCTCCGCGCGTTCCTCATCTCGGATGGCATGAATCACAATCGCTTCTTCTTCGCCCCTGACACCAACGCGGACGCGCTCCTGCTCGGAGCCCTCCTCGCGCTCGTGCTTCTGCGCTGGCCAAATTGCTCGGCCATACGCGTCGCGGGTCGCATCGTCGGTCCGCTCGGGCTGCTGGCCCTGATAGCTCTCGTCTGGCCGCACTCCGGCGATGCCCTCCCCCTGGCGGACAAGGGAGGCCTCGGCCAGGCAGCACTGGCCTCGGCCGGGCTGGTCCTGTGGATGGCCACGTCACGAGGGCAGGTTGCCGCGATCTTCTCCTGGCGACCCCTCGTACTCGTCGGCAAGTTGTCTTACGGCATCTACCTGTGGAACCTGCTCACGGTCTTCATCTTCACCTCAATCGTGGGCAGCCCGCCGGCTGGCTCCTGGTGGGGAATCGCCTGGTTCGCGGCCCTGATCGGGATCTCCTACCTGTCGTGGCGATACGTGGAGACTCCCATGAGAAAGCGGTGGGCTCCGCCCCCCGCTCCTGCCATCGGTGCCGTCTCCCCGTCGATCGGGCGGGCCGAGGAATCCCTCGTGGACGCCACGACGGTGTCGGACTAACACCGATCGGGCCAGAAGCACCACCGCGCGGAGCCTGCACCCACCGCGTCAGCAGGGGACTTTCAGACACGATTCCGTATCGTTACAGGGCCGTGATATCTACCCCGCCGAAACCACTCGCCTGTCTGCTGGCTTCGCGATTTGCCGCCCACCTCGTCTCGGACGCAAGTGACGTCAATTGAAACAGGGGTGATGGAGCCATCCGTCGCTCTGATCCAGGTCGAACCATCAAGGATCAGCCCTCGATTGCGAGCCCCCCGCTGGGTTCGTTGGTCAATGCTGGCGCTGGTGGCCTGCTCCGCGGCCGTCTACGGCTGGGATGCGAGCAGGACCGGATACTCGGACTATTACGCGACCGCCGCCAGAAGCATGTCGATGAGCTGGAAGGCATTCTTCTTCGGCGCGTTCGATCCGCAATCCACGATCACACTTGACAAGCTTTCTGGGTTTCTCGTGCCCCAAGCTCTCTCCGTTCGACTGTTCGGCTTCAGTGCCTGGTCGCTCGCCATGCCGCAGGTTGCCGAGGGTCTCATCACGATCGTCGCTGCGTACTTCATCATCCGCCGATGGGTAGGCCCGATGGGCGGCTTGATCGGCGCGACTCTGATGGCCGCGACTCCGCTAGTGGTATCGATGTTCTCCAACCCCATGGAGGACGGGATGCTCACCATGTTCTCGATCCTGGCTGTCGGCGCGTTGCAGTTGGGCATCGACACTCAGAAGCATCGCTACGTGCTGCTCGCCGGTATCCTTATTGGTCTCGGATTCCAAGCGAAGATGATGCAGGCGTGGCTGCTCCTGCCCGCGATGGCATTGGTCTATCTCATCGTCGTCGCGGGCCCGATCGTGCGGAAGCTGTGGCGACTCCTGGCGGCCGCAGCGGTCACGGTCGCCGTGTCATTCTCCTGGATGACGGCGATCGCCCTGGTGCCCGCGAA
>JAODMH010000194.1 GCA_025465035.1 Microbacteriaceae bacterium | reverse complement strand
GCGGCGTCGCCGGGCCAGCGGATGCAACGGAGGCGCCGGGGATCGCCAGGGTCTGACCGGGGTAGATGATGCTCGACCAGCCGAGGCCGTTGGCGCTGAGCAGGTTCTGTGTAGTCACGCCGAATTTCGCGGCGATGTGGCCGATCGTGTCGCCCTTCTGGATCGTGTATCTGCTCGATGCCGATACGGTCGGCGTGGCCACGATGGCGACGGGACCGCTGCTGCTGAGCTTGAGCACCTGGCCCGGGAAGATCGTGGACTTCCAGCCGAGGCCGTTGAGGGCGAGGACCGATGCCGTTGCGAGTCCGTAGCGGCCGGCGATGCTGCTGACGGTGTCGCCGGCGGTCACCCTGTAGGTCGCTGGGGCGGTCGCGGCAACCGCGGTCTCCGCGGCGGAAACCTGAGCTGTATTGGTGGCGGCCCGCGCCGCCGCCGTGAAGGCCTCGCGGATGCTCTTACCGAGTTCAGAGGGGGTGGAGCGCGGCTTGTCGGCACGCGGCTTCGATTCGGTCGTCTGGATCGGCCCGGTGAGACCGGCGCTGATGGCCATCGATCCGACGAGAACGATCGGCAGGGTGGTGAAGAGGCCCTTGCTCAATCCACCGCGGTTCGGGCGATGGCGTTCCTTGGCTGCCGTATGGCGGGCCCCGTGCTCTGAAGTGTTTGTCATTAATGAACCCCGTCCGACTCCCCGACCCCGAGTAGGCGTGTCGCCCAGTCAATCAACGCTGGCACAGATGTAAGCCACTGTCAATTATCGTGACTGCTGTGACTCCAATTAATGTGTTGGAAACAAATGTTTGCGTCCGCCCCGAGTTCTGGCAGTCTTGCTCTGTGACTACTGCCCCCGAAACCCGCTGGCTCACCATTCCCGATCTCGTCGACATCCTTGGAATAGGCGTCAGCAAGGTGCGCCGTCTCATTGAGGACAAGCACCTGCTTGCCGTCAAGGTCGACGGTGCCTGGAAAGTTCCCGCATCCTTCCTCAGGGACGACGAGCCGCTCGTCGAATTGCGAGGCACGCTCCTGGTGCTCCAGGACAGCGGCTACAGCGATGACGAGGCGATGCACTGGCTGCTGACCGAGGAGGAGAGCCTCGGCGTCGCACCGATCGATGCCCTGCGGTCCGGTCGAAAAGCGGAGGTCCGCAGGGTGGCGCAGGCGCTCGGCTTCTAGTTCCGCCTGGTCGAGGTCCGCCCCATGAGGTCCACGTTCGCGGATCGACCTCCGACGGCGTCGAACGTCGCCAAATTGCCGCACCGCGACGCTGAAGAGGGCCATTTGGCGACTTTCGCGGGGTGCCTCACCTACGCGGATCGCTTGATGACCGTGTCGGCGAGTTGCACGAGCTGATTCCTCGCCGCCCCGCTGATCGACGAATCAGCGATGGCCGCCAACGCGAGTTTCACATTGTGGTCGATGATCCGCTCTACCTGCTCTACGGCGCCACTGGCACGGATGGACGCCTGCAGCATGGAGATCTGTTGGGTCGTGAGGTCGGCATCGCCCAGTAGCTCATCGAGCAGTCGCGTGGCGTTTGCGGCCAACCTGGTGCGCGCGAGAGCGATCAGCACCGTGCGCTTTCCCTCGCGGAGGTCGTCGCCGGAGGGCTTCCCGGTGGTCTCCGGATTGCCGAAGACCCCGAGCAGGTCGTCCCTGAGCTGATAGGCGATCCCGAGCGGCAATCCGAAATCACGTAGCGCCTCCACCTGCTCGACAGTGCCGCCGCCCAGCGTGGCTCCGATCGCCAGGGGAGCCTCGATGCTGTACTTGGCCGACTTGTAGACGATGACCCTGTGCGCCCTGCTGAGCAGCTCTGGCTCGGGATAGCTCCGCCATGATCGCTCCTCGAGGATGTCCAGGTATTGACCCATGGTGACCTCGGTCCGCATCCTGTTGTACTCGAGCCTCGCGGCCTGACGAGCCCCTGGATCGGCGAGACGACGGATGCCGGAATCGAAGAGCTCGTCGCTCCAACCGAGAAGCAGATCCCCGAGCAACAGGGCGGCCGACTGGCCGAATCCTCGTGGCTCACCAGTCCACCGCCCGTCTTCGTGGAGCGACTCGAAGCGCTTGTGGGCGGCGGGCATCCCACGTCTGGTATCGGAGTTGTCCATGATGTCGTCGTGTACGAGTGCCGCGGCGTGAAAGATTTCGAGAGCGCTCGCGGCGTCGATCACGGCCGGTAGGTCGCTGACGCGCGTTTCCCCCGACACCAGGTCGAAGCCGGTGGATTGTCCCGTGACCGCCTGCCAGCCCCAGTAGCAGAAGAGTGCGCGGAACCGCTTGCCGCCGCTGAGCAGGTCACGCGAGTAGTCGATGAAGGGCGTGAGATCGCCGCTGATGGATGCGAGGAGCGGTTTGCGCTCGTCGAGAAAGGCATCGATGTCGGCCTGCACCAGATCAACTAACCGCGTACTCTCAGCCACGGATATAGCCTAGCCACGCGGGGACGCATACAATTGAGAGTTAGCATGCGTCGGTCTCGATTATGAGAGGAGTCACCATGCCGCTATCGGAACAGGAACAACGTCTCCTGGAAGAGATGGAGCGTAGCCTCTATCACAACGACGCCGATTTCGTTGCGAGTGTCGGGACTCCCCACGGTCGTCCGAAGGTTCGTACCGTCGTGGTCGGCATATTGATCGCCATACTCGGCGTAGCCGTCATCGTCACCGGCGTCGTTCTTCGTCTCCCGATCGTCGGCATCGCGGGCTTCGTGCTGATGTTTGTCGGTGTGCTCATGGCCATCTCGTCGCCGCGCCGGGGCGCCGCTGCCCCCGCGCCGGCCGAGCCGACCCATCAGCGGGCGAGCTTCATGGACCGGATGAACGAGCGCTGGGACAAGCGACAGGACGGGCACGAGGAGTAGCGGGACTGTGAACTGAGGGTCGACCGAAAGGTCGGCCCTTTCTTTTTGCCCAAAATGGGCTCATTTTGCGCCACCTTCCTCCACTGGTCTCTTCCCTGTAAACACAGGCCTAGATACCCCACTCCGAGGCACAAAGGGGCGAATATCGTTGTTTTGTGGTGGATAGTGGAGTAAAGTGGAGCACACCTGAATCCAGGCCGGAGTATGAGGGGGAGTGGCCGATGTTTCTTGGCACCTACGCCCCGAAGCTCGACGACAAGGGCCGCATCATCCTTCCGGCCAAGTTCTGGTCGGAGCTCGAATCCGGCATCGTGATCACCCGCGGTCAGGAACGCTGTCTCTACGTCTTCAGCACGCGTGAGTTCGAAGAGTTGCACGACCGCATCCGCCAGGCGCCCGTCACAAGCAAGCAGGCCCGCGACTACCTGCGTCTCTTTCTTTCCGGCGCAAACGCCGAGGTCCCCGACGGCCAGCACCGCGTGACCATTCCCGCCGGCCTTCGTGCATATGCGGGCCTCGGTCGCGAGCTCACCGTGATCGGCGCGGGCAACCGTGCGGAGATCTGGGACACCGCCGCCTGGGAGACCTACTACTCCGAGCAGGAAAGTGCATTCGCCGAGACGACCGAGGAGGTGATTCCCGGGCTCTTCTAGCGCCTTGCTCCTGACTCCCAGCCGATCACTCGCCCTGCCACACTTCCCCGGTGGCAGGTCGGACCGGATGGGGATCAGGGGTCAGGAGCCGGTCTCCGGTCACCATGGTCGACAACCAGATACACACCCCGGTGATGCTCGAGCGCACAGTCGAGTTGCTCAGCCCAGCGCTTTCGCGTCCTGACGCAGTGCTCGTGGACGCCACGCTGGGCATGGCTGGCCACGCCGAGGCCTTCCTCGAGCGATTCCCCGAGCTCACCCTGGTCGGCCTCGATCGCGATACGGATGCGCTCGCCATAGCGGGGGAGCGACTCGCTCGCTTCGGCGAACGCGTGCACCTCGTGCATACCGTCTACGACCGGTTCGCCGAGGCACTGGACTCGCTCGGGATCGATGAGGTGTCCGGCATCCTGTTCGACCTCGGTGTGTCGTCGTTGCAACTCGACAGGGTGGAGCGCGGCTTCTCCTATTCGAAGGATGCACCGCTCGACATGCGTATGGACGCGACGTCCCCGCTGACCGCCGAACGAATCCTCGCCGACTACAGCGAGACCGAACTGCGCCGCATCTTCTGGGAGTACGGCGAGGAGCGGCTCGCCCAGCGATATGCGAAGCGCATCGTCGAGAGCCGCTCCGCCGCGCCGCTGATGCGATCCGCCCAGCTCGTCGAACTCATCACCGCCGCGACCCCCGTCGCTGTGCAGCGGAATGGGCACCCAGCGAAGCGGGTGTTCCAGGCGCTGCGCATCGAGGTCAACCAGGAGCTGTCGGTGCTCGAGCGGGCTGTTCCCGCCGCCATCGACGCGCTCGAGGTGAACGGCAGGATCGTCGTTCTCGCCTACCAGTCGCTCGAGGACCGGATCGTCAAGCGGGCACTCGCCGCCGCATCCTCGTCGACGGCGCCAGCCGGACTCCCGATCGAACTGCCAGAACACCGCCCAGAACTCCGGTTGCTCGTCCGGGGGGCTGAGCTTGCCGGCGAGAACGAGAAATCGGCCAATCCCCGGGCCACCCCGGTTCGCCTCCGCGCGGCCGAACGAGTCCGGAGGGCCGCATGAGCACCAATCTTGCCTACGAACTACCGTCCCGCGCGCCACGCGAGGAGGAACGCCAGAGGCACATCGAGATCGTCTCGACACGCAATCAGCGTCGCGCTCGTCCGCGGCTCGTCTACGCGCTCGTGGCCGTCGGCGGGCTCTTCGTGATC
>JAODMH010000086.1 GCA_025465035.1 Microbacteriaceae bacterium | reverse complement strand
AAGCACGACCAGAGCGAGATCGGCCGTTTTGAATAATCCGAACCCCATGACCCTCCCGATCCGTATCTCCACCCCCGGAGTGCGCCGGGTCGCCGTGCTCGGCGCCGGCAGCTGGGGCACCACCTTTGCAAAGGTGCTGGCCGACGGGGGTTCCGATGTCGCCCTCTGGGCCCGTCGACCGGAGGTCGCGCGTGAAATCTCTCAGTCGAAACGCAACAGCGACTATCTGCCCGGCATCAACCTCCCACGCAACCTGTGGTCGAGTTCACTCATCCCGGACGTGATGGACGGCGCCGAGGTCGTGTTCGTCTCGATCCCCAGCCAATCGCTCAGAGAGAACCTCCGGATCGTCCGCGACCTGATCCCGTCCGAGGCCATCGTCGTGAGCCTCATGAAGGGCGTCGAGAAGGACACGCGCTTTCGCATGAGTGAGGTGATGGTGCAGGAACTGGATATCGATCCCGCCCGCATCGCCGTGGCATCCGGACCCAACCTCGCGCTCGAGATCGCCAAGGAGCAGCCGACGGCGGCCGTCGTGTCGTCGACGAGCCTGGACACCGCGACGACCGTCGCCGCGGTGGCGACCAATCCGTATTTCCGCTCGTTCGTGAACACGGACGTGATCGGCACCGAATTCGGCGGCGTGCTTAAGAACCTCATCGCGGTGGCCATCGGGATCGTCGACGGCGTGGGCTACGGGGAGAACACGAAGGCCTCGATCATCACACGCGGACTCGTCGAGATGACGGACTTCGCTGTCGCCTACGGTGGACTGCCGCAGACCCTCTCCGGCCTCGCCGGCCTGGGCGACCTCATCGCCACCTGCGAATCGCCGCTGTCACGCAACAACACCGCAGGGCGCTTGCTCGGCCAGGGGTACAGCTTCACCGATGTCGTCAAGCAGATGAACCAGACCGCGGAGGGCCTCGCCTCCGTTGCGCCGATCCTCGAGCTCGCCGCCGCCAAGGGAGTGGAGATGCCGATCGTCGCGCAGGTCGCCGAGGTGCTCGCCGGAACGATGAACCCGCGGGACATCGCACCGCACCTCACGACCGACAGCACGACGCCGGCCGTCCTCGTGGAGTAGCGGGCAGTTCTGCACAGGATCGCGTCGTTGTGGAGCGCCGGCCCAACCGTTGCGGAGGACGGCACGCCGGCACGCCGCGTCTGAGGAGGCGCCGCGCCGCATCGATCCTCCGCAAGTGTCGTGGGGGTGGGAGGCGCGACGATGACGGCGCCGGGGTTACTTGCTCGGCGTAGGAACGGCCGTCGGGGGCCCCGCGTTGCCGAGCACATCCTGTCGCGTCGTGCATTGCTTCGTCTGCTTGATGGTTCCGACAGCGTTCGCGAGTTCGTCGAGCGCGGCAGTGCCGCTCGCGAGAGTCGAGTCGACGATCACCTCGGTCGCCGGGTCGCGCCCGAAGGTCGTGAAGACGTAGCGCGGCTGCTTCGAGCTGTCGATGAGCCAGTCGACCCCCTTGATCGTGTAACAGGTGGCGGTCGTCGCCCCAGGGGGAGTCACCCCGCACCGCAGCAGCACGGAGGTGGGATCGCCCCAGGCGCCGGTCGCCTGCGCGTTGGTCTGGCGAATCGGCTGCTTGTCGAGGGAATTCGGAAGTCGCACGATGATCTCTGCGCATCCCGGGTCCGTGGCATGCGCGGCGGGCTGGAGCGCAACGGTGGGTGCGCAGGCGGCGAGTGCGGCCAGAATGAGCGGCGCGATCGCGAGGAGTGCGCCGGTGCGCAGCTTCGAGTTCATCGCTTTCAGGCTACCGTTTGATACATGCCGTCCCTGCCGCAGCCGCCGATTAACGACACACTCGAAGCCGTCGGCGAGGGTGCCGTGCTCGGTCGCATCTTTCCACGGCTGCCGGCTGCGGCATCCGAACTGGTCGGCCCAGGCGATGATGCTGCGGTCGTCACCGCGCCGGACGGTCGATACGTCGTGACGACGGACATGATGGTCCACGGCCCGGACTTCCGGCTGGCCTGGTCGACGCCGCACGATCTGGGCTGGAAGGCCGCGGCATCCAATCTCTCAGATATCGCGGCGATGGGTGCTTCCCCCACCGCGCTCGTCGTGGCGATCGCCGCGCCCGCGGATTCGCCCGTTTCGCTGCTCGAGGGCATCGCCGACGGGCTGCGAGACGCCTGTGCCGCGCTCGCCCCCGGCTGCGGCGTGGTCGGGGGCGATCTGTCGGTCTCCGGCACTCTGACGATCGCAGTGACCGCCTTGGGGGACCTCGAGGGTCGGGAGCCCGTTCTACGCTCCGGCGCGCGCATCGGCGATGTCGTCGCGGTGGCGGGGGCGCTCGGCGAGGCGGCAGCCGCCCTCCGCCTGCTCTTCAGGGACGCGGTCGACGCCGCCGGACATCCGGATCCGCGGCTCGCCGAGTCCCTGCGGTCGCGGACCGGGCCGCAGCTGGCCCCCGCCCCTCCGATCTCCGCCGGCCGCGCCGCGGCCCTCGCCGGAGCGACCGCAATGCTCGACCTCAGCGATGGTCTCGCAATCGACTCAGGGCGACTGGCGCGGGCGAGCGGCGTCGGGATCGACTTCGACAGCATGCTGCTCGGCGACGATCCGGCAACGGCGATGGCCGGGGGGGAGGACCACTCGCTCCTCGCGACGTTCCCGCCGGATGCTGCCCTTCCGGCGCCGTTCCGACGGATCGGCGTGTGCGTCGCGTCCGGGATCGCCGTCGACGGTGAAGCCTACGACCCTGTCGGCTGGGACCCCTACCGCGACTGGAGCGGCTCGGCGGGCTGAGCGGCCCTGCACCACCAGAGTGTCGTGTCGCCGTAATCCTTGCGCCGCTCAAGCTCGATGCCGGCTGGCCACGCTGGTTCGGGTGAGCGGCTGCTGCGTTCGAGGCAGAGCAGGGCATCCTGAGCCAGCCTCGGCGCGAGTGATCGGAGGTTGTGCAGGAGTTCGATCTCGCCGAGCTCATAGGGCGGATCCATGAAGGCCAGATCCCAGGTTTCGAGGTTCGAGTTCAGGAATGCCTGCACCGGCTGGCCGGTCACCTCGATGCGCAATCCGCCGGTCGTGGGCGCCTGCCGAAGCACGATCGCCGCGTTCTTGCGGCACACGGCGGTCGCACTCGCGCTCCGTTCCACCAGCCTCACGAGCGAGGCGCCGCGGCTGGCCGCCTCGAGGCCGAGGGCGCCAGATCCGGCGTAGAGGTCGAGCACGCGCGCATCCGCGATCGAGTCGCGGGCTTCCAGCGCGGAGAAGATGGCCTCGCGCACCCGGTCGCTCGTCGGACGGGTGCCGGCGCCGGGCGTCGACAGGGTCAGGGAGCCGGCGAAACCGGCGATTATGCGTGTCATCGGGATCAACGGTACGTGAACACCGCCCACCCCTCGGAAATTCAGGACAATGGACCGCCGATGTCCCGTTTTCGAAGGATCTGACCGTCGGCGACGTCCAAGTCCTGAATTTCCGAAGGGAAGCCCGCGCGGAGTCCCGTGCGCCCGCGCGGATTGTCTCCCGCGCGGGTTTACCGTGTACCCATGGCACCGGATTTTCGCAAGCCCTTCCGCGTCATGTCGCTGCGTGGACGGCAGTTACCGATACCTCCGACCTCGACGTCGGCGGATGACACCCCATCCGCCCCGCGATCGAGCCTCGTGAACAATGCCATCTACGAAAACGGATCGCGGGTCGAAACCCCGGGATCCCTCGGCGACACCTACGCGGCCCTCGACGCGCGGCCAGGCGCGATGGCGTGGATCGGACTCTACCGGCCGTCCACCGAGGAGCTCACTTCGCTTGCCGGACAGTTCGGGCTGCACGAGCTCGCCGTCGAGGATGCCATCCTCGCCCACCAGCGCCCCAAGATCGAGCGTTATGGCACGACGCTCTTCGTCGTCCTCCGCGCCGCACGCTACCTCGACGACCGGGAGGAGGTGGAGTTCGGCGAGCTCCACCTGTTCATCGGGCACAACTTCGTGATTACCGTGCGACACAGTGAATCGCCGGACCTCTCGGTCGTGCGGTCGCGCCTCGAGGGGACCCAGGAACTGCTCGCCCGCGGCACTGAGGCCGTGCTGTACGCCATCCTCGACGCCGTCGTCGACGGGTATCTGCCCGTTGTCGCCGGCCTCGCCAACGACATCGACGAGATCGAGACGCAGGTCTTCCTCGGCGATCCCGGTGTCTCGCGTCGTATCTACGAGCTCTCCCGCGAGGTGATTGACTTCCAGCGGGCCGCTCAGCCGCTCGTCGGCATCCTCGACAAGATCTCGAACGGCTTCGAGAAGTACGCCATCGGCGAAGACCTGCAGCAGTACCTGCGGGATGTCGCCGACCATGTCGCGCACGTCACGGATCGCATCGAGGAATTCCGGATACTGTTGCGCGACATCCTCACCGTCAACGCGACGCTCGTGGCCCAGCGGCAGAACGAGGACATGCAGAAGCTGGGGGAGGCGAGCAACCGTCAGGGCGAGGAGACGCGCAAGATCTCCGCCTGGGCCGCCATCCTCTTCGCGCCCTCGATCATCACGGGCGTCTACGGAATGAATTTCGTGGGAATGCCAGAACTGAGCTGGCAACTCGGATACCCGTACGCGATCCTCCTCATGCTCGCCGTGAGTGGAGGGCTGTACGCCATCTTCAAGAAGCTGCACTGGCTCTAGGGCTCGTTGAGGGGACGAGAAAGCACCCTCGCAGGCGACCGGAACGTGCTTTCTTGTCCCGTGGCGAGGAGTGGCGTGGCGAGGAGTGGCACGGCGGCGAGCGTGCCGGCGGACGCGGGTAACCTCGGAGGGTGGATTCCCCGCTCGACGTGAAGCTCAGCACCGCGCTGGGCGGCCGGACGGGCGCGGCGATCGAGAAGGGCCTCGGGCTCGCGACGGTCGGCGCGTTGCTCAGCCACTATCCGCGCCGGTATGCGCGGCGCGGCGAACTCACCGCGCTGACCCAGCTGCCCATCGACGAGAACGTCACGATAGTGGCGGAGGTCATCGAGGTTCGTGAGCGGCCGATGCGGGCGAAGCGCGGGTCCATCCTCGAGGTGCGCATCACGGACGGCAAGGGCATCCTGACTCTCACCTTCTTCAACCAGGCCTGGCGTTCCCGTGAGCTGCGGCCCGGCGTTCGTGGGATTTTTGCCGGCAAGGTGGGCGACTATCGCGGCACGATGCAGCTCGCCCACCCCGACTATGAGCTCTTCGAGGCGGATGCCGCGGCCGACGACGACACGGCCCGCAAGTGGGCGGAGCTGCCGATTCCGATCTACCCGGCCACCGCATCCGTCGCCTCCTGGCAACTGCAGAAGGCGATCGAGGTCGTGCTGGACACCCTGCCGCCCCTCGCAGATCCTGTGCCGGACGCGGTGCGTGCCGACCGCAAACTGATGACATACTCGCGCGCTCTCGAACTCATTCATCGGCCGGAGAAGGATGCGGACTGGGGTGCCGCGCGCAAGGCCCTACGCTTCCAGGAGGCCTTCGTGCTGCAGGCCGCGTTACTGCAGCAACGGGGGCTGCTGCGCACTCAGGAGGCGGTCGCGCGAGTCCAGAAGGCGGGTGGCTATCTCGAGCGTTTCGATGCCCAGCTGCCGTTCACCCGTACCGACGACCAGGTGACCGTCGGCACGGAGATCGCCGAAGACATCGCCCAGACGGCGCCGATGAACCGCTTGGTGCAGGGCGAGGTGGGTTCCGGCAAGACGCT
Source organism: Microbacteriaceae bacterium (assembly GCA_025465035.1). Classification (GTDB taxonomy): domain Bacteria; phylum Actinomycetota; class Actinomycetes; order Actinomycetales; family Microbacteriaceae; genus Lacisediminihabitans. The sequence goes on along the minus strand of JAODMH010000086.1, from coordinate 40,373 downwards.
CGTCGCGCTGCGGGCGATGCTCGCAGTGGCGGACTCCGGCGGTCAGTCGGCACTGCTCGCCCCGACCGAGGTGCTCGCCGGCCAGCACCTGCGATCCATCGTCAGGACGCTCGGCCCCGATCTGGCCGCGTCACTCAGGCCGGCACTCATCACCGGACAGCTTCCCGTCTCCGACCGCAGGAAGGCGCTGCTCGCCGCTGTGTCTGGGCAGGCCCGGATCGTCGTCGGCACCCACGCGCTCATGAGCGATACCGTCGGTTTCTACGACCTCGGTCTCGTCGTGGTCGATGAGCAGCATCGTTTCGGCGTCGAACAGCGCGAGGCGCTCCGCCGCAAGGGGGCGATACCGCCGCATGTGCTCGTGCTCACGGCGACTCCGATTCCGCGCACCGTGGCGATGACGGTATTCGGCGATCTCGACGTGTCCACTATCGCGCAGCTGCCGTCCGGGCGGCTGCCGATCGAGACCTTCGTTGTGCCGCTCGCCGAAAAACCCGGCTGGGCCAACCGGGTGTGGGAGCGCCTCGCCGAGGAACTCGCCAAGGGGCGGCAGGGCTTCGTGGTGTGTCCGGCGATCGACTCCACGACTCCCGACGAAGAGCCTCTCGAAGATTCCGGGCCAACGCGTGCGAATGTCACCGACGTCCTCGCCCAGGTGCGCGCCGATCCGTTGTTCGCCGGTCGCCGAGTCGAAGCGCTGCACGGCCGCCTGCCCAGCGATGAGAAGGACGGCCTGATGCGCGCCTTCGCCGCCGGCGAGATCGACGTGCTCGTGGCCACCACGGTCATCGAGGTCGGCGTCGACGTGCCGAACGCCTCCACCATGGTGATCCTCGACGCGGATCGCTTCGGCGTCTCGCAACTGCACCAGCTGCGCGGTCGCATCGGTCGTGGCGGCGTGCCCGGCATCTGCCTCATGGTCACGGATGCCGAGGAGGACACCCTTGCCCGCGAGCGGGTCGAGGCGGTCGCCTCCACCCTCGACGGGTTCGAGCTCGCGCAGAAGGATCTCGAACTGCGGCAGGAGGGCGATGTGCTGGGCAGTACTCAGTCAGGCGGGCGGTCATCCCTCCGCCTGTTGCGAGTGGCGAAGGATGGCGAGCTCATCACTGAGGCCAGGGCTGTCGCGCAGGGAGTGCTCACTGACGATCCCGATCTGGCCGCGCATCCGGCGCTCCGAACCGCGCTGGAGCGCCGCCTCGATGAGACGAGCAGGGACTTCCTCGCGAAGAACTAGGCGGTTAGCCCCGCCCGCGATGCAGTTGCGGAGGACGGCTCGCCGCGCCCGGGGGTGTTTCCGCGCCGGCGCGCCGGAGTCATCCTCCGCAAGTGGTGGGGCGACAGCGGGACGGATGCCGCGATCAGCGGTCGCCGGCCGAAAAGGTAACGGTCACAAATTCGTAACATCGGTGCCGTAGTCTCGAGCTATGAGCAGGATCGCTGTCGTCCCTGGTTCCTTCGATCCGGTCACCCTGGGTCACATCGATGTCATCGAGAGAGCTGCCGGCATTTTCGACCAGCTGCATGTGCTCGTGGTACACAATCCCGCCAAGACCGCACTGCTCCCGGTGGCGCAGCGGGTCGCGCTGATCGAGAAGTCGATCGTGGATGCCGGCCTGCCAGACAACATTCTCGTCACGTCATGGAGCGTCGGCCTGCTGGTCGACTACTGCACGGAGGTCGGCGCGAGCGTGCTGGTCAAGGGTGTGCGCTCTCAGGTGGATGTGGCCTACGAGACTCCGATGGCGATCGTGAACCGCAACCTCGGAGGCGTCGAGACGATCTTCATGCTGCCGGACCCGGCCCACGCTCACGTCTCGAGTTCCCTCGTGCGGCAGGTCGCATCGCTCGGCGGCGATGTCAGTCCCTACGTGCCCAGGGCCGTCGCCCAGTTCCTGCAATCGCCGGCAACGCGCTAGTCCAGTTCCGCCGCGCGGACGCCACACGCAGAAGCCTGTCCCTCGCCGCTGAGGGGCGTGCCTCGTGAATTCACCGTCATGGCCTATAGAGCGCTCGTTTCGCCGGGCTGTTCCGCACGGACACCTCCGCGCTCGGCGGTAGCGTTGGAGCAGCGCGAAAGGACCCCATGCTTCCCCTGAAACTCGGCTACAAGGCATCCGCGGAACAGTTCGACCCACGCGAGTTGGTGGAGATCGCGGTCGCCGCGGAGGCGCACGGCATGGAGAGCGTCGCGGTGAGCGACCACTTCCAGCCGTGGCGGCACGAGGGCGGGCATGCACCGTTCTCACTCGCCTGGATGGCCGCGGTGGGCGAACGAACGACGACCGTGCAGATCGGCACCTCGGTGATGACGCCGACGTTCCGCTACAACCCCGCCGTGATCGCGCAGGCCTTCGCCACCATGGGCTGCCTCTACCCCGGGCGCATCATGCTCGGCGTCGGCACCGGCGAGGCGCTCAACGAGATCGCCACCGGATTCCGCGGTGCGGGTGAGCAGGACTGGCCGGAGTTCAAGGAGCGCTTCGCCCGGCTTCGTGAGGCCGTCCGCCTGATGCGCCAGCTCTGGACGGAGGATCGCGTCGACTTCGACGGCGAGTACTACTCCACCCACGGGGCATCCATCTACGACCGTCCTTCGTCGCCCATCCCGGTCTACATCGCCGCCGGTGGCCCGCTCGTGGCCCGCTATGCCGGGCGCGAGGGCGACGGCTTTATCTGCACCTCCGGCAAGGGCATGGAGCTCTACACCGAGCAGCTCATCCCGGCCGTGCAGGACGGCGCAGAGAAGGTCGGACGTTCGCCAGAGGCCATCGATCGGATGATCGAGATCAAGCTCTCCTATGACACCTCGTACGAGACCGCGCTGGAGAACACCCGCTTCTGGGCGCCACTCGCCCTGAGCAAGGAGCAGAAGCACGACATCACCGACCCGATCGAGATGGAGCGGGCCGCGGATGCCCTGGCCATCGAGCAGATCGCCTCCCGCTGGATCGTAGGCTCCGACCCGGACGAGGTCGTCGCTGACATCAAGAAGTATGTGGATGCCGGGCTGAACCACCTGGTCTTCCACGCGCCGGGGCACGACCAGCGACGGTTCCTCGAGCTGTTCGAGCGCGACCTGGCACCGCGGCTGCGCGCGCTCTGAGAACCGGCGCTGGGCAGTAGCCCGGCTAGACGGCGCGGTGACGCGCGCACGAAGGCTCCGGCGTGCATGCCGACCGAGGCATAGGATTCGGCTAATAATTCTCAACCCAAAGGTGGGGCATGAAAACGTCATCAAAGGTATCCCTCGGTATCGCGTCGTTGGCTTTGGTGATTTCACTTACCGCGTGTGCACCGCCGAGCGTTACCGGACTCAGGGGTCCGGTGGGTCCCGTCGGTCCAACCGGTGCGCCTGGCGCCACCGGCTCAGCAGGCGCAGCGGGTGTGGCGGGCGGCACGGGACCGCAAGGCGCTGCGGGCACCGCTGGCGAAAAGGGCGCAGCGGGCGCGACCGGCGCAAGCGGCGCCCAGGGCGGCACAGGGGCGAACGGCCAGGCGGGATCCGTTGGTCCCGCCGGCCCGACAGGAGCCGCCGGCCCGATGGGGCCCGCCGGCGCCGCGGGAGCGACGGGATCGGGCGTGGCGGCGGAATTCTTCGCGCTCATGCCAAGCGACAACCCTGCCACAGTGCCTGGCGGCACCGACGTGCAGTTTCCCCAAGACGGTCCAAGCACGAGCAGCGACATCGTGAGACTCGGACCGAGCATGTTCGACCTTGTCGTACCAGGGATTTATCGGGTGTCGTTCCAGGTTCCGGTCACCGAGCCCGGTCAACTCGTCCTGACCCTCGACGGCTTTGAGCTCGCTTACACCGTTGTCGGCCGCTCAACGGGCACCTCCCAGATCACGTTGATCGCGCTCGTGCAGAGCGTGACGGCGAACGCGGTCCTCACCGTGAGAAATCCGATAGGAAGCCCCATGGCGCTCACCATCAGCCCGTTTGCGGGCGGTCTTCAGCCGGTCTCGGCGACGCTGCTCATCGAACTGGTCAAAGCCACCTAGGCGTTGATCGCACTCATTCCCGGCCCATGAGGGTTGGCCGTCCGTAACCTCGATTCGACAGAATGGAGTCATGCCTCCCACCCCGCCCGCCATCGGCTACGCCGCCATGCTGGAGCAGTTCCACCCCACCGAGGCGCTCGCGCTGAGCGCGTACGCCGAACAGCGCGGCTTCAGCGGCATCATGGCGGCGGACAGGTTCCAGCCGTGGGTACCGCGACAGGGGGAGGCGAGCTTCGTCTGGAACGTGTTGGGGGCCCTCGGGCAGACCACCACGGGAGACCTGGGAACGGGCATGACCGTGCCCACCTTCCGCTGGCATCCGGCGATGGTGGCTCAGGCGAGCGCGACACTCTCGGCGATGTACCCCGGCAGGCACTGGCTTGGCGTCGGTTCCGGCGAGGCCATCGATGAGCACATCACCGGAACCTACTGGCCAGAGACGGCGGAGCGGATCAACCGGATGTTCGAGGCGGTGGAAGTCATCAATAAGCTGTTCAGCGCATCCATCGCCGGCCGCGATGTGAAGCACAGCGGGCAGTATTTCACCCTCGAGTCCGCCCGGCTGTGGACGATGCCAGAGACAGCGCCCGAGATCCTGGTCGCCACCTCTGGCCCGGTCACCGCGAAGCGCGCGGGCCGGACCGTCGACGGGATCATCGTCGACGGTGCCCCGATCGACAAGATCGCCAGCCTGCTCTCGCGCTTCGACGATGGTGTGCGCGAAGCTGGACGGAAAGCGGGCACCAAGGTACTGCGCCTCCACCTCAGCTGGGCGCCGACCCACGAGGAGGCCATGACGAACGCGATCACCGAATGGCCGAACGGCGGCATGCGGTTCCCGCGTTCCGACATCCGCTCGCCGTTCGAGTTCGAACAGCTGGCTCGTCTGGTGCGCCAGGAGGACTTCGAGGGGCGGATGCTGGTGTCCGAGGATCCCGACGCCCATCGCGCCCTCATCCAGCGCTATCTCGACCTCGGTTTCGACCGCGTCTACCTGCACAATGTCGGACGCAACCAGCGTGAGTGGATCGACGTCTTCGCGCGCGATGTGCTGCCGAGACTGGTGCGCTGATGCTGACCGTGTGGGCCATTGGGGGTATCCCGGAGATCGTCGACGGCGACGACATCGCCGCGATCATCGGCGATGCAGTGGACGGGACGCTCGAGGACGGCGACATCCTGGCCGTCACGAGCAAGATCGTGTCCAAAGCCGAGGGCCGCGTCGTTCTGGCCGCCGACCGCGAGCAGGCCATCACCGATGAGACTGTGCGCATCGTCGCGACGCGCGTACATCCCGGCGGCGTGACACGCATCGTGGAGAACAGTCTCGGCATCGTCGCCGCCGCCGCAGGCGTCGATTCGAGCAATACGCCCGATGGCACTGTGCTTCTCCTTCCCGTGGATCCGGATGCCTCGGCTCGCCGCCTTCGCGAAGTGCTCGAACGGCGCTTCGGCCTGCGCCTTGGCGTCATCGTGACCGACACCCTCGGTCGCCCATGGCGCGAGGGGCAGACGGATGTCGCGATCGGTTCGAGCGGAGTGCGCGTTCTCGAGGACCTGCGAGGCACCCGGGACACGCAGGGGCGCCGACTCGACGTGACGGCTCCCGCGGTTGGCGATGAGATATCGGCCGCCGCGGACCTGGTCAAGCGCAAGAGCGACGGTCTCCCGGTCGCGGTGGTGCGCGGGCTGTCGCATCTGCTCGATGCGGACGCGCTTGGCGCCCGATCGCTCATCCGTCGGGCCGACATGGACATGTTCCGGCTGGGCACGGATGAAGCCTGGCAGCAGGGCTTCGAAGCCGGGAGGGTCGCCCGTGAGTGAGGCTCCGTGCGACTGACGCATGAGCGGCGGTCGACGACGGAGTGGGTCGTCGTCGTGCCGGTCAAGGGAACCCGGGACGCGAAATCCCGTTTCGGCGACGGCGACCACTCCGAGCTCGCGCTGGCGATGGCCCTCGATACCGTCGACGCGGTGCTGGCGACGCCGGGTGTCGTGAGGGTCGTCGTGGTGACGAGCGAGGCGGCATCCCGCGTCTTCGACCAAATCGGTGCATCCGTTCTCGTCGAGGAGAATCCCGCCGGGCTCACCGCGGCGATAGCGCACGGCATGGCGATGGCCACCAAGTCGATCGGGACTGCCAGTGGCCTCGCGGTGCTGCTCGGCGATCTGCCGGCTCTCACCCCGGACGAACTGGAGGCGGCGCTCGAGGCGGCGCGCGGTTACGGTCTCGCGATGGTTCCGGATGCCGAGGGCACGGGAACCGTGCTCATTACGGCGACGGCGGGCGCGGTCCATTCGGCGGCCTTCGGTCCTGGCTCCAATGCCGCTCACAGCGCCGCGGGCTACGTGTCGTTGGACATCCCGGTCGACTCCGGTCTTCGCAACGACGTCGACACCCTCGAGCGGTTACGATCGCTCGGTGCCAGGATCGGAGTGCGGACCCGCTCGGCCCTCGATTAGGCCGAGGCTCGGTTCACCGTTGGGCGATGGCGATGGCGTCGCCGGCCAGTCGTGCACTCGACTCGAGGTCGCGCATCCACAGCGGCACGGCTGAAGCGCGGATGCCCGCGGCGGCAAGCGCATCCAGCTGTGCATCGTCGGACTCATCGATGAGCCAGGCGTCGATGATTCCGCCTTGCGAGCGGGCGCCATAGTGCTCCGCCACGGCGAGAGCCGACGTCTCGACCCCGATGGCGGACAGGCAGGCATCGGCCATGCCACGAACGACGGCGCCGTTGATGATCGGCGAGACTCCGACGACGCTCGCTGATGTCCTCGCGACCGCATCCCGAATGCCGGGGATGCCCAGAATCGTGCCGATCGAGACGACAGGGTTCGACGGTGCCACCACCACCACATCGGCGTCCTCGATCGCCTCGATCACACCCGGCGCCGGTCGCGCGGTGTCGACCCCGTCCTGCACGAACGAGCGGGCAGCGAGGGTGGCGCGATGCCGCGTCCACCACTCCTGAAAGTGCATCGAACCGCCGTCGACGACCACCTGGGTCTCCACCTCGTCGTCGGTCGCCGGGATCAGGGTCACCCCGAGGTCCCATCGCGAGGTGATGCGCGCGGTCGCCTCGCTCAGTGGAAGGCCGGAACGAAGATAGTGGCTGCGGGTGATGTGAGTGCCGAGATCGAGATCACCGAGGGTGAACCACGGCCAGCCGATGCCATAGGCGCGCAGTTCGCCGCTGACGCGCTCGGTCTCACCCAGTCGGCCCCAGCCGCGCTGCTCATCGTTCTCGCCAGCGAGCGTGTACATGATCGAGTCGAGGTCCGGCGAGATCCTGAGCCCGGTGAGCCACATATCGTCGCCCGTGTTGACCACCGCGGTCGTCGTGGCTGGGCTACCCCCGTCGGGCCGGGTCAGTCGAAGATGCTCGCGCAGGCCGCGAAGAAAACGGGCACCCCCGACGCCGCCAGAAAGAACAGTGATTTTCACCAGAGCAACGCTAGCGCGGAGATGGTCAGCGGTTGTCTGCGCAACGTCCATGTTGATTCGGCAAACTCCACGGCCGTTATCCAGCTGTTATCTGGCAGACTCACGGGAGGCAGCGGAATTCTCAGTGAGGCACGACGGTGAAAAGTTCTGACGGTGGTGCGATGGCTGCGGACGATTTTTATCGCCACAGCAGCGAAATCCTTCGCAGCATCGAAACCGTGATCGACGGCAAACGCGACGCGGTGCAGATGGCGCTCACGGTGCTGCTGGCAGAGGGGCATCTTCTGATCGAGGATGTGCCGGGTGTCGGCAAGACCATGCTGGCGCGCGCCCTCGCCAAGTCGGTCGACTGCACGGTGAGCCGCATCCAGTTCACCCCCGATCTTCTGCCGTCCGACATCACCGGAGTATCGATCTATAACCAGGCCGAGCACGAGTTCGAGTTCAAACCTGGACCGATATTCGCGAACATCGTGATCGGCGACGAGATCAACCGCGCGAGCCCCAAGACCCAGTCCGCCCTGCTCGAGAGCATGGAGGAGGGACAGGTGACCGTTGACGCCGTCACGAGCGTGCTCGCCTCGCCGTTCACTGTCATCGCGACGCAGAATCCAGTCGAGATGGAGGGGACCTATCCCCTTCCGGAAGCACAGCGCGACCGCTTCATGGCGCGAATTTCGATGGGCTACCCGGATGACGCGGCGGAGCTCGCAATGCTGCGCCGACGCGAGACAGCCAGCCCGCTCGACGAACTCCAGCCGGTCGTGAGCACGGTGCAACTCATCGGCATGATCGAATCCGTTCGCAACGTCTTCGTCTCCTGGGCCGTCGAACAGTACGCGGTGAGCATCTCCCAGGCCACCCGCCGCGACCGCGACCTGCGACTGGGTGCGAGCCCTCGGGCCACCCTCCAACTCGTACGCGCGGCGAAGGCGCGCGCGGCGCTCGACGGACGCGAGTTCGTACTCCCCGACGACATCGACGCCCTCGCCGTTCCGGTGCTCGGACACCGGCTGATCCCCACCAATCGCATCTCCGGCAACGGCAACCCATTCGCCTCCGGCGCGGTGTCCGACATCATCTCCCGGATCGTCGCGGCGACCCCGGTACCGCTGGGCACTGTTGGCCCGGTCTGAGTGCTGCAATGCCACGGCGATCCAGGCGGAGACATTCCACACGCGTAGCACGCCTCACCAGGCGCGGCTGGTCTCTCCTGGTATTCGGCCTAGTGGCCGTGTTGGCCTCGTATTGGCTCGGCCGGCGCGAATTGCTCTATCTGGGCTGCTTCGTCGCACTTCTGCCCCTGCTCGCGCTGGCGTTCGTGCGCTGGCGGCGGGTGCCGCTCTTGGTTGCGCGCAGCTTTTCGCCGTCCGCTGTCGGTGCGGGGCACCCGACCGTCGTCAGCGTCGAGGTGACCAACCTGGCACCCGCCTCGATCGTCGACGCGAACTGGCGGGATAGCCTGCCGTGGGAACCGTACGCCACGGCGCCCCTCCGGCTGCAGCCCCGGGAATCGACCAGGAGCGCCGTGCTCCGGCACCGCTACGAGGTAGTGCCGCCGAGGCGCGGGATCTTCGAGGTCGGCCCGATGCTCGTCGATTTCTCCGACCCGTTCGGCCTGGCCGACGGCGCCCTGGCGGTCGGCAGGCCACAGACTCTGATCGTTACCCCGGATGTGGTGCCGCTCTCCGACGATGTCGTCGCCGTCGCGGACGATGAGGGTCCGAGCCGTGTTGTCCAGCGTCGTGCACTCGGCGGCGAGGACGATCTGATGACCCGGGAGTATCGCCGCGGCGATGCGATCCGCAGGGTTCACTGGCGGGCGTCCGCTCACCACGGCGAGCTCATGGTGCGCCAGGAGGAACAGCGCAGCCACGCCGAGGCGCGGATCGTATTCGACACCCAGCGCCGGAACTACCGGGATGCCTCGCGGGTTCTCGAATCCGGCGATGTCGAAAGCCAGTCATTCGAGTGGGCCGTCGCGTTGGTCGCCTCCCTCGGGTTGCATCTCCAGCGCAGTGGAGCGCTGGTGCAGGTGATCGAGACGGGTCCGGCGCAGCTGGCCGGCATCGAACGCCCGGAAGAGTTCCTGGAGAGCCTTGCCGCGGTAGACCTGGTCGACACCCCTTCCGCCCCGCTGTCGCTGCTGCGCAACTCCGAACGGCCCGATCGCTCACAGGGCTCCATCTTCGCCGTGATCTCGGATGCCGATTCCGGCACCCTCGAACGGCTGGTCGCGCAGCGCCGTTCGTTCGATCTCGCGGTCGCGTTCCTCGTCGCACCGTCGAGCGCCGAATCCGCGACCGCCCTTCGTGCGGCCGGATGGATGTGCGTCGATGTCGACCGTCGGGCCTCCGTCGAGTTCGCCTGGATGGCCGCCGAGGCGGAGCAGGAAGCCAACCGTGGCCGCGCCTGAGCCGGCCAGGCGCGTCGGCAACCGGCGCGAATGGCGGGTGAGCGTGGCGCTGCTCGTTGTAGTCCTGGTGTTGCTTGCCGGGCTGCACGTCTTTCTGCAGGGCGCGGCGTGGTGGTTCGGACTCGTGCTGCTGGTGGTCGTGCTGTTGGGCGTCGCCGCGCTCGTGCGCTACCTGAGCCGCCGCCCCTTCCTCGCCCCGATCGCGTCCGCGATCGCCCTTCTCCTGGTCATGACCGACGTCTTCGCCCCCGGCACCGCTTTCGTCGGGTTGGTGCCGACGGCCGACACCTGGACGGCCTGGGGACGCATCGCCGACGCGGCGGCTCTGTCGATCAATCGACAGTCCCTGCCGGCGGTGGTCGACACCCCGATCATGTTCGTCCTCTGCCTGGGGGTCGGCGCGATCGTAATCGTGGCCGACGCCCTCGCGATCTCGTTCCGCGCGCCCGCTTTCGCGGGCATCCCCCTGCTCGTGTTGCTCGCCGCACCGAGTGTCGTCTCGATCGACACGACCGACCCGGTCCTCTTCGTGCTCGCTGCCCTCGCGTTCCTGCTTCTGCTGCGCGCCGGTTCCGACCGGCCTCAGACACGTTTCTCCCTCGCCATGGCCGGCACCGTCATAGTCGGGACGCTCGTGCTGCCGCTCCTCCTGCCGCCGACGAGCCCGGCGGAGGGGGGCTCAACCGGGTTCGGCACCGGCGTGAATCCCGTCCTGTCCCTCGGCGACGATCTGCGCCGGGCCACCGAGCACACGGTGCTCGACTACAGCAGCCAATCCGGCGCGCCACACTACCTGCGGCTCGTGAGCATCGAGGATTTCAGCGGCTCCGACTGGGGTCCGAGCGCGTTTCAGCTCAATACCCGCAACACGCCGGCCAAGATCGGCAGTCCTCCCGGGCTCGCCCGCGACGTGGCCACGACACGGGATACCACCAACCTGCAGATCAAAAACCTGACCAGCCCGTGGCTGCCCATTCCCTATCCGTCGACCAGCGTCGTCGGCCTGGTCGGTAACTGGTACTGGGACTCCGCGGGGCTGACGGTGAAGAGCACGAACGGCACGGCGCAGGGCGAGGTCTATCGGGCGTCCAGTCTGACGATCTCGCCAACCCCCGCCCAGCTGGAAGCCGCCGGCACGAGCGTGCCCGGCGGCTTCGAACGCTATCTCGCCCTCCCCATCGACCTGCCGAAGATCATCAGCAGTACGGCCAACGAGGTCGCTGGAGGCGCCGCCAGCAACTATGAGAAGGCCCTCCTGTTGCAGTCCTACTTCCATGACGGCAACTTCGCATACTCAGAGACCGCACCCGTCTACAAGGGATATGACGGCACGGGAATGAAGGTCATCGCACAGTTCCTCACGGCCAAGTCGGGCTACTGCATCCACTTCGCCTCGGCGATGGCTGTCATGGCGCGCAGCCTCGGCATCCCCTCCCGTGTCGCCGTCGGATTCCTCCCTGGCACACAACTCGACCAGCCGGTCAACGGGCAAACCGCCTTCCAGGTCGGGTCGCACGACCTGCACGCCTGGCCCGAGCTGTACTTCGAGGGCATCGGCTGGACCCGGTTCGAGCCGACGGTCGGTCGCGGTACCGTGCCGTCATACGCCGACCAGAATGCCGCCGGCGTGCCGATCCCCGTCAACACTCCCAACCCCGTCCCCTCCGGTGCTGCCACGCCGGCACCATCCGCTTCCGGCGGACCGGTCAGGGGCGACACGACCAATCCCCTCGGCGCCGGCGCATCGGCGAGCTCCGCCCTCGCCGGCTGGCTATGGGCGTTGCTGGTGGTCGTCGTGGTGATCCTGGGGCTTCTGGTTCCCGCCTTCGTGCGCCTCACCCAGCGGCGTGTGCGGTTGCGCGATCTTCGGCGCGGCACCGCGACCCCGCTCGCCGCCTGGCGGGAGGTGCTGCAGACGGCGGAAGATCTCGACCAGGACGTTCCCGACACGGCGACCCCGCGAGAAGTGCGTCTGCTGCTCGGTGACGGCGTCTTCGCGGAGGATGTCGCGCTCTCCCGGCTGATAGACGCGGTAGAACGCGAGAGTTACAGCCCCGGCGCCAGCGTCTATCCGGAGGCGGAGGCCGACACGCGCACGATCGTCCGGACGCTCCGCTCGATTGCCGCGCGGCCGGAGCGGGTGCGCGCCGTCCTGAGCCCGCCATCCATCTGGGCCCTGGTGCTTGGCCCGTTCAGTCGAGTGGGCTGAAGGCGACGAGCGGCCGGCCGGTCCTGGGATGTTCGAGCACCGTCGCGCGGACGCCGTAGACCTGGCTCAGCAGCGCGGGAGTGAGAACCGCGGATGTCGCGCCCGCGGCGAACACGCGGCCGCCCCGCAGCACGATGACATGGTCGCAATACGCGGTGGCCAGGTTGAGGTCGTGCAGGGCCGCGAGTACGGTGACCCCGGACTCCGCGAGCGTGCGGAGCAGGCCGAGGACCGACAGCTGCGCGGCGATGTCGAGATGGTTACTCGGTTCGTCGAGCAGCAGGAGCCTGGGCTGTTGCGCGAGGGCCTTGGCCAGCATCACCCGCTGCCGCTCACCGCCGGAGAGGGTGGTCACGTCCCGCTCGGCGAGTGAGCCGACCTTGGCCGCCTCGATGGCCATCGCGACGATCACATCGTCGTCCGCGCTCGGGTCGGAGAACAGGCGCTGGTGAGGTGTGCGGCCGAGCGCCACGACGTCCCGAACCGTCAGCGAGAGCTCTGTCGAGGAGTCCTGTTCGACGAAACTCACCACCCGGGCGCGCTGTCGACGGGGCAGTCCGAAGAGTTCGTCTCCACCGAATTCGACGCTTCCCCGTTCCGGCCGTTCGACGGCGGCGAGCACTCGCAGGAGGGTCGACTTGCCCGCGCCGTTCGGGCCGATCAGCGCCGAGAACGTGCCGGGCGCGACGGTGCAGTCGACCCCGTCCACGATGAGCCTGCCGTCGATGCGGACATCGATGCGGGAGGCATCCAGTCCGCCGCTCATGCTTCGCTCCGTCGGCGGGTGAGCAGAATCGCGAAAATGGGCGCGCCGATGATGGCGGTCACGATGCCGACCGGCAGCTCGCGCGGTTCGAAGACCGACCTGGCCGCGGTATCCGCCCAGATCAGGAAGATGGCCCCGACAACAGCGGACAGCGGCAGCAGTGCGCGATGCCGCGGGCCGACCAGCAATCGCACCGCGTGCGGCAGAATCAGGCCGACGAAGCCGATGGAGCCGCTCACCGAGACCATGGCACCGGTCAGCAGGGCCGTGGCGGCGAGAAATGTCCAACGGGTACGGTTCACGTTGATTCCGAGCGCCGCCGCCGACGTGTCGCCGAAGGCGAAGGCGTCGAGGATGCGGCCGCTCAGCATGATCGGAAGCCCGGCGAGCAGGATGGCGGCGAATGCGATCTCGACGGCCGGCCATCGCGCGCCGGCCAGCGAACCGAGCAGCCAGTTGAGAATCTCACGGTAGGAGTCTCCGGTGACCGTCCAGAAGATGACGAGGCTCGTGATCGCGGAGGCGAGCGCCGACACCGCGAGGCCCGCAAGCACCGTTCGCGACGGTGTGATGCGGCCGAGCGACGAGGCGAGCAGCAGGGTCAGCCCGAGGGCGAGCATCGCACCGAGGAATGCCGCGACGGGGAGCAGGATCGCGATGCCAAGCAGCAGGACCGCGACCGCGCCGAGGGAGGCGCCGGATGACAGCCCGAGCAGGTAGGGATCGGCCAGCGGATTACGGGTGATGGCCTGCATCACGGCGCCGCTGACCGCGAGGCCGGCCCCGACCGCGGCGGCCGTCAGCACGCGCGGCAACCGCAGCTGCCACACGATTCCGTCGCGGAGCAGGCTGAGCGGGCTGTCGCCCAGCCCGAGGTGATGCAGCACGGAACCCCACACCTCCACCGGCGTGATATTCGATGGTCCGATGGTGATCGCGAAGGTGACCGAGAGCAGCAGTACGACCGCGAGGACCGCCCCAGTCACCGCGACTCTGCCCGCCCGTCTCGCGGGCACTACGTGAGATTCAGCGCGGCGAGCTGAGTCGCGAGATCGGCCGCCGCCGAGACTGTGCGCACCCCGGCTTCACTCGCGGCGAATGGCACCGTGATGTAACGGTGGTTCTTCACGGCATCGAGGTTTGCCGTCGCCGGATTGCCCTCCAGCATGCCGATCTTTGTCGCCGCCGTGTTCCAGGAAGCGTCCACGAGCACGATCACGTCGGGGTTCGCGTTGATGATGCTCTCCCAGTTGAACGAGGCCCAGGTGTCTTTGACGCTTGCCGCGATGTTCTTCAGACCGATGGTGTCCATCACGAGCTGAGGTGCGCCGATGCCGGCACCGACGTATGGCGTGCTGGAGCCGGAGGAGTACCAGAGGGCGGTCAGTCCGCGCTTGTCCTTCTGGATCCCCGCCAGCTGCTTCCGCTGCGCGGTCAGCAGTGTCGTGTCGGAGACGTGGAAGATCGAGGCGACCTCTCCGATCTCCTGGAAGATGTTGGCGAAGCTGAGCCTGGTCGGCTGGTAGCCGACCTCCTTGCAGGCGGCCGGTGACACGTAGGTCGTGATGCCCAGCGCGGCGAGATCCGACCGCGTTCCCGCGCCGTCGGCCGAGAAGTTGGACTCCCAGCCCGCATAGATCAGGTCGGGCTCCGAGGCGAGAACGACCTCCTGCGACGGAACCTGCGGAGAGAGCGTCGGCAGCTTTGCCGCCGCGGCCTTCCACTGCGCCGGGACCGGTCCGTCCTGGAATGCAGTACCGACGATCCTGTCACCGAGGCCGAGGGCGAGCAGCATCTCGGTGGAGGTCGACTTGATGGTGATCACCCGCTTCGGGGCAACGGCCGGCACCCGTACTGTCGTGCCGCAGTTGTCCAGGGTCGTCGAGGTGGGGGTTGCGGATGACGGTGTCGTCGACGTGGCGCTGGTCGTCGCACAGCCGCTCAGGCCGATCGCGACGATGACGCCGACGGCGAGGATGCGGGGCAGGCTTGACAATGGTCCTCCGGGTGCTGGCTGGCGAAATGGGAGCGCTACCGGCTCGGAAGACCTGTGAGCCCCAGATCAGGGGCCGACGAAACCGCACCACATCCGGTGCAGGGGCCTGTGAGTTAATCCTATGCGTTCCGGGGCGTGCCGGCCCTCCCGTCCTCCCTCCGCTCCCGCTTCCGTCAACAGGATGCTTTTGGCCCGAGCCGCCCGCCAATAGGACCGGCGGTCTGCGCCCGCGGACCTGTCCTGTTGAGCGGCCGGACTCAGACAGGCGTGCGCGCTACGCCCGGGCTGCCGCGGCGAGGTGGGCGGCGACCGAGTCGAAGTCGTTGCGCACGAGGCCTGCGGTCACCCGCACGAACCCTCCGGCCTGGGTAGCCTGGAATGCCGTGCCAGCGGCGACGCGGATGCCGGCGGCCGCGAGTTGCACGACGGCCGCACGCTCGTCTGCCACCCGCAACCAGGTGTTGATGCCGTCGGATGGCGGCAGAGCGACGCCGTTGGCCGCCAGCGCCTCCGAGAGTCTGCGCTGACGGGCGCGATAGACCCGGCGCGCGTCGTTCACTTCCGAGACCGAGGTCGAATCCGTGAGCAGGTCGTGCAGCATGGTCTGCAGCATCCGTGAGGTCCAGCCAGGACCGAGGATGCGCCGCGCGACCAGCTGCTCGATGAGTTCCGTCGGACCGCCGATCGCCGCGATCCTGAGGTCGGGTCCGTGCGACTTCGAGAAACTGCGGATGTGCAGCACCTGTTCCGGAATCCATCCGCCGAGACTCACGTCACGGGCGGCAGAGATCTCCCCTGAGTGGTCGTCCTCGATCACGATGGCCTCGCTGGCGTGGTGGCTACGGCGGATGATCTGTGCCAGCTGCTGCGCGCGATCCTTGGTGAGCGACCGGCCCGTGGGGTTCTGAGCACGGGGCTGGAGCACCACCACCGTCGGACGCAGCTTGAGGGCCTCCTCCAGCAGGTCGGGGCGCATCCCGTCCTCATCGAGGCCGACCGGCACCCGCACCGCGCCGAAGTGGTCGAGCAGATCGAAGATGGGCGGGAATCCCGGGTCTTCGACCACCACCTTGTCGCCGAACCGGACCGCGATCTCCATCGCGCGGGAGAGTCCGTCGAGCGCGCCGTCGACGACCGTGACGGCCTCGACGTCGTAGGACCAGGTGGCGCGCAGCACGGTCTCGAGCTCAGGGATGACCGGCTGGTCGAGGTAGCTGACAGTTCCGGCGCGCATCGATACCCGGGAGAGGGCCGGTCCGAGGGCAGGCAGCAGTTCCGGATCGGGGGTGCCGGTCGAGAGGTCGAGTCGCGTCGCTTCGAGCTGGCCGGCCAGCCCCTGGAATCGCGGCGGCAGCCAGCGGCGCGGGGTTGCCATCACGAAGCTTCCGCTACGGCCGCGGGAGACGATCAGGCCGACGCTCGAGAGCGCCTGCCAGGCATGGCTGACGGTCGCGGGACTCACCCCGAGGTCGGCGGCGAGTTCGCGGACCGTCGGCAGACGGTCTCCTGGGGCGAGATCGCCGGACGTGATGAGGCGAGCGACAGCCGCGGCAATGCCGTGTGGGGTCGGCTCTTCGACTGCCGAAGCGATCGCCTTCACACGGAGCCCGAACTGTCAATCATTGATCTGTTTCCGAATCGCATCTATGTTTACGCCAACGTCATAAACAGAAACATAAGGGAAATGTTTACGGCGCACAATAACAAAACGGATGGCTATGGAGGATTCACGATGACCGTCGTACGCGCAGCGATCACCCAGACGACCTGGACCGGCGACAAAGAATCCATGCTTGCCAAACATGAGCAGTTCGCGCGCGATGCGGCCGCCGACGGCGCGCAGGTCATCTGTTTCCAGGAGTTGTTCTACGGCCCCTACTTCGGAATCACCGAAGACGTGAAGTACTACGACTACGCCGAACCGGCCGACGGGCCCATCGTGCAGCGCTTCGCCGCGCTCGCCAAAGAGCTCAACCTCGTCATGGTCCTTCCGATCTACGAGGAGGACATGCCGGGCGTGTACTACAACACGGCCGTCGTCGTGGATGCCGATGGCACCATCCTCGGCAAGTACCGCAAGCACCATATTCCTCACCTCGACAAGTTCTGGGAGAAGTTCTACTTCCGTCCGGGAAACCTCGGCTATCCGGTCTTCACCACGGCTGTCGGACCCATCGGGGTCTACATCTGCTACGACCGTCACTTCCCTGAGGGATGGCGCGAACTCGGGCTGAACGGGGCGCAGATCGTCTTCAACCCGAACGCCACCAAGCCGGGCCTCTCCAACCGGCTGTGGGAGATCGAGCAGCCGGCCGCCGCGGGAGCGAACGGCTATTTCGTCGCCGCGCCCAACCGCGTCGGAACCGAGGACAACGAGTACGGCGACCTGGCGGTGACGTTCTACGGACACAGCCAGTTCGTCGATCCACAGGGCAACCTGGTCGGCGAGTACGGGAGCGGTGAGACGGAAGACATCGTCATCCGCGACCTCGATCTCGACATGATCCGCAAGGTCCGCAACGACTGGCAGTTCTACCGTGACCGCCGTCCGGAGTCCTACACGTCGATCACCAAGCCTTGATGACAGTCCGGGGCCGCAGCGAGATCTCGCAGATGCGATAGGAGAGTGCAATGAAGACCCTCATTACGAACGGAACCGTCGTCAACTCGACGGGGTCGTCTCTGGCCGATGTCCTGATCGACGGGGAGACGGTCGCCGCTGTGCTGGCACCCGGATCGAACCTGCTCGGCTTCGACCTCGTCGCGAACGTCGACACCGTGATCGACGCATCGGGAAAGTATGTGATCCCGGGCGGGATCGACGCGCACACCCATATGGAGATGCCGTTCGGAGGCACCTTCGCGAGCGACACGTTCGAAACGGGGACGCGGGCCGCCGCCTGGGGCGGAACGACCAGCATCGTCGACTTCGTGGTGCAATACGCGGGCGAGAACGTCATCGACCAGTACAACCTGTGGCACCAGAAGGCCGCGGGCAACTGCGCGATCGACTACGGCTTCCACCAGATCCTCTCGGATGTCCAGGACTCCTCGCTCACCGCGATGGACGAGCTGCTCGCGGAGGGCGTCTCGAGCTTCAAGCTCTTCATGGCCTACAAGGGCGTCTTTCTTTCCGATGACGGACAGATCACCAAGGCCATGCAGAAGGCCGCGAGCAACGGCTCCATGATCATGATGCACGCGGAGAACGGCGGCATCATCGACCTGCTCGTGCAGCAGGCGCTCGCAGCGGGCAACACCTCGCCGTACTACCACGGGCTCACTCGGCCCTGGCAGGCGGAGGAGGAGGCGACCCACCGGGCGATCATGATCGCGAACCTCACCGGTGCTCCGCTCTACGTGGTGCACGTCTCCGCTAAGCAGGCGGTCGACCAGATCGCCGCCGCCCGCGACAACGGCCAGAACGTCTTCGGCGAGACCTGCCCCCAGTACCTCTACCTCTCGCTCGAGGAGCAGTTGGGGGCACCAGGATTCGAGGGCGCGAAGTGGGTGTGTTCGACGCCGCTCCGCTCGCGCGAGGAGGGTCACCAGCACCATATGTGGCAGTCGCTGCGCACCAACGACATCCAAATGGTCTCCACGGACCACTGCCCGTTCTGCATGAAGGGTCAGAAAGACATGGGGATTGGCGACTTCTCCAAGATTCCGAACGGCATCGGCTCGGTCGAGCACCGGATGGATCTGATGTACCAGGGCGTCGTCGACGGGCAGATCTCGCTTCCACGATGGGTCGAACTCACCTCGACCACGCCGGCCCGCATGTTCGGCATGTACGGCAAGAAGGGCGTCATCCAGCCCGGCGCGGACGGTGATGTCGTGATCTACGATCCGAACGGGCACACCTCCATCGGCCTGGACAAGACCCACCACATGAACATGGATTACTCCGCCTGGGAGGGCTTCGAGATCGACGGTCACGTCGACACCGTGCTCTCACGTGGCAAGGTGATCGTCGACGACAACCAGTACCTCGGCACCAAGGGCGACGGCCGGTACGTCAAGCGCGGTCTCTCGCAGTACCTGATCTGATGACCCGCCCCACGATTGCACCCGTTTGGAACGAATGCGCCCGCGCGCGCGGAGGCGAACGTCCCGTGCGGGCGCAGAAGCCCGCGCGTGCGTGCAGAGAAGAGGCATAGGCATGGAATTCGGAGCAGTTCTGCAGACCAATCCGCCGGCTTCACGCACGGTCCACCTCGCCAAGCTCGCCGAGCAGTACGGGTTCAGCCACGTCTGGACCTTCGACTCACACCTGCTCTGGCAGGAGCCATACGTGATCTACAGCCAGATCCTGGCCGAGACGCATCGGGTGAAGGTCGGCCCCATGGTGACCAACCCGGCGACCCGCGACTGGACGGTCACGGCATCCATCTACGCCACCCTCAACGAGATGTACGGCAACCGTACGATCTGCGGCATCGGCCGGGGGGATTCCGCGGTGCGCGTCACGAACGGCGCACCGACAACGCTCAAGACGCTTCGCGAGGCGATCCACGTCATCCGCGAACTTGCCAACTCACGATCGGTCGAGTACAACGGGGCGCAGCTGCAGTTCCCGTGGAGCCAGGGCTCAGAACTCGAGGTCTGGGTTGCCGCCTATGGGCCGCTCGCGCTCAAACTCACGGGAGAGGTCGGCGACGGCTTCATACTGCAGCTCGCCGACCTCGACATCGCCGAGTGGATGATCGCATCCGTCCGCGACGCGGCGGAAAAGGCCGGGCGCGACCCGCTCTCGATCAAGTTCTGCGTGGCTGCCCCGATGTACATCGGCGAGGACTGGCAACACATGCGCGACCAGAACCGCTGGTTCGGCGGCATGGTCGGCAACCACGTCGCCGATATCGTCGCGAAGTACGGCGAGAACTCCTCGGTGCCGAAGGCGCTCACCGACTACATCAAGACGCGCGAGGGTTACGACTACAACGAACACGGGCGCAGTGGCAACACCCACACGGCCTTCGTGCCCGACGACATCGTCGACAGGTTCTGTGTTCTCGGCAGCGCAGAGGACCACATCGAGAAGCTGAAGGCGCTCAAGGAACTCGGGGTCGACCAGTTCGCCGGGTACCTGCAGCACGACAACAAGGAAGAGACCCTCCGGGTCTACGGCGAGACGGTGATTCCGACCCTGCGCGAACACATCGTGGCCAAGGCCTGACCCATGACCCGAGCCCGCTCGTTTCTGCTCGGTGCCCTGGATAATCTGATGCGGGGGTCGTTTCGGCCCCCGCATCCTTAAACGGCAAGGCAGAAATGAACACTCCAAATCCCGCCGACGGCTCTGTGCCTATGACGCCATCTCCCCACGATGGCGTTCTCGCCTACGACCTCGACCGATCCCACGTCTTCCACTCCTGGTCAGCGCAGGGGGCACTGAAGCCCTTCGTCATCGCGGGCGGTCTCGGCAGCACCGTCTGGGACTACGACGGCAAGAACTATCTCGACTTCTCGAGTCAGCTCGTCAACATGAACATCGGGCACCAGCATCCGAAGGTCATCGAGGCCATCAAGGCCCAGGCAGACACCTTAACGATGGTCGCCCCCGCACACGCCAATCTCGTGCGTGGCCAGGCCGCGCAGCGCATCCTCTCGAAGGCCGGGCGTCCGTTCAGCAAGATCTTCTTCACCAACGGCGGTGCGGATGCCAACGAGAACGCGATCCGGATGGCGCGGCTCGTGACCGGGCGCGACAAGGTCCTGACGCAGTATCGCTCCTACCACGGCAACACGGGAGCGGCGATAGTGGCGACGGGGGATTGGCGCCGGATGCCGAACGAGTTCGCCAGGGGGCATGTGCACTTCTTCGGGCCGTTCCTCTACCGCTCCGAATTCTGGGCGACGACGCCCGAGGAGGAGTCGGAGCGCGCACTGCACCACCTCGAGCGCGTGATCGTATCCGAGGGTCAGGCGACCATCGCGGCGATCCTGCTCGAGGGCGTTCCGGGCACCGCCGGCGTTCTGGTGCCGCCGCCTGGCTATCTCGAGGGTGTGCGCGCGCTGGCCGACAGGTATGGCATCCTCCTGATCATCGACGAAGTGATGTCCGGCTTCGGGCGCACTGGCGAGTGGTTCTCCTGGCAGGGATCCGGCGCGGTCCCGGATCTGGTGACCTTTGCCAAGGGAGTCAACTCCGGCTACGTCCCCACCGGTGGCGTGATCATCTCGGAGTCGATCGCGAACGCATTCGACGACACCGTGTTCCCCGGCGGCCTGACCTATTCCGGGCATCCGCTCGCCATGGCCTCCATCGTCGCCTCGATCGACGCGATGACCGAGGAGGGCATCGTCGAGAACGCCAGAGTGATCGGCGCCGACCACCTCGCGCCTGGGCTCGCGGCTCTCGCGGCGAAGCATCCGATGATCGGGGAGGTGCGCGGCCTCGGGGTCTTCTGGGCCCTCGACCTCGTCGACGACCCCTCGACGAGGCAGCCCGTGTCTGGCGCCGTCATCGCCGCCCTCAAGACCGAGCTGATGTCTCGCGGCCTGCTTCCGTTCACCTCCGACAACCGCATTCACGTCGTGCCGCCCTGCGTGGTGACGCCGGATGAGGTGGCGCAGGCCCTCACGATCTACGACGAGGCCTTCACTGCGGTGGAAAGCGCCTGACGGCGTCGTATCGGGCTCATCCGAGTCCGCTCGACGGGACGCGCGTGGCCTTGTCAGGCATCCTGTCCTGTTGAGCGGATCGGCGACACGCGCACGTCGTTTCGCGCAGGGCGCACGCCGCCTGGACGACACCCCGCGGATCGCGGCTAAACTCTTCTGGTGCCTCACGTGATCAAAACGCCATACACGGTCGACGTTCGCGACCTCATGCACCGCCCCGGCGACATGCGGGAGCGGGTGCTCGACGTCACGGTTCCCGAAGAGTTCGGCAACGCCATGATCGGTGTGAGAGCGGGCAGTGCTCTCCGGATCGACCTCCGGATGGAGTCCCTTCACGACGGCATCCTGGTGAGTGCAGAGGTAGACGGAACGGCGGCAGGCGAGTGCGGACGATGCCTGATCGACATCGAACAGGCCGTTCAGGTCGAATTTCAGGAGCTTTTCGCGTATTCTTCTGACGAAGCTTTCGAATACGAGGTTCACGAGGACACCATTGACCTCGAACCCGTAATCAGGGATGCGGTGGTGCTTTCGCTGCCGTTCCAACCGGTCTGTCAAGAAGATTGCCTCGGCCTGTGCCCCGTCTGCGGGGTGCGGCTGCTCGACAACCCGGGCCACGAGCACGAGACTCCGATCGATCCACGGTGGGCAGCTCTCGGTGATCTGGCGGGGCTCGAAGGCCAATCTGGGCTAGAAAAACTGGTCGGCACAACCACCCACGATGTAACCGATGCTGCGAAAAGCGTCGAGTAGAGAAAAGAGATAGCCATGGCAGTACCGAAGCGCAAAATGTCCCGCGCGAGCACGCGCGCGCGTCGCGCTCAGTGGAAGGCCACGCCTCCCACCCTGGTGAAGACCGTCGAAGGTGGCAAGGTCACCTACAGCCTCCCGCACCGCGCTAAGGTCGTCGAGGATTCCACCGGAGCCCCTCTGTACCTGGAGTACAAGGGCCGCAAGGTCGCCGACGTTTAACTCGTCTGCAGTCATCGCGAAGTCACACTGTGCCTGGCACTAGTGCCACGCGAGGCGAACTGGAGCAGTTCCTGGCGGTAGATGTCAGCCCGGAACTGCTCGAACTCGCGCTCACACACCGCTCATACGCGTACGAGCATGGCGGTGTCGGCCACAACGAACGCCTCGAGTTTCTCGGCGACTCGATTCTCGGGCAGGCCGTCACGGTCAAGCTCTACCGCGACAATCCCGACCTCGACGAGGGCGAACTCGCCAAGCGACGCGCGAGCCTCGTGAGTTCCGTCGCCCTCGCCGAGGTGGCGCGGACCATCGGGCTCGGCAAGCACATCCGCCTCGGCCGCGGTGAGGAACTCACTGGCGGTCGTGACAAGTCGTCCATCCTTGCCGATACCGTTGAGGCCGTCATCGGTGCCACCTACCTCGACGCAGGGGGAGAGGCCGCGACGGACCTCGTGTTGCGGCTGATCGAACCGCTTCTCACCGATCCCGCCCGTTTCGGCGCGTCGATGGATCCGAAGACCAGCCTGCAGGAACTCGCGGCGCGGCTCGGCCGCGGCCTGCCGCACTATGCGGTCACCGACAGCGGTCCCGACCATTCGAAGCGATTCCACGCCGTCGTCGCGCTCGCCGGCTCGAACATCGCCGAGGGCGATGGCACGAGCAAGAAGCAGGCCGAGATGGCCGCCGCGCTCGAGGCCTGGACCATCCTCTCCGTGCGCGTCTAGCGGTGCCGGAGCTTCCCGAGGTCGAGGTCGTCCGGGCCGGCCTCGAACCCGTCGTCACCGGGGCCGTCATCCGTTCCGTCGCCGTGTACGACGAGCGCTCGCTGCGACGTCACGCCGGTCCGAGCGAGGACTTCATCGAGCGGCTCGAGGGCCGCGGCATCCTCGGCGCCGTTCGCCGTGGGAAGTTCCTCTGGCTGCCGCTGACGCCGGTTCCCCGCCCGCTGTCTCCTTCGGAAATTCAGGACTTTGGTCGGCGTGACCCTCCTGGGAACCCCGAAAAACCGGAGAAAAGCGCGGACAGCAGTGACCAAAGTCCTGAATTTCCGAACGGGAAGGCGGCGGAGGAGGCGCTCGTGGTGCACCTCGGCATGAGTGGACAGGTGCTGCTGCGCGACCCACGGCAACCGGATGACGCGCTGCTGCGTATCCGGATCGACCTGGTGCATCCGGCACAGGGTGAGTTGCGCGTCGCATTCGTCGACCAGCGCATCTTCGGATCGATGGCCATCGACGAGCTGGTTCCGACACACGACGGTGCCGCCGGCGGTCGCGGCTACGCGGCCGCACTGGTTCCCGCCCAGGTGGCGCACATCGCCAGGGACCCGCTCGATCCGGCGTTCGACGACGACCGCTTCCTGGCCGGCCTGCGAAAGCGCAGGACCGGTGTGAAGCGTGCCATCCTCGACCAGAACCTCGTGAGCGGCGTCGGAAACATCTATGCCGACGAGGCGCTCTGGGCGGCACGCATCCACTACGACCAGCCGACAGCGACTCTCAGCGGTGCGCGCGCCAGAACGCTGCTCGCCGAGGTGAGACTGGTCCTCGGTAAGGCGCTGGCCGAGGGCGGCACGAGTTTCGACGCCCAGTACGTCGACGTGAACGGCGCGTCCGGCTACTTCTCGCACTCGCTCAACGTCTACGGTCAACAGGGCGAGCCCTGTCCGCGGTGCGGTCGGCCGATCATCCGCGAGTCGTTCATGAATCGCGGCTCGCACTTCTGTGCGTTTTGCCAGCGCATCCGTGACCGTCAGACGACCCTCAGCCAGGCCCCCTCGTAGCCGATCGGCCGGAATCCCACGGCTTCGTTGACGTCGAGCATGTGGCGGTTCTCCTCGGCATTGAAGGTGATGATGGCCGGATGGCCAGGGCGCACACGCTCGAGGTGTCGCAGGTTCGCCACCTTGAGCAGCATGCCGAGCCGGTGCCCGCGGTGTTCCTCGAGCACGATCGTGTCCTCCTGGCTGACCGGTCGGGTCAACTCCGCGGGAGCCGACAACTCGGTGAAACCGGCAAGTCGGCCGGTTGCCCTGTGCTCGACGGCAGCGACGAACTGGATGCGCGGGCTCGATTCTCTGCGCCGCTCGTGGAGCGCGAGTCGTTCGACAGTCCACACGTCTTCCGGCTCTTCCAGGCCCGCGGTCGGCGCCTCTGTGCTCATGCGGGTATAGAGCAGTGCCATGTCCCGTCGCCACCGTTCCGGTGTGTGATCGATCCAGAAATGTTCGACGTAGTCCGGGCCCGCGGCGGACGCGGCACTGTCCTGACAGCGGGCAAGGTCGTCAGGGTCTGGTGGAAGCGCGAGCCGGCTACCGCGCTCCACCTGCTCGAGGGCATAGCCGCGTCCGAGCAGAAACCGCACCTCGTCATTGGCGCGCGGCACCGAGCCGAACCCGGTTGGCGAGGGAAGGCGAGCGCCCGACCCGTCCCTCGAGACCGCGTAGACGATGCGTTTGCCGCGGCCCTCGAAATCGGCGATGGCCTCCAGGCGGTCGGCGAGCGCTGCGCCGATCCCGCGACGGCGGAATTCCGGGAGTACCTTCACGTCGAGCCACGCGGTGCCGGCGTCCTCGTCCGGCTGCGTCTCGTAGACCGCATGAGCCACGATCCGTCCGTCGACCCGCGCGGCGAGCAGTCGCTTCGGCTGGTACTCCTGATCGAGCCAGTCCGGGAGCAGTTCGGCGGCGGAGAACGCGAGATCGTCCGTGCCGTAGCCGGCCGCCTCCACGGCGTTGCGCACCTCCGCTGTCGCGATGAAGTCGGCGGCGTCCGGTGTATCGAGGGTTGCCGGGATCGTGATCTCCTCGATCGTGAAATCCGTCATGGTGGCGCCTCTCTGCCCACCCGGAAGGGCAGCCGACCAGGCTACATCGGAGTCCCGTTCCGAACACGAATCGAGACCTAAGCGTTGCTTTCGCCGGACCTGAAGCGCCTGCCTGTCATCCGAGAAGCCGCAGCCCAGCCTGCCCGGCTTGTCGGCCGCACTCCGGTACCGTAGATGCAGGCAACCGGGCGACACGAAAGGGCGGCAGCTTGTATCTCAAGAGCCTGACCCTCAAGGGGTTCAAGTCCTTTGCGCAGCCGACCACTTTCGCTTTCGAGCAGGGCGTGACCTGTGTCGTCGGCCCGAACGGTTCCGGCAAATCCAACGTCGTCGACGCCCTCGCCTGGGTCATGGGCGAGCAGGGCGCCAAGACCCTGCGCGGCGGCAAGATGGAGGATGTCATCTTCGCGGGCACGGCCACCAAGGGGCCGCTGGGGCGGGCCGAGGTCGTCCTCACGATCGACAACGCGGATGGCGCCCTCCCGATCGACTACGCCGAGGTCACGATCAGCCGCACCCTGTTCCGCAATGGCGGCAGCGAATACGCGATCAACGGAGACACCTGTCGCCTCCTGGACGTGCAGGAACTACTCAGCGACTCCGGTCTCGGCCGCGAGATGCACGTCATCGTCGGCCAGGGGCAGCTCGACGCCGTACTGCACGCGAGCCCGGAAGACCGCCGAGGGTTCATCGAGGAGGCCGCCGGCATCCTGAAGCATCGTCGTCGCAAAGAGAAGACGATCCGCAAACTCGACGCCATGCAGGCCAACCTGACCCGACTGAGCGACCTCGCCGGTGAGATCAGGCGTCAGCTCAAGCCGCTCGGCCACCAGGCAGAGATCGCGAAAGAGGCCCAGTCGATCGCGGCGATCGTCAGGGATGCCCGCGCCAGGCTCCTCGCCGACGAGGTCGTCGAACTGCGCGCAGCCATCACCGCGGCAAGCCGCAGCGAAAGCGAACGCAAGACGGAGCGCATCGTGCTGCAGGAGCAGCTCGACCAGAACAGGCTGCGGGGCCAGCACATCGAGCAGGCGCAGGAGGGCGATGCCGTCGATCTCGCGCGTCGCACCGCCTTCGGGCTGGAATCGGTGCAGGAACGCCTGCGCAGCCTCTATACGCTCGCCAACCAGCGGCTGGCGTTGCTCGGCCAACAGAACGACGCTCCGGAGGTCGGTCAGGGCGTGACTCGCCAGATGGTCGCCGACGCGAAGGACGAGGCCGGGCGCCTCGCAGAGACCGTCGTCCAGGCCGAGGGAGCCTGGCGGGAAGCCCAGCAGGCGACCGCGGCCGCGCGCGCGAACCTCGACGGACTGGACGAGCAGATCGCCTACCAGTCCTCTCTCGTCTCCCGCCACGACCTCGAGATCGCGGGGCTACGCGGACAGGCCGACACGGCGGCGTCCCGTCTGGCGGCCGTGCGCGGTGAGGTGTTGCGCCAGCAGAACGCCCTCGATGCCGCCCAGGTTCGCCGCGAGCAGGCCCAGGCCGAGTTCGCCCAGCTGGAGACGGATGCGGCGATCGCCGACTCCGGCGAAACCGATCTGGACGCCGCCTACGAGACGGCCCAGGCGGAGGTCACGGATGCCGAGGCGGAGATCGAACGACTGCGCGAGCAGCTGCACGGGCACGAGCGGGAGCGGGACGCCCTCGCGGCGCGCACCAGCGCGCTCTCCTCCGCACTCGACCAGAAGGACGGATCGAGCGCACTCGTCGCGGCCGGGCTCGGCGGCATCCGCGGTCTCGTCGCGGAGCACGTGCAGGTTCAGCCCGGCTACGAGGCCGCCATCGCCGCGGCCCTCGGCTCACTCGCCGACGCCGTGCTCGCCGAGACGCGCGACGCGGCCTTCGACGCCATCGAGCATTCCGGCACCAACGACTTCGGGCGGGTCGAGATCGTGATCGCTAACGCAGAGTCGGCGGTCCTCAACCCGGCGGACCTCGACAGGATCGTGACGGCGGCAAGCGTCGTGACGGCGCCCTCCGGTGTGATCAGCCTGCTGACGGGCATCCTCGTGGCGGACGATCTCGCCGCGGCCCGTGGGGCGTGGCTGGGCTTGTCGGGCGGCTTCACCACGGTCATCACCAAGGCCGGCGATGTGCTCTCCGAATACGTGTTGCGCGGTGGTTCTGGCGCCAAACGGTCTCGGCTCGAACTCGTCGCCGACAGGGATGCCGCGCAGGACCGACTGCGGGAGGTGACCTCGCTCATCGAGCGGGCACGCTTCGCCCTCGCGGAGCAGCGTGGGCGCCTCGAGGTCGCGAAGGAACAGTCCGCGCGTGCGCTCGCCGCCCTCCGGCAGTTCGACGCGCAGCTCGCCGCCCAGACCGAGAAGCTCAACCGCGTGCGCGTGCAGGTCGAGGCAGCTCAGGCGGAGGCCGAGCGCCTGGACCGCGGCCTCGGACTCGCGACCGACGCCGTGGCAGATGCCGCTGCCGCGGCAGACAGGACGAAGCACGAGCTGGAGACGGCATCCTCACGTCCGAGGCCCATGCTCGATGTCGCGGCGCGCGACGGTGTGCTCGCCGAACTCGAGGAGGCGCGCGAGCGCGAGGTCGAGGCGCGGCTGCAGGTCGAGACGGCCAGGGAGCGCGTGCGCGCCGAGCAGTTGCGCGCCGTACAGCTGGAGAGACAGCTCGAGGCCGACCGTGCGGCCGCAGAGGAGGCCGCGCGGCGAGCTGTCATCCGTCGTCGGCAGGTGGCATCCGCCCAGACCGTCATCGACACCCTGCCGGCCGTACTGGACTCCGTCGATCGCTCGGTATCGCAGGCGCGCCTCGAACTCGCGGCGCGCGAGTCAGAGCGTTCGGCGCAGAACGAGGAGCTGGCCGAGCTGCGCCGAAGCGAGAATGCGCTGCGCGAGCGCCTGACCGCGATCGGCGAAAGCGTCCACGGACTGGAGATGCAGGTCTACGAGAAGAAGCTGCACCTCTCGAGCCTGCTCGAGCGTGCCGGCGAAGAACTCGGTCTCGTCGAGGACGTGCTGGTGGCCGAGTACGGTCCGGAGCAACTGGTGTCGGCCGACCCGATGTCGCCCGACCCGTCCGTGCCGAAAACGCAGGAGATCGGTGACGAGCCGTCTGTGATCGACCCGGATCGGCCCGATTCGCACGGATCTCCTGCGTTTTCGGTGGGCATCCGTTACGTGCGCGCCGAGCAGGAAGCGCGGCTCGCGAAGGCCGAACGCAAGCTCGGGCAGCTCGGCCGGGTCAACCCGCTCGCGCTCGAGGAGTTCGCCGCTCTCGAGCAACGCCACAAGTTCCTCACGGAGCAGCTCACCGACCTCACGGGCACCCGCAAGGATTTGCTCACGATCATCGACGAGATCGATGAGAAGATGCAGGATATCTTCTCCAGCGCGTTCGAAGACACCCGTGCGGCATTCAACAACGTCTTTCCGGTCCTGTTCCCTGGCGGCACCGGCAGCATCCATCTCACCGATCCGGACGACATGCTCACGACCGGCATCGAGGTGACCGTGAAGCCGGCTGGCAAGAAGATCGAGCGTCTCTCGCTGCTGAGCGGAGGTGAGCGCTCGCTCGCCGCGGTCGCACTGCTGATCGCGATTTTCAAGGCCCGCCCCAGCCCGTTCTACATCATGGACGAGGTCGAGGCGGCGCTCGACGATGCGAACCTCGGCCGCCTGCTCACGATCTTCGAGGACCTTCGCCAGACCTCACAACTCATCGTCATCACCCATCAGAAGCGCACGATGGAGATCGCGGATGCCCTCTACGGCGTCTCGATGCGGCAAGACGGAGTGAGTGCGGTCGTCGGCCAGCGCGTCAGGCAGGAGCGGGAGGCGAGCTAGCCAACTGCGACAGGGCAGCGTGGAAGCCTCGGCGGAGCTCGCCAAGCGGCCCGAAGAAGTCGGCGTCGCAGCGCTCGACCGCGCCGATCGCGCGATTGACGAGCGAGGTGCCGGCGTCGGTGACCTCCACGAGCATCGCCCGCCGGTCATCCGGATGTGGTAGTCGCCTGACGAAACCCCTCGCCTCGAGCGCACGCAGCACCTGCGAGGTCATCATGGGGTCCATCGCGGCGTGGTCGGCCAGTGCGCGCTGAGTCACCATGTTGTCGGCGGCAAGCCACGTGAGCGAGGCCAGCAGCACGAACTGCACGTGCGTCAGTTCGAAGGGTTTGAGCGTCGCGCGCTGAGCGGACTGCCAACGGTTCGTCGCCTGCCAGAGCAGCAGTCCGGTGCTGTCGTCTGCACGCTCGAAACCGGTGGCCAGTCGTGTCATGCCGCTGTCGTCATTTCGGTTCGGATGATGTCGAGGTCGGCGTCGCTGATGGTGAGCAGTCCGCGGTGCAGCAGGTAACCCCAGTTCTGCCCGACGGTGAACTCGAGCCGGCCAATCAGCGGCCGGATCGGAACCTCGTGAGCCGCGGCATCCCAGTCGACACGCCGCCGCCATGGCCGGAAGCTGCCCTCGTCGGCCTGCCAGAGTTCGTCATCCGCAATGCGCCCGACGGCGGTGAATGCCTGCAGCGGTTCGCCATCCGGGTAGTCGGTTCGCGGCGAGTAATACACGAGCGCGTCCCCGGCGTGCATGCGGGCGAGCGGTGGCTGCTTGCCGTGGTTGACCTGGGCGATGCCCAGCCCGACACCGCGCAGCACGTGGCTGCGCGAGACCACGCCCAGCCAGGCTGTCATGGGGTACCCGAGACGACGTGGGCGGTTGCAATCTCGGTCATCATACTACTATGCGCGCATACTATTCTCCCGTCAAGAGTGCGCGAGTGAACATCGTGAGTCGCATCTTTCCGCCCTTCGCAAGGCGTTCGAAGGGCGGAAACACGCAATTCGGCGTTCGAAGGTTGTCGGGGCTCAGCATCCATCGTCCGTCCCCCTTCGACAGGTACATTTATCACATGGCTTCTCCCTGGTCCCTGTCGGGCGCACTCAAGGGGATGTTCTCCCGCAAGACCATCGACGATGAAACCTGGGACGATCTCGAAGACGCCCTCATCACCGCCGACTTCGGCTCTGACCTGACGGACGCCGTGATCGAGGAGCTTCGCGCGAACGTGCGCAAGTACAACACCACGGATCCCGCGGACCTGAGGCGGATGCTGCGCGAGACCCTCGAGGAACGCCTCGCGCGGTTGAATCCGACCCTCACCCTCACGGCTCGTCCCGCTGTAGTGCTCGTCGTCGGCGTGAACGGCGTCGGCAAGACCACGACGATCGGCAAATTCGCCAAGTTCCTGACCGGCTACGGACGGACGGTGATCGTGGGCGCGGCCGACACGTTCCGCGCGGCCGCGGTCGAGCAACTCGCGACCTGGGCCGAGCGCGGCGGAGCGTCGATACAGCGACCGCAGCAGCACGGACAAGATCCGGCATCCGTCGCATTCCAGACCGTCGAGCGTGCGCGCAACGAGGGAATCGACATCGCGATCATCGACACGGCGGGCAGGCTGCAGACGAAGAGCGGGCTGATGGATGAGCTCGCCAAGGTGCGGCGGGTGATCGAGAAGCAGACCGAGATCGCCGAGGTGCTTCTCGTGCTCGACGCGACGACCGGACAGAACGGCCTCGCCCAGGCCGAGGCATTCATCGAGCATGCCGGGGTCACCGGGCTCGTGCTGACGAAACTCGACGGCTCCGCGAAGGGCGGCTTCGTTCTCGCCGTGCAGGAGAAGACCGGCATCCCGATCAAACTCATCGGTCAGGGGGAGGGGATCAACGATCTCACCGGCTTCACTCCGCACGTTTTCGTGCAGAATCTCATTGGCTGAGTGCCGACAAGGGAGCTCATGATGACCAGTACAGAGACACCGGCTCGGCCCGCCCACACCCGGCTCGCCATCACGGCCCTCGCCCTCGCGGTCGTGGGTGCCGCGGTCGGTTACTGGGGTTTCGTCAGCGGGATCGACTACGCGCTCAATGGCTCTGGCGGCGGACCGGGGCCGAGCATCGTCGTCTTCTTCGTCGGGGCCGGGCTCAGCATCGCCTCCGTGGTGCTTGCGATCATCGGTCTGATGCGTTCCAACCGGAAGACACTCCCGACAATCGCGCTCGTGATCGGGTTGCTGCCGATCGGCGCCTTGATCGTGGCCGTGCTCGCTACGCGCCGCTGATTCGCTGCCGTAGACGAGCTACTGGGCGACTTCCGCGTGCTGCCGGCTGAGAGCGACATAGTGCGTCGCGTTGGCCGTCACGTGTTCGCGTTCCTCGGCGCTGAGCTCCCTGCGCACCTTCGCCGGAACGCCCGCGACCAGTGAGCCGGCCGGCACGAGGGTTCCCTCGAGCACGACCGCACCCGCTGCGACCAGCGATCCGGCGCCGATGACGGCGCCGTTGAGCACTGTCGCGCCCATCCCTATGAGACAGTCGTCCTCCACGGTGCAGCCGTGAAGCACCGCGGAGTGACCGACGCTCACGCGTTTGCCGACCAGCGTCGGCACACCCACGTCGCAGTGTACGGAGACGTTGTCCTGGATATTGCTGTCGTCGCCGATCGTGATCGAGTCCGAATCCGCACGCAGCACAGCGCCGTAGAAGACGCTCGCATTCCGGCCGAGGGTCACTCGCCCGATGACCGTCGCGTTCGGCGCGACCCAGGCGGTGTCGGCGATTGCGGGGCCGTGCCCGCCGAAGGTCAGGAGGGGTGTCATGCCTTCATGCTAGCGAGCGCGCTCATGTTCTCGAATATCTCCGGAACGGGGCGTTCCGGCTGTTCGAGAACGTTCAGAAGACCCGACAGCCACTCGAGCATGAGTTCGGTCTGTGACAGCCACAGAAGATAGGTCGCCCGGCGGTTCCGCCACACGCGCGTGTCTTCGCGCACCTCATCCCACGCCTCGAGCAGGTGCGTGAGGCTCAGTTGGCGTTTTCGTTGGAAGGCGGTCTCGGCCTCGATGAGATAACGGGCGTTCGTGTCATCCAGAACCCACATCGTGACGAGCCTCATCATCGAATCGTCACGAATACTGTGGTCTGGCTCGTCGCGTACCAACCATCGTTTGAGCTCGTCGCGTCCTGGATCCGTGATCGCGTAGCTGGTGCGCCCTCGCTCATTACGATCACTGATCTCGATGAGGCCGTTCTTCGCCATTTTGGTCAGCTCTGCGTACACCTGCGATGGGCTGGCATGCCATGCGCGGTCATTGTCGTCGCTGAAGCTCGCGTTCAGTTCGTATCCTGTGCGCGGTACTCCACGGGAGAGCGCAGCGAGAATTGCGTGTTTGAGTGCCACCGATCATTCCTATCCGTACAGGCTGCTCGTCGCTGAGCCCCGCCTGACCTATTGAACGAATCATAGCTATTCCGGGTCCCAAAAAAGTGGTCCGACCCACTAGTCATGTCTTGTTCTACGTAACTGCTTGGTACGTCAGGCGCTGGAGAGACGAATATCCGTGGTGGCTCCCGCCATGTTAATGACGGCGTAACACGACTGAAACAGTCGCACTGTAAAACATTACAATTATGGACTACAAAGCAATGCGACATAACCGGCTCGTCCGGTTCATTGGCTCCCGCTTGCTGCTGACCGTCATAACGGCGTTTTTCGTCTCCATGATCGTGTTCTTCGCCGTTCGCGCGGTGCCGGGTGATCCGGCACTCAACGTTCTCGGTCTGCAGAGCACCGCGGCCGATCGGGAGGCGCTCCGCAGGGTGATGGGTCTCGACCAGCCGCTCATCGTGCAGTTCTTCAACTGGCTCGGGCATGCGATCACCGGCGACTTCGGTTACTCGTACAGCCAGGGAAGGCCGGTCGCCTCGGTGATCGGCCCGGCGCTCGGCAACACCCTGCTTCTCGGCCTCGCCGCGAGCATCCTCGCCGTGATCATCGGGCTCGCCATGGGCAACGCCGCGACATCGCGCTGGCGTGGACTGCGACGCACGACCGACTGGATCGAAGCCGTCTTTCTCTCGGCTCCGCAATACACAGTGGCACTCATCCTGCTCATCTGCTTCGCGGTTCTGCTGCCGCTGTTCCCGGCTGGCGGGGTTTCCACTCGCGGGAACGGAAGTGTCACCGACATCGGCAGCCACCTGCTTCTGCCGGCGGTCGCGCTCGCCCTCGCCCCCGGAGCTCAGATGGCGCGCTCACTCAAAACCTCGATCTCCACTCTCCAGGCCACCGAACTGTTGCCATCCCTTCGGGCACGAGGCCTGTCGCCCCTCCGTATCACGGTGCACGCCCACCACAACGCGCTACCGCCCATGGTCACGGTGCTGGGTATCCAGGTCGGCACGATGCTCGGCGGCGCGCTCTTCGTCGAGAACATCTTCAGCATCCCCGGGCTCGGCGCTCTCGTGGTGCAGTCGGTCGCGCTGCGGGACTACACCCTCATTCAGGCCGTATCGCTGCTCATCGCCGTCATCTTCATCGTCGTGCTCCTGCTCGCCGATCTCCTCAACGCACTACTCGATCCCAGAATCAGGGTGGGACAACTATGACCGGTCTCGCCAGCGCCAATCAGGGGGCAGCAGTCGCCATCGATAGGGCACCGAAGGTGCGTTTCCGCAGCAGACCGGTACTTTCCCGGATGCCACTGCGCTCGCAGGTCGCCCTTGGAGTGCTCCTCGTACTCGTTATCGTGGTGATCCTCGCGCCTGTACTTCCCCTGGACAATCCTCTGACCGGTGACCTGGGCTCCCGTCTTCTCCCGATAGGGAGCGTTGACCACCTGCTGGGAACGGATTCGCAGGGTCGGGACATGATCAGCCGCCTCGTCTACGCCACGCGAACGTCACTCATCGCCGGCCTTGTGCCCATCATCATTGCGACGATCATCGGTCTGATCATCGGCACGGTCGCTGGCCTGTCAGGCGGGCTGGTCAACACCATCCTCATGCGCGCGATCGACATCCTGTTCGCCTTTCCCGGCGTGCTGCTCTCGCTTCTGCTTGCGATCACGCTCGGCGTCGGTCTGGGCACGCTCATCCTCGCGCTAACCCTCGTCTGGATCGCGCCCGTCGCCCGGATCGCGGAGACGGAGGTCGCACGCATTAGGGACCTCGATTACATCACGGCGGCTCGCTCGAGCGGCTCGAGTTTCCCGGGGATCCTAGCCAGACAGGTCACGCCCGTGACGCTTCCGGCGGTGCTCGCATATTCGACCTCGCTCGTCGGAGCCAACGTCGCCATCGCGGGCGGCCTCGGGTTCATCGGCCTCGGCGTGCCGTCACCCCAGCCGGAGCTCGGCTCGGTTTTACAGGAGATGCAGACGGCGCTCTATTCCGACCCCTTGCTTTCACTCGAGCCGGTCATCGTAATCCTCGCCCTGTCGATGATGTTCCCCCTCATCGGGGACGGAATCCGACAGGCGATCAACGGACGAGGAGGCGACTCATGACCGACACAGCACACCGGAGCCGCAAGACGGAGGTTCCGGACGGCGCGCGCGCCGGCCAGCTTCCACCGGAGGTCCCACTCGTTCTCGACGCGACCGACGTGAGCGTATCGTTCCGCGGTACGGGTGGTCGCTGGTCGACAGTGGTCGACCGGGTCGGCCTCGGCTTCGAGCGCGCACAGGTGACAGTGCTGCTAGGAGAGTCCGGGAGCGGCAAGACGGTGTTCGCCCGAAGTATCACAGGAATGGCTCCGTTCGGCGCCCGGGTCGATGGTACGGCGATCTTCGACGATCGTGACCTGTTGAAGATCTCGCGCCGCTCGCTCCGCACGATCCAGGGCGATCGGATCGGGATGGTCCCGCAGGATCCGAATTCCTCACTGGATCCCATGCGCCGGATTGGCGGGCAGATCATCGAGACCCTCGAACAACACCACAGGGTTGAGGGCCGGGACGCCGCTCACGCGCGCATGATCGAACTACTCACGCTGGTGCACATCCACGAGCCGGAAAGAGTCGCTCGGTGCTATCCGCACGAGGTCTCGGGCGGCATGCGCCAGAGAGTCGCGATCGCCATCGCGATCTGTTGTGAACCAGAGCTGATAGTGGCGGATGAACCGTCGAGCGCCCTTGACGCCTCCGTCGGGGTCCGCGTGGTGCAATTGCTCGGCGACCTTCGCGACCGGCTCAGCACGGCGATCCTCTTCATCACGCATGACATCGGAATTGCCGCGCTCATCGCGAACCAGCCGGGCGATCGTGTCGCAGTGATGCTGTCTGGACGGATCGTCGAACTGGGGTTCGCGAGCCAGGTGCTGCACAACGCGCATCATCCGTACACGCGAGCGCTCATCGCGGCCGAGCCGTCGGTGTCCGTCGCTCGTGGGCACCTCGCCGTCGTGCCGGACGAGGTGCGCTCGCAGCGGCACTGGAGCGACCTGATCCCGGTCGAACCTGGCCACGGCGTGGCCAGGCCGCTCGATAACGCAGAAGCGGGTGTGGCATGAACACAGTCCTTGCGGCGGAAGACGTCGTCAAGTCATTCGGAGCGTTTACGGCTTTGCACGGGGTCTCGTTTTCCCTCGAACGAGGAAAGACGCTCGGCGTCGTCGGCGAATCGGGGAGCGGGAAATCGACGCTCGGCCGTATTGTTATGCGGCTGCTGAGTCCCGACTCCGGCCGGGTGTGGTTAGGAGGAGAAGACCTGCTCGCACTCGGCCGCTCGCAGCTGAGGGCGGCGAGGCGCCGAATCCAACTCGTGCCGCAGGATCCGCGCAACGCGCTCAATCCGACGATGACGGTGCGGCAGAACCTCTACTTCCAGCTGCGGGCGCAGAACGTTCCGCGGAAAACGTGGGCGTCGACAGTGGAACGACTACTCGACCAGGTTTCCCTTCCCCCGGACTATCTGCACGCGTTCCCGCACGAGCTGTCCGGTGGTCAGGCACAGCGTGTCGCGATCTCGCGCGCGATCGCGAACAATCCAGACGTGCTGGTCTGCGACGAGGCGGTTTCCGCACTCGACAAGTCGGTGCAGGCCCAGGTGCTCAACACCTTCGCCGATCTGCAGGCCAGCACGGGTGTCGCCATGTTCTTCATCAGCCATGATCTGGCGGTCGTCGAGCACATCAGCGACGACGTGCTGGTGCTGAACCGCGGTCGAACCGTCGAGTCCGGGGCAACTCGCGATGTTCTGGCCGATCCGCAGGACGCGTACACGCGCGACCTCTTGACGGCACGGCACTTGGCGGCTCCCAGTTAGGCCTTCCTGACCATCACGCACGACCCCGATGCACCATCAGAGGAGAAGAAATGCACCACGCAATGCCCAGAGGCGGCAGGCGCCGCCTGCTCGCTCTACTCGCTACCGTTGCTGCTACCGCGGTCGTACTCACCGGCTGCGCTTCCGGAGGTTCCGGAGCGGCGGTGAAGCAGGAGCTCGTCATCGGATCCCAGATGGCGTCCCTCCCCAGCCTCGACACCGGGGCGATCACGTCCGCAGGCTATGAGGGCCAGAGACTCATCGGAAACCTCGTCTACGAGGGTCTCACCAAGCGCGACGTGTCCGACCCGACGAAGCCGGCCGGGGTCGGCGCGGCGCTGGCCAAGTCGTGGGATATCTCCAGCGACGGCCTGAGCTACACCTTCCACCTGCAGAAGAACGTCACGTTCACGGACGGCACGAAATTCGATGCGAGCGCAGTGATCTACAACATCCATCGCTACATGGACAAGAACGACCCGCACTACGATCCCAAGCTCATCACGTACTACGCGGTGCTCGCCTACGTGCAGGACGTGAAGAAGGTGGATGACTCGACCGTCACCTTCACGCTCAACAAACCGTTCGCGTTCTTCCTTGCCGACCTCTACAACGTCTACTTCGCCAGCCCCACCTCGCTGGACAAGTTTGGAAGTGCAGGGCAGGCGAAGAAACCGGTTGGAACCGGCCCGTTCATCTTCGACTCTGAGACGCCGAACCAGTCGATCTCATTCGTGAAGAACCAGAAGTACTGGGGTGTGGTGCCAAAGCTCGACCGCATCACGGTGGACCTCATCCCCGATCCCGCCGCGCGTACGGCGGCCCTCCGGTCCGGTCGAGTCGACTGGATCGAAGCGGCCCAGCCAGACGATTTTACGAGCCTGAAGGCTGCCGGATTCGCCACCACCGGCAACTCGTTCGACTGGGAGTGGTCGTGGCAGCTCATGACTCAAGAGAAGCCCTTCAACGATATCCGGGTTCGCCAGGCAATGAACTTCGCGATCGATCGTGACGCGATCGCGAAGGATCTGCTGCACGGTACGGCGACACCGGCCTACCAGATGATGGCGCCCGCGAGTCTCTACTACGACAAGGCGAACAACATCTACAACTACGATCCGGCCAAGGCGAAACAACTTCTCGCGGATGCGGGTTATTCGGGTGGCATCGACATCACCGTCGGCTACATCACCTCCGGGTCCGGTTCGATGCAGGCCAAGGCGATGGACGAGGCGCTTCAGGCCCAACTGGCGAAGGTCAACATCCGTGTGACGCTCGCCCCGGTGGACTTCTCTGGCATGTATGCGAAGCTCGGCGCCGGTAACACCGGATGGCAGGCGGCCAACCAGGCCTTCAGCCTCGAGCAGCCGTCGAGCTGGGGATGGACCCTGCAGTGCGGTAGCAGCCTCTTCGGATACTGCAACAAGGGCTTCGACGACCTGCGTTCTCAGGCACTCGTGACCACCGACGACGCGGCGCGCGCCAAGCTCCTCACCGAAGCCGGTTCTCTCCAGACGAAGGACGCGGGGTGGATGTACGTCGTCAACGACACCGCTCCGCGCGCGATGTCCGCTTCGGTCAAGGGTTATGTGCAGCCGAAGAGCTGGTGGATCGACTTCAACAACGTATCCATGGGCTGATCCGACGACACTCAGACGCCGGCTTCCCTTCCTTCGAGTGGAGGGGAAGCCGGTTTCATGCATTTCACTCAACAGGCAATCGACAAGGAGACACAATGCACCAGGGCGATACCGCGGTCGTCATGATCGACGTCCAGAACATGTACATCGCCAGCGACGGTATGCGCGATGCCCTCGGCTGGCCGCCCATCTGGCGGCTGCACGAAGTGGTGGCGGAGTGCGCCGAGCTTCTCACCGAAGCCCGGGCACAGGGCATTCCCATCATCTTCTCCCGCGCCGTCGGCAGTCAGGCCGGCGTCCTAGGTGCCAATCCGCGGTTTCAGAGGCTCGCTGCGTCGCTCGCCGGACGGCTGCCAGAGGTTTCCGCAGAGGCGGAGTCATGGAGTGCGCAGATCATGGATGCCGTGGCACCGCAGCCGGGAGACCTGGTGATCGAGAAGACCAGACCGAGCTTCTTCGAGTACACGGAGTTCGAGCCGGTGCTGCGCAACCTCGGAGTAACCCGCCTCATCGTCGCCGGGCTGCAGACCAATGTCTGCGTCGAGGCGACGGTTCGCTCGGGGCTCGCGCACAATTTCGAGATGGCAGTTCCGGATGACGCGGTCAGCACCGACGGTCCGGAGCTGCACTTCGCAGCGCTCAATTCGATGCGCGTGCTCTACACGGAGATCGCTCCATGGCGCGAACTGATCGCACCCGGTGCTGCATGGGACAGAGCGTTCACGACGCCGGACTACGGTCGCAACCCGGAGTACTGGAGCCAGCGCACCTCCGCGTAGTCGCCACCCCGCCTATCGCAGCGCCGGTGCCCGCCGGTCCCGGTCCGCAAGCGCGACGATGAGCGAAGTGGCGGTGAACGCGGCAGTGAGGGCGATCGCCAGCGTCGGGCCCAGGGTCGGTCGGCCGGTCCATGGCACGGGGTTGAATTCGAATACGTAGTAGATGATGAGCGCGAGAGCAAGCCCGATGGCCGATCCGATGCGCTGCGAGAACTGAATGAGCGAACCCGCGATGCTCGACCGGAAGTCGGGGACCTCGAGAAGCGTGCGCGCCTGGTTCGGGGCTCCGACGAGCGAGGAACCGAAGGAGTTGACGACGAGCAGGAGGCACAGGGCCAGCGGCAGCCACTTCTGTGGCACGCTGCCGAGCGCGAGCGAGATCGAGAGCAGGGCGACCGCGCCGATCCCGGTCCCGACGGCGATCAGCCGGTAGCTCGTGGCCTGGGGGAGCCTGCTCGTGATCCATGACCCGGTCACTGCCGCGGCGGCGGCTGGCAACATCCATAGCGCCGTCTGCAGGGCGCTCTGCCCGGCGGCCTGCTGCAGCGAGAGGGTCACGACAAGCGCGCTTGCCGTACCTGCAGCGTAGGCCAGCCCCGAGATGACGAGACCAGAGGGAAAGTGCCGGATCGCGAAAAGCAGCGGATCGACGAGAGGCTGCGTCGTTCCGCGTGCCAGCTTCATTTCGTGTCGTACGAACAGCACGCCGAAGCAGAGGCCGACGGCGGTCGCAGCGAGCATCCAGGGCGCGGGCGCCGAGGTCGATGAGATCGTGCTGAGCGGGAAGATCGTCAGGACGACTGCTGGCGTGAGAAGGGCGACCCCGGCGAGGTCGAAGCCGCGGCGCTTCTCACTGTACGGCTCACGGATGAATCTCCACGCGAGAGGAACGACGATCGCGCCGACGCCGACGTTGATCCAGAACAGCGCACGCCAGGAGTCCGGCGTGCCCACCAGCTGCATGACGGTGCCCGCAATGACCGGACCGAAGGTGGAGGTGGCCGCAAGGATCGCTGCGAGGATGGCGAGCGGCTTTGTGCGGCGCCCGGCGGGAAAAATCCGTTGGATGATGCCCAGCACCTGCGGCATGAGCACCCCAGCACCCGCCCCCTGAACGAGACGTCCCACGACGAGCCAGGAGGCGCTCGGCGACAGTGCGCAGAGCACACTTGCGCCGACGAAGATGCAGGCCCCGAAGAGGAAGACTCTCTTGCGGTCGATCACATCGCCGAGGCGTCCAGAGGGCAGCAGGAGAAGGGCATAGGCGATCGTGTACCCGACGAGCATGAACTGGATCGCGGATTCTGAACGACCGGTCGATTGCTGGATCGCGGGCAGCGCGACTCCCACCTTCGACACGTCGAGGATGGTGAGTGCGGCCATCGCGACGAGGGCGGAAAAGGTGATCCACGGGCGCCCCCGGGGGTCGGTCTCTGCGGCGGGCGGCGTGGTCTCAAGTAGCAAACGGATACTCCCGCGGTCAGAATGTAATACGAACGTAACTTCAAGTACTGTATAACAATAGTGGAGTACCAAACAATACTACGAAGCGTAGGTATCGAGAGAGAGGCACGACCGCATATGCCCGTACGCACCGCCGTCATCATGGTCGACATGCAG
>JAODMH010000198.1 GCA_025465035.1 Microbacteriaceae bacterium | reverse complement strand
CGCGAAGGCACTCGCCGCGATCAGGCCTACATAGGTCCAGGGACTCGCACGGCGGCGTGAACGACGACGGGCTGGGCGGGCGGTTCTCGAGGAAACCGCGATCACTGTCTCAGTCGCGCTAGTCATTGCTGTCACTCCTCAGAAGACGGATGTACGCGGCGCCGAAGACGACGTTGAAGATGAACAGCACGACGCTGTATGCAGCGCCGACTCCCACATTGAAGAACTGGAAGCTCTGCTTGAACGCCTCCAGCGAGAGCACGTTCGTGCCATTGAGCGGCCCGCCGCCAGTGAGCGTGTAGACGAGCGTGACCATGTTGAAGTAGAGCAGTGTGAGCATGATCGCGACGACGAACAGCGTCGGCTTCATGAGCGGCAGGGTCACCTGAAGGAAGCGCCGGAACGGCCCGGCCCCATCCATCTCTGCCGCCTCTCGCAACTCGGCCGGAACGGTCTGCAGGGAAGCGAGACTGAGGATGGTGGCAAGCGGGTAGCTGATCCACACGTTCACGACGATCAACAGCACCATCGCCCAGACTGGATTGGCGAGGAAGTCGAGACGCCCTCCGCCGATGTGGCCGAGACCGAGCGGGCCGTAGTCGGGATTGACGAGCCATTTCCAGGTGAGGGCCGCGACCGTCTGCGATATCACCCACGGCAGCAGGATGAGCACGCGGAAGAAGCGGCGGCCGCGGATCTCCCGGTTGAGCAGGTGCGCGAGGCCAAGACTGAGCGGAATGGCGATGATCAGCGACGCGACGACGTAGATCAGCGAGCGAGCGATCTGGGCGAGACCCGCGGGGTCGCCGAAGAGCTTGCCGTAGTTGTCCATGCCCACGAAAGACCCGATATTGAGATAGTGCGTCGAGTGGAGGCTCAGGTTGACTGCGTAGGCGATCGGGAAGATCGAGACGATGGCGACCACAACGAGCGCAGGGACGAGAAGCCCCCAGGCGAGTCCGACGGGGGTGCGGTTGCTGCTCTTTCTGCTCTCCGGCGGCAAGGCGTTTTTACGCCCCTCGCGACGGGATGCTTCGGCGAGGATGCGTTCGGCTTCTGTCAGGACCTGATGCTCCTGATGGACAACGGTGGCCATCTTCGTGCTCCTTCGATTTCTTCTAAACCGCCAGCGGGCCGGCGGACTGGGGTGTTGCGAGGCCCCCAATTAGGACGCGGATTCTTTCGTCGAGAGCATCGTCGGGCGGATCGATCGCCATCCGGCAGCCCGCGCTGTCGATCACTCCCTGCAGTTGGATCGCCTTCTTCAGGCCGGCGATGCTCGGCCCGAGGGTGGCGACCGCGATGTCGATGCTGGTCTGGATCTCGGACTGAGCTTTCGCATCCCGCCGATCGACGGCATCCGCCATCGCGACAAAGGACCACGGCATGGCCGAA
Source organism: Microbacteriaceae bacterium (assembly GCA_025465035.1). GTDB lineage: Bacteria > Actinomycetota > Actinomycetes > Actinomycetales > Microbacteriaceae > Lacisediminihabitans. The sequence continues at coordinate 7,700 of JAODMH010000198.1, read as the reverse complement.
GACACGCCAGACACCACGCCGGCACCGCCCGCCCCGTGCACAGAAGCAAGCAGGCCGTCGTTGCCGGAAAAAACCTGGGGTCCTTCGGGCAGCACCTCGACGAGCTCTGAAACGAAGTCGATGCCCGGGATCGAGACCTTGACACCGCTGAGCTCAAAGTCGAACACCAGTCTGGCCGCTTCGTCTGCGCTGAGATGCACTGCAGTGCGGTCCGGGAAAAGATAGGCGTAGAGCTTCGCTGCCGGTGCAGCCTCGCGGATAGCCGCGAAATACTCGTGCACCGCACTCTCGCTCGCCGGGAGGTAGAAAGGTGTGATCGCCGCGAGCGATGTCGCGCCATGCCCGACCGCGTCCTTGGTGAAGGCGACGGCCTCCCAGGCGCTTGACCCGCCGATGTGGGCGATGACCCTGTCGGTCCCGGCGATGTCGACGGCCGCCGCGACGATCCGGGAGCGCTCGTCGCGGTTGAGGGCAGGGAACTCCCCGGTCGTGCCGTTGACGAACACGGAGTCTACGCCGCCATCGAGGGCATGCCGGATGATGCGGCCTGTCCCCTCGAGATCGAGGGAACCGTCGGGATGGAAGGCGGAGGGAATCGCCGAGATGACGATCGGCCGGCTCATTCCTGGCCGACCTTGGTGAGGCGCGCATAAGCGCTCACAAGCCGGTTGCGTGAACCGAGCAGGTGCTCCTGAAGGCTGACGGTCGCGCGATCGAGCTCCCCGTGCTGCATGTGCTGATGGATCTCGACGTGCGACTCGTACGACGGCAGAAGATCGATATCTTCCGCGGTCGTGAGGGTGAGCAGCACCGCGAACGTCGGCTCGTATTGCTGCCAGATCTTCTGTAGCCGGCGGTGACCCGCGATGTCGTAGAAGGAACCGTGGAATGCGAGGTCGGCGCGGGCGAAGGTCGCGTAATCACCCTGCTCGGCCGCACGCTTCATCTGGGCGAGGGGTCCCTCGGCCAATGCCCATTGGGCGGAGTATTCGCGCCGCGCGCTTTCGCGGATGGCCATCAGTTCCATGGTCTCCCGCAGCGAGTACAGCTCGTCGATGTCCTCTGTCGAAAGCCCGGCGACGAATACGCCGCGTCGACGACTCTCGACGAGACCCTCCGTCTCAAGCTGGTTGAGAGCATCCCGCACTGGGCCGCGGCTGACATCGAAGGACGCCGACAGCTGGGCCTCGACGAGATGAGTGCCGTGGGGCAACTCTCCCGTGATGATGAGCACTCTGAGTTGTTCGAGCACTTGTTGCCCGAGTTCCTGGGCTTGGGGAATCGCCCTGCCATTTGAAGCGAGCAGATTGCTCATGAGACCACCTCGTCTACCGTCTACGGTTAACCGTCTACAGAGTATGCGACGGTGGCGCCCGGATGTCAAGCAGCATTCCACGCGCTCGTTCGCGCAGGGCGTCTCTTCTGAGCGCCTTCTGCGGTACTGAGATGGCGCGACCCCATGCTGTGAAATCGATTTAGTCTGGCTAGAGTGTGCGCTATGTCCACCATTTACGAGGTCGCCGCACTCGCCGGAGTCTCACCGGCCACCGTCTCCCGCGTGTTCAACGGCCTGTCCGTTTCATCGGAGAAAATACGGCTCGTGCGGGACGCGGCTGAAGTGCTCAAGTTCACGCCGAATCGCACGGCCAGGCGCCTCAGGAACCAGAGTTCCGAGCTGATCGCGCTGCTCATCCCCGATATCGAGAACCCGTTCTTCACGGCACTCGCACGCGGAGTGGAAGACAGGGCGCAGCAATCCGGCTATTCAGTCGTTCTCTGTAATACAGACGATGACCCCGACAAGGAAACGAATTATCTCGATATCGCCGTCTCGGAGAACATGGCCGGGATCATCCTTGCACCGGCCTCTGCCGACGGTGATCTCGCGCATGTCGTATCCCGCGGACGCCCCATGGTGGCCGTCGATCGCTCGACGGGTTTCGACATCGATGCGGTCATGGTGGATAACCGTGCCGCCGGTATCGCCGCGACGAACGCGCTCTTCGACGCTGGGTATAGCCGGGTCGCCTGCATTGCAGGTCCGGTTGGAATCGAGACCACGGAGGAACGCAGTCTCGGCTGGCGTCAGGTGGTCACGCGCCGAGGAAATCCGGCCGGGCATGACGACTATCTTCAGCACGCGAATTATCGCGTCGATGGCGGACGGGCGGCCATGCGGACGCTGCTCGATCTTCCGACTCCTCCGGATGCCGTCGTCACGACGAACAACCTCATGGGAGTCGGCGCGCTCCAAATTCTTTCCGAAGCTGGAATCACTCCACCCGAGTTCGGCGTCGCAGTCGTCGGCGACCTGCCATTCACCACGCTCTTACCGGATGCGATCACCCAGGTGCATCTTCCCGCCCGCCATCTGGGCACCACGGCCGCGAGCATGCTCATGGAGCGAATCGCGGGCGACACCCAGCCGGCGCGCACGATCGTGCTGCGGGCCAGCGTGACGCAGGGCGCGACCCCGGTGCCGACTGCGCGCTGACCCGGACTGCCATCTCAGCCCAATTCCCGAAGAAAATCGCAAATTTCTGCAATCGGTTTCTTTCATATTTCAATTGAATAATTGGGGATAGAACCGCGCGAATATGTGGGTATTGACGAAACCGATTTCTTACGGTCTACTTGTGGGCAGCCGATTCTCAACGGAGAGGATTTACCCCCAATGAAACGCACCATGAGTTCCATCGCAGCAGTTGTCGTCGCTGCGGCGCTCACAGCAGCTGCGCTCACGAGTTGCAGCGGTTCGACCAGCAGTTCGAAGGACAGCAAAACGCTCAATGTCGCATTCTGGGACTACGGGCCCGCGGCGGAGGCGAACAATAAGGCTCTCGCCGACGGATTCGAGAAGAAGAATCCGGGCGTGACCATCACCCTCACCCCCGTCGCCGGTGAGAACTGGGGAACGTATTACGCCAACGTGGCGACCACCATCGCCGCGGGCAAGCACCCGGACCTGATGCTCATCTCGGGCGAGGGCGCACAGTTCGTCGCAAAGAACAATCTCATCGTTCCGATCAACGACTACCTCAAGAACGACCCGGAGGCCAAGTCCCTCCAGGCCGACATCGCCCCAGGCCTCATCAACGGATTCAAGGTCGACGGCAAGATCGTCACACTGTCGAACGCCTGGAACGACATGGTCATCTACTACAACACCGATGTCTTCAAGGCCGCCGGTGTGCAGCCGCCCACGAGCGACTGGACCTGGGCTGACTTCGAGGCGACCGCGGCGAAGCTGACCAAGGACACCAATGGCGACGGAGTCCCCGACCAGTACGGTTTCACCTGGGCCAGCAACGAGATCTTCCCTGGCATCATGCCGTGGGTCGCCAACGCCGGCGGAAACCTCACCGATTCCAAGGTCTGCAAGGCGACCGCGGACACCCCTGAGGTCAGCAAGGCCGTGACCTTCCTGGAGAGCCTCATCCAGAAGAAGATCGCCCCGGCCCCGATGCCGATGAGCGATGTCTTCACCCGCTTCCAGAACGGTTCGATCGCGATGTTCGGTGCCGGTCGCTGGCCGATCGGCACCTTCCTGCCCGCCGGATTCAAGGCCTTCGACATCCAGTTGTACCCCAAGGGCGACACCTACAAGACGGTGTTCGGCGGCTCCGGCTACCCGATCCTGAAATCGTCGAAGAACCCAGACCTCGCCTGGGAGTTCCAGAAGTACACGGTGAGCAAGGCGATCCAGGAGCAGACGGTCGGAACCCCCGACAAGCCGGGAGACTCCATCCCGTCGCTGCGATCGGTCGCAGACACGATGACCACGGTCGGAGTTCCGCCGAAGAACTCGCAGCTGTTCTACGACAGCATCGACAAGCACGACACCCTCGTGCCCTATCCCGCTCCCGCGAAGTACAGCGAGTACGAATCGACGGTTCTGCGCTACCTGCAGCTCATCTTTGCAGGCGAGGATTCCGTGAAAAACGGCCTCGCCGGCATGCAGAAGGAGCTCGAACCGATTGTGACATGCAACTGACATGACCGACCACACCGCTGGCGGTGTCGATGATGGCAGCCGCGAGGCTGCCATCATCGCCGCCCGGGGCAAAAAAGATCCGGCGGGGAGAGGAGAGGGTTTTGCCGCTCTCGGCTTCCTCACTCCTTCGCTGATCGGATTCTGCCTGTTCGTACTCGCACCGGCCATCGGTGTCATTGCGCTGAGTTTCTACAACTGGAACCTGCTCAGCGATGGAATGTTCATCGGGCTGGGGAACTTCGTCCGGCTGCTGTCGGACCGGCGGCTTGCCGAGGTCTACGTCTCGACGACCTATATGGCCGTCGCGATCCTTCTCGTCAACGTCATCATCGGTCTGCTTCTGGCGGTGCTACTCGAAACGAAGATGCCGCGCTGGATCCGCGGATTCTTCCGGCTCTCGTTCCTCTTCCCCTTTGTCGTCTCCTCCTCTGCGGTCGCGCTCATCTGGCGTTTTCTCCTCAACAAAGACCTCGGACTCGTCAACTACTGGCTCGGATTGATCGGTATCGAGCGCATCGACTGGCTGGGCTCAAGCACGTTTGCGCCGATTTCGGTGATCATCGTGGCGTCGTGGAAGACACTCGGCTTCTCGATCCTCATCTACATCGCCGGCCTGCAGTCCATCCCGAATGAGATCCGCGAGGCCGCAATCGTCGACGGCGCGAACGGATGGCAGCGTTTCTGGCGGATCACCCTACCGCTGCTCTCCCCCACGGTGTTCTTCCTCCTCGTCATCAACACGATCAGCTCGTTCCAGATCTTCGCCGAACCGCGGGTACTCACGAGCGGAGGACCGGGAGACTCGAGCCGCACGATCGTGCAATACATCTACGACCAGGCCTTCGGCAGCTTCGATCTCGGCTATGCCTCGACTGTCGGCATCACCCTGCTGCTCGTGCTGATCGTGCTCACGGCTATTCAGTTCCGCGTCTCCCGGAGATGGACATTTTACGAATGACACAGATCGCCCCCCATCGCACGAGCCACGTCCTGCAAAGAGTGATCACTTTCGTCATCCTCGGCATCGCGGCACTCGCCATCGTCGCTCCATTCGTTTGGATCTTCCGCGGCGCGATCTCCCCTAGCGACGCCGAACTGTACCGTCTTCCACCCACACTCTTCCCTTCGTCGATCACGCTGGACAACTTCAGGAAGGTGACCACCCAGGTCCCCTATTTCCGGTTCATCCTGAATTCGATAACGGTCGCGGGAACGATCACTATCGTGCAGCTCGTGACCTGCTCGACCGCGGGGTACGCATTTGCACGGCTGCGATTTCCGGGAAAGAACGCCCTGTTCTCCCTGGTGATCGGCTCGCTCATGATCCCCATCCAGGTGACGATCGTGCCGCTGTTCCTGGTCATGTCGAAGCTGGGTCTCACCAACACCCTGTGGGCCCTCATCCTGCCGGGCGTATTCAGCGCCTTCGGCATCTTCCTGCTCCGCCAGCACTTCCTGAGCCTGCCGCGCGAGCTCGAGGAGGCGGCGAAACTCGACGGTGCTGGACAGGCCCGCACCTTCTTCCAGGTAATGCTCCCACTCTCGGGTCCGGCGATGGCGACGCTCGGAATCCTGACGTTCACCTATTGGTGGAACGATCTGCTGCTGCCTCTCGTGATGATCAACGACACTCAGACACAGACCCTCCCGGTCGGCCTGGTGCTGCTCGCCGGCCGCTTCTCGACCGGATCCCTCGGCACGATCGCGGCAGGCATCACCATGGCGATCATCCCCGTGCTCATCGTGTTCCTCCTCGCCCAGCGCTACATCGTCCAGTCGATCGCGTCCAGCGGATTGAAGCTCTGATGTCCACCGAAACTATGACGAGGGAGATCAGCCTGCCAGCCATCCTCCGTCGCAGCGCCGTGCTCACCTGGTTCGAGCTTCCACGCGTCGTCCTGCTCGGGCTCGTATCGCTTCTCGCGGCCGTTCCCCTCTGCGCCGCGCTCGTCGTCGCGCCCTGGTGGGTCGCCGCCCTCTCCTCGATCCCGCTCTGCCTGCTCATGACGGGGCTCGCGAGATTCGCCGCGCTCATCTGGCGCGGCGAGAAGCCATCCATGCGTGACGGCTTGCGGATCGACGTCACGCTCGGCCTGTCGATCGCGGCCATCGGCACAGGCACCGTCCAGCTCATCATGGCGGGCGGGGCCCCGCGCATCGTGGGGAGCATCCTCGCGGCCGTCGTACTCGTCGTGGCGCCATACGCCCTCGCCTATGGCGGAGTACGCCAGCGCACCGGGTTCACGGCCTTCCGCGGCGCACTCATCCTCGTCGCCTATCGCCCGAGCTGGGCATTGACCGCACTGGCGCTCGGCAGCATCGGCGCCTTCGCGGTGGCCGGAAGTGTCGGCGCACTCGCGGTGATCGTGCCGTGCATCCTCATGGTCTTCGACTGTGCGCTCGTCGCACGGTTGCTCGACACCATCGACAAGCATGGCTCGTCACGATGACGCGCGCGCTCACGACGACCGGGATCGACGCGCGATTCGTTTTCCCCCCGACCCTCGGGGTGCCGGCTGCTTCGGTAGATCATCGGCTCGCGCCGAAGCATCCGCACCCCGAGACCCCTGAGAAGTGCCGCCCGGCCTTCGTCCCGTCGGTCCGTTTCCCATCGAAGGGGTCCACGCGGTGACCATCCGGCTCGAGCCCATCAGCGAGGCCGGCAGCGGATGGTGGTCCACATCACGGCGGCGCGTCTTCTATGACTCCCACACGCCCGACTGGGCGGATCCGCACCAGCGGGGGCACGTTCCCGATCCCCGCTTTCCCGTGCTCAGCGGGGTGCGCCCGGAGCACGACCTCGAGTTGTTGGCGGAGGCAGGCGTCGACTCGGTCGTGCTGTTCGCCAAGTGCCAGTACGGCAACGCCTACTACCCGACCACCGTCGGTCGACCCCACTCTGCTCTCCGCGGCCGAGATCTCTTCGGCGAGCAGCTCCGGGCGGCGCATGCCCGCGGCATGCGCGTGATCGCCTACTTCTCCAACATGTGGGACGTGGCCGCCGCCGGCGCCCACCCCGAATGGCTCCTCGAATCCGCAGAGTCCCGCGGCAGCACCGGCCGGTGGCCCGCGCTCTGCCTGCTGAGCGGATACCGGCAGTACGCGCTCGATCAGGTGCGGGAGATCGCGAGACTCTATCCGATCGACGGGTTGTGGAGCGACATCCTCACCGCCGGGCCCTGTGTGTGCGGCCGCTGCGGGGTGGCGTTTCGGGCTGAGTACGGGCGACCGATGCCGCGCGATCGCAACGACGACGGCTGGCTCGACCTCGTGCACTTCTCCCAGAAGCTGCTGAGCGACTACCTGGACGAGCAGCGAGGCGTGCTGCTCGACGAACGTCCGCACGCCGCGCTCGTGCCGAACTTCTATGCGACCACCTTCGTCGACGCGGTCATCGGGCTCAGCACCGAGCATCTCTCCCGTGCCGATATCGGCTCGAGCGAGGGATACACCGACTGGCACGGCCTCGGCTTTCCGAGCTTCGCGTCGAGCTACATCACGGCCGGAGTAAACGGACGATCGAACGAGGTACTGGTAAGCCGCTTCGTGCACACCTGGGACTTCACGCTCCGGTCGATTGCACAGCTTCGCTTCGAGGCATTCACCGTGGCCGCCCACGGCTCGACGGTCTCCGTCGACGATCAGCCCTACGCCACTGGCGCTATCGAGCCGGAGGTCTATCGACGTCTCCGCCCGGTCTTCGACC
>JAODMH010000191.1 GCA_025465035.1 Microbacteriaceae bacterium | reverse complement strand
TCCTACTTGGACGCAATTCGGTTTCCGTGGGAGCTGCCGCGCCGTCGGAATTATCGGTCTGCCACTGCCCTTGGGATAATCGAGAGACGAAAGTGAATCGGTGAACCTGTACTTCTTTGACTTCGACAAGACCCTCTATGCGTACAACTTCAGGATGCGTCTCCCCGCACTCAGTCTGATCACCGGCGCCAGCCAATACCACCTCGCGAAAACCTGGTGGGCGGGCGGCTTCGAGAAGCGCGCGGAGGCCGGCGAGTGGAACACCTCTGACGAATACCTCGCCGAGTTCGAGCGTGTCACCGGTGCGCACCTCACCCTGGAGAACTGGCAGGAGGCGCGCGCACTCGCGAGTACGCGGATCCCGGAGAGCCTGGATGCCCTCGCCCTCGCATCGACCATCGGTACCGTCTCCCTGCTCTCCAACAACCCCTCCCCCTTCGCCGAGTCTCTCCCCGTGCTCGCGCCGGATGTCACCGCGATCGTTGGCGAGAATCGCCTGGTGAGCTGTCAGCTCGGGGTGCGTAAGCCGGATCAGAAGATCTATCGGCTGGCGCTGGACCATTACGGCGTCAGCGCGGAAGACGCCTTCTTCGCCGACGACTCGGCCGAGAACGTCGCGGGGGCGACATCCGTCGGCATCACCGGCCACCATCTGCGGTACGTCGGCGGTGTGCCACAAGTGGGCGACCTCCGCGATGCTATCGTGCGCTTCGCCGACAGGGGGAACTGATGCTGCTCTTCATCTTCGACATGGAAGAGGTGCTCTACCGCTACGACTGGCGGGTGCGCATGGCCGGCATGACGAGGCTCACCGGTCTCTCGCTTCAGGAGTTGCGGGAGCGTTGGTGGAACGACGATGGCGAGTGGGCGGCCGAGGCAGGCGCCTTCGCCACGGCCGACGACTATCTCGATGCCTTCAACGCCGCGATCGGCGTCATGGTGGACGAGGACGACTGGGTGAGGGTGCGCGGTTCTGCCATGACGCCGTGGCGGGAGTCCATCGCGGCGGTCGAGCGCGCCGCGGAACTCGGCCAGGTGACGCTACTCACCAACAACGGGCCGCTGACGTCCCGACACCTGCGCACGCTCGCGCCCGACCTGATCTCGGTGTTCGGCGACCACCTGTTCACCTCGTCGGATTACGGTGCTCGGAAGCCGGAGCCAGAGGTGTTCGAAGCCGTGCTCGCCCGCTACGGCGTTGACGCGCAGGACGCCTTCTTCGCGGATGACATGGCCGTCAACATCGAGGGCGCCCGCAGCGTGGGAATCACCGCCCATCACTATTCGGACCCCGCGGCGATGCTCGCGGCGATCGAGGACTTCGCAGCGGACCGTGTGGGCTCTCGGCCCGAGCACTAGTCTGCTGGTTCGGCGCGGACGGCCAGCATCGGCGGGCCCAGGAGGCCATCGACCAGCGCCGGGCGGCGATCACGTCCGGCAGTCCCGCGGCGGAGAAACACCCTCCCGCGGCGGCGACATGCATCCGCGGCGGCGAAAAGCCCCCGGACGGCGGAGAAACATTCTCGCGGATGCAGAAACGACTACCTCCGCGACGCGTTTTCTCCGCCGCCAGGGCACGGGCATCGACGTCGACCCCACCGCGCCGCTCAGCACCCGATGGCCCACCAGGTGAATCGCCGTCGGCCCCCGGCGCTGTGATGGGACGCCTACGCCGACGCGCTCGAAGAGCTCGTCACCTCCAAGGCGCGCGAGCGCGAGCAACGCAAAGCCAAGAGGGGCCACGCCTGCAGGTGGCCCCTCCGTACCCGCTCAGGTAGAACGCTGGTATCCGCGGAACGCCAGCGTGGCGAGCCAGGCCATCACGACAGTGAGAGCGGCGAGCAGTCCGAGGTTCGCCCAGATCGCGGCCCAGTCCGGCACCGCGCTCAAGGCCTGACGCCCCGCCACCACCGCCCATTCGAATGGGTTGAACCTCGCGACATTCCGCACCCACTCCGGTGAGAGCTTGGTGTTCATGATCGCCGAGCTGAGGAACATCAACGGGAACGAGATGAGTTGCGAGATGCCGATCAGCGCCGTCTGCTGCCGGGCGAGCAGGGCGATCGCGTTGGAGAACGCCGAGAAGACGGCGGTCAACAGCACGACAGCGAGCAACAGCACCAGGATGCCGGTGAGCCCGCCATGGAAGCGCGCGCCGGAGAGCCAGGCGATTCCGAGCACCACGAGCGCCTGCACGACCGCGAGGACGCCCTGGTACAGAATCGTCGAGACCATCAGGGCTCCGCGGCTGGTCGGCGAGGTGAGGAAGCGATCCATGACGCCGCGATCCATGTCCTGGATGTAGACGGTGCCCGCCCAGGCGCTGCCGAACAGGGCCATCATCATGATGATTCCCGGCGTCAGGAACTCCAGATAGCTGCCGCCCGCGCCGAAGCCGGGAATCTCGACGACCGCCTTGAACAGCTGTCCGAACAGCAGCAGCCAGATGACCGGCTGAATCAGGTTCATCACCAGGAACACAGGGATCCGTGTTGCGGCTCGCAGCTGGCGGGCGGTAAGGATCGCGGTGTGGGTAACGAAGGTAGTCATCGGTTGCTCCCCTGCAGTTCGGTGTTTTCCTGTGCCCTGGCGAAGGTGCGCCCGGTATGGCGGAGATAGACGTCGTCGAGGCTGGGCCTGGCGACGGTGGCGGAGAGCACGCGCAGGCTCGCATCCTCGAGTGCGGCGAGGGCGAGCGGCAGGGCCACCGTAGCGATGTCCGCTCGTGCTCGTAGGGTGTGCCCGTCCATACCGATCTCGCGCAGGCTCTCCACGCGAGAGACGGCACGCTGAGCCGCCGCGACATCCGTTTCGGTCGATAGCTCGATGATCACTGCGTCGCCGCGCAGCTGGTTCTTCAGCTCTTCCGGGGTACCGTGGGCGACCACTCGCCCGTGGTCGACGATCGCGAGGCTGCTGGCGAGACGGTCGGCCTCGTCGAGGTAGTGCGTGGTGAGCAGAACTGTCATCTGCTCCAGCCGCGCCATCCGCTCGATCTCCGCCCACATCTCGGCTCGTGCCTCCGGGTCGAGCCCCGTCGTCGGCTCATCGAGGAACAGCACGCTCGGCCGGTGCATCAGGCCGATGGCCACGTCGAGCTTACGAGCCATACCGCCGGAGTAGGTCTTGACGAGACGGTTGGCCGCCTCGGTGAGGGAGAAGCGCTCTAACAGTTCCACCGCACGGATTTTCGCATCCCCCGTCCTCATTCCCTGCAACTGGCCGGCGAGAACGAGGTTCTCGCGTCCGGTGTCCATCGGATCAGAGACCTGCTTCTGCGCGACGAAGCCGATGGCTCGGCGCGCCCGGTCGGGATGCCGTGCTACGTCGATTCCGGCGACGGTCGCGCTGCCGGAGTCGGCGCGCGCGAGGGTGGCGAGGATCTTGACGGTGGTGGACTTGCCAGCGCCGTTCGGTCCGAGCAGGCCGAAGACGGTTCCCGTCTCCGCGGTGAAGCTCAAGCCGTCGAGGGCCCGAATCGGCTTCTTGCCGCGCCCTCCTGGATAGGTCTTGATGAGTTGGCCGGCCTCGAGAGCCGGCCCTGTCGTTGTCTGTGCCATTGTTGGGCTCCTTCTGATGGGAGCCGTCCGGTGAAACCTGCGCGACGCTAAAATGACAGGGAGCCTTGAGGCAACTGTTGACGCAGGTCCCTAACGGGACGACTCGGGGTTTCGGCGGCTCGGGTGTTGGCGCATCCGGGCCGCTTTTTCGTGTGGATTAGTCAGTCAGTGGTTCGATGACCTCCTGCCCGAAATTGCCGGCGGAGTCCTTGAGAATCTGCTCCACGGTCTGACCCGCCGCGAGAAGTTCGTGCAGTTTGGCCCACATCTCCTGGCCACCGACAGAGCCCCGTTCGAGACGGTCGGCGAATGCATCGATGAACACCCGTTCGGCCTTGAGCATCGCGACCTTGTAGCTGAACTCGATCATGAACAGCTCCGGCAGGCTCTGGATCCCCGGTGAGGCCGCTGTCGTCTCGCGATCGGCGATGTCCGCATCGAGCAGTTCGACCCGTCGACGAAGCAGGGCGATGGCGACAGACGGCGGGACGATCGTGATGAGCGAGAGTCCGGTCTCGATGGCGGGATATTCGGCCGCGGGCTGCTCGATCAGTTCGCGCAGCCACTCATCGGCTTCCGTTCGACCGGCCTCGGTGATGACATAGACGGTGCGCTCCGGACGATTACCCACGCGCTCGGATCGCGTCGCCTCGATGAAGCCATGCTTCTCGAGCGACTTGATGACCGCGTACAGCGATCCGAAATTGAGGCGAATGCTATCTTCTTTGCCCTGCTCACGCAGCATGGTGGTGATCTCGTACGGGTACATGGGGCGCTGCCACAGGCAAGACAGCACAGCGAGGGCCAGCGGGTTCGCGATCGGTCGACGGGACATACTCACCTCCAAATACTTTATCCAGAGTACTTGGGTTAGAGCACCCGTGCAAGCCCGATGCGCCCGCCCACTGTCGCGCAGTTGCGGAGGATCGCGGCGGCGCGGCGCAGACCCTGCCGCGCCGGTGCGGCGTGTCGTCCTCCGCAACGGTTGTGCGCACGCCTCAGCGAATCGCGACTAGGGAAGGTTGACGCTAGCGGAGGGCGGTCGTCGCCCGGTCGCGACCGAGGAGGTCGGGATGGGTTGCGATGGCGTTCCAGCCGTCCGCGCCCAGTAGTGCGGCGATGGCGGCGCCCTGCAGTTCGCCGTGCTCGAGCACGAGAGTGCCTCCGGGGTGGAGCAGGCGCCTGGCCGTCTGGGAGACCTGCCGCACGACATCCAGCCCGTCCTCGCCGCCGTAGAGCGCATGCTCCGGATCGAAGAGTCGCACTTCAGGGTCGCGCGGAACGGCAGCATCAGGGATGTATGGCGGGTTCGAGATGACGACCGCGACTGTGCCGTCCAGTTCCGGCAGCGCATCGGCGAGGTCGATGAACACGGCTCGAACGTTGTCGGCGCCGCTCTCGCGAACGTTCTGTCGTGTCCAGATGAACGCTCGTGGCGAGTTCTCGACCCCGTAGACGCGCGCATGGGGGACCTCTGTCGCCATCGCCAGCGCGATCGCGCCACTGCCGGTGCCGAGGTCGATTCCGATCGGTTCCGGCGCCGCCGCGGCACGCAGGGCATCGATCGCGAACTGCGCGACCTGCTCCGTTTCGGGACGCGGGACGAATACGCCGGGTCCGACCGCGAGTTCGAGGGAGCGGAACGGCGCGCGACCGGTGATGTGCTGCAGCGGTTCACGTGCTGCACGCCGTTCGATCAGCGCCCCGATCCTGAGCGCGTCGGCATCCGCCAGCGTCGCGCCCGTGACAGCCTTCGCCTGTACGGCGCCTCGGCTCATGCCGAGCACGTGCCCGACCAGCAGCTCGGCATCGACATCGGCTGACGGAACGCCGGCCTGCTCGAGCACCTCGACGGCCCGCGCCAGGGCGGTGGCGATGGGGGTTTCACTCACCGGTCAATCCACTGATTCGGCCAGCGCCTCGAGTCGCGCCTCTTCGTCCGCCTCGATGCAGGACTGGATGACCGGCTCGAGAGCCCCGTTCATCACGGCATCGAGGTTGTAGGCCTTGTAGCCCGTGCGGTGGTCGGCGATGCGGTTCTCAGGGAAGTTGTAGGTGCGGATGCGCTCAGAACGATCCATGGTGCGGATCTGACTCTTGCGCACGGCCGAGGCCGCTTCGTCGATCTCCTCCTGCTGGCGCGCGAGAACCCGGGCGCGCAGCACGCGCATCCCGGCCTCGCGGTTCTGCAGCTGGCTCTTCTCGTTCTGCATGGCCACCACGATCCCGGTGGGGAGATGGGTGATGCGCACCGCGGAGTCCGTCGTGTTGACCGACTGGCCGCCGGGACCGCTCGAGCGGTAGACGTCGATCTTGAGATCGTTGGGGTTGATCTCGACCTCTTCCGGCTCATCGACCTCCGGGAAGACGAGCACACCGGCCGCCGAGGTGTGGATGCGTCCCTGCGACTCTGTCGCCGGCACGCGCTGCACGCGGTGCACGCCGCCCTCGTACTTGAGGTGCGCCCAGACGCCCTCCGCCGGGTCCGTCGAGTTCCCCTTGATGGCGAGCTGCACGTCCTTGTAGCCGCCCAGATCGCTCTGGGTCTGTTCGAGGATCTCCGTCTTCCACTTCTTCGACTCGGCATAGTGCAGATACATGCGCAGGAGGTCGGCAGCGAAGAGGGCGGACTCTGCCCCGCCCTCCCCCATCTTGATCTCCATGATCACGTCGCGGCCGTCGTTCTCGTCGCGCGGAATGAGCAGCCTGCGAAGGCGCTCCTCCATGACGTCGAGCTCCGCCTTGATCTTCGGGAGCTCCTCGGCGAACGAGGCGTCCTCCGCCGCCATCTCGGTCGCCGCCTCGAAGTCGTCGGTGAGCTTCACCCACCGGTTGTAGGCATCCACGATGCGGCTGAGCTCCGCGTACCGTCGGTTGACCTTTTTGGACCTGGCCGGGTTCGAGTGGAGTTCGGGATCAGCGAGCTGTTCCTGAAGTCCTTCATGTTCGGCCAGCAAGGTCTTTACTGACTCGAACATGCCAGAACCCTCCATCTGCGCTTAGTCCTCTTTTGCGCCTGATGCGCTCGGGAGTGACTTCTGGATCTTCATGAGGAACTCGACGTTCGACTGGGTGTCCTTGAGCTGCGTGAGCACCAGTTCGAGGGCCTGCTGGGTCTCCAGCCCCGCGAGTGCGCGTCGGAGCTTCCAGTTGACCTTGGTCTCGTCGACGCCCATGAGCATCTCTTCGCGACGGGTTCCGGATGCGTTGACGTCGACCGCGGGAAAGATGCGCTTGTCGGCGAGCTGGCGCGAGAGACGGAGCTCCATGTTGCCGGTGCCCTTGAACTCTTCGAAGATGACCTCGTCCATCTTTGACCCGGTCTCGACGAGTGCGGTCGCCAGGATGGTGAGCGACCCGCCGTCCTCGATGTTGCGGGCGGCACCGAAGAAGCGCTTCGGCGGGTAGAGGGCCGACGAATCGACCCCACCGGAGAGGATCCGACCGGATGCCGGCGCCGCCAGGTTGTACGCGCGTCCGAGGCGAGTGATCGAGTCGAGGAGCACGACCACGTCGTGGCCGAGCTCGACGAGACGCTTGGCGCGCTCGATGGCGAGTTCGGCGACCGTCGTGTGGTCCTCCGCAGGGCGGTCGAAGGTCGAGGCGATGACCTCGCCCTTCACCGTGCGCTGCATGTCGGTGACCTCTTCCGGACGCTCATCGACGAGAACGACCATGAGGTGAACCTCTGGGTTGTTCTTCGCGATGGCGTTGGCGATGGCCTGGAGCACGAGGGTCTTGCCTGCCTTGGGCGGCGAGACGATGAGGCCGCGCTGGCCCTTGCCGATCGGCGACACCAGGTCGATGATGCGGGTGGTGAGCTTCTGCGGCTCCGTCTCGAGGCGCAGGCGCTCCGTTGGGTAGAGCGGGGTCAGCTTGCCGAACTCGACGCGGTCGGCGGCCTGATCGATCGGCAGCCCGTTGATCGAATCGATCTTGACGATGGCGTTGTACTTCTGACGACCGCTGTTGTCGTTCTCCCGCGGCTGGCGGATGGCCCCGACGACCGCGTCGCCCTTGCGCAGGTTGTATTTCTTGACCTGGCCGAGCGAGACGTAGACGTCATTGTTACCGGGAAGGTAGCCGCTGGTGCGCACGAAGGCGTAGTTGTCGAGAACATCGAGGATGCCGGCCACCGGGATGAGCACGTCATCCTCGGTGATCTCCGGCTCGAAGTCGTCGCCAGCCGCAGGACCGCGACGCTTGCGATCGCGGTAACGGTTGCGACCGCCGCGCTCTCCCTCGTCGTCCTGCGCGTTTCTCTCCTGCAGCGCCTGGCGGTTGTTGTTCTGGTTGCCGGCGTTGTTCTGATTGCGGTTGTTGGCGTTGCGGTTGTTGCGGCCCGATTCGCCCTGCTGGTCGGCGTTGTTGTTCTGGTTCTGGTTGCCGCCCTGGACGGTGGCGTCGCTCTTGTCGCCCTGCTGGCGATCGCGGTCGCGGTTGCGATTGCGGTTGCGCGAGTTGCGGCTCGGCTGGGCATTCTCGCCGTCGGCCTGAGCCTCCTGCTCCGCGTCCTGACCGGGAATCCGGTCGAGCCCTTCTGTAGGCGGCGCATCGGTTGGCCGCGCATCGGCCTCGGCCTCACGCTCTGCCTCCTGGCCGGGGATGAGGTCGACGCCGCTCTCGGCGCGGTTGACGTGCTCGACGACGGATTTTGGCGCGGTCTCGACGATCTCGGTGACCGTCTCAGGCTCATGGTTCGGGGCGTCGATGACCGGCGCCGCGGTCGCGCCGGCGTCGACGATGGAGGTGCTGGCGCGGCGCGGTGCGCGCTTCTTGGCGACGACCGGCGCCGTGGCTACGGCCGCGACATCCGGTGCATCCTGTGCGGGAGGAGGATCCTGCACGGAGGTCTCCGGAATGGAGGCCTCCTGTGCCGGAGCTTCGACGGCGGCGCCGTCCTGGTGTTCTGTGCTGCTCTGGATCTCGGAGATTGCGTCCACGAGCTCTCCTTTACGAAATTTTGAAGCACCACTCATGCCGAGCTCGGCGGCGAGAGCCTGGAGTTCGGGAAGGCGAAGCTTTGAGAGGGTGCTTGAGTCCGGCCGGGTGGCACGGACAGTGAGGTCAGTCACTAAGAGGGTTCCTTTCCCCTCGCAAGAGCCGTACCTGACAGGTACGACGTGAGTTTGCGGGAGAGCTTGTCGTTCACGCCTTCCACCGGGCCGTTCGGATGCCGTTCTAGGCATCCGCACAGTGTCAGAAAGCGGTGAAGCGATTGCTAGTGATTGTGCGAACCGGGGCGCACGGCTATGCCGAGCTTTCTACCGGGTGCATTGTCACTGTAGCACCTTTGAAGTCGACGGCCAGCAGCAGCGACTGCCACGGCGCGCCCAGGTGGCGCGCGACGAGTTCCGCGGCCGCCAGTCGCTGGGCGGGATCGCTGCACAGCACCAGGATGGAGGGTCCGGCCCCTGAGACGACCGCGGGGAAGCCCTGCGAACGCAGTTCGAAGATGAGGGACTCCGTATCCGGCATGGCCGCGGCACGGTAGCTCTGGTGCAGCTTGTCCTCCGTCGCGGCGAGCAGAAGCTCTGGACTCTGGATGAGTGCCGCGATGAGCAGTGCCGAGCGCGACACGTTGAAGGTCGCGTCCTCGTGCGGCACCGACAGCGGGCGCAGGCTGCGGGCGAGCGCGGTCGACATGGTGCTCTCCGGGACGGCGATGAGGGGTGACACGCCGCGATGCACCATGAGCTTCTTGTGCTGAGGGCCGGCATCCGTCGTCCAGGCGATCGTGAGACCGCCGAAGAGCGCCGGTGCGACATTGTCCGGGTGCCCCTCGAGCGCGGTCGCGAGGGCGAGAAGTGCGCTCGAGTCGATTTCGACGATGCCATCGAGCAGACCCTTGGCCGCCATGATGCCCGAAACGATCGCGGCGCCGGATGACCCGAGCCCCCGCCCGTGCGGGATGTTGTTGCGCGCCACGAGGTCGAGTCCAGGCAGCGGCTGCGAGTACGCCGCGAAGGTGTACGCGATCGCCGTGACGACCAGGTTTGACGCATCGGTCGGCACCTCCCCCGCGCCGACGCCGATGACCTCGACGCTCGCCCCTGGCTCCGCGCGCGTAGAGACGGTGAGCTCGTCGTAGAGCGACAGGGCGAGTCCGAGCGTGTCGAAGCCCGGCCCGAGATTGGCCGTGGTCGCCGGCACGCGGACCGTGACAGTGCGCGCTACCGGCACGCCTGCGGTCATACCGAGACTTTGGACAGGCCGAGCACGCCGGCGACCTCTGAGGTGTCGTTGGCGACGATCGTCGGCTTCACGTCGGAGCCGTCGGCAGTGCGAAGCGCCCACTGCGGGTCCTTCAGGCCGTGACCGGTGACCGTGAGCACGACGGTCGATCCCCTCGGTATCTCACCGGCGGCGGAGCGCTCCAGCAGGCCGGCGACGCTGATCGCGGATGCCGGCTCGACGAAGATGCCCACCTCGGCCGAGAGGATGCGGTAGGCCTCGAGAATATGCGCGTCGGAGATCGCTCCGAAGTAGCCGTCACTCACCTCGCGGGCGTTGATGGCCAGCTCCCAGGATGCCGGGTTGCCGATGCGGATGGCGCTCGCGATGGTCTCCGGGTCCTTCACAACGTGGCCGAGGACGATCGGCGCGCTGCCCGCCGCCTGGAAGCCGAACATGCGCGGGAGCTTGGTGCTCTCACCGCGCTCGAGTTCTTCGCTGTAGCCGCGGAAGTAGGCCGTGTAGTTGCCGGCGTTGCCAACCGGAACGATGTGGAAGTCCGGCGCGTCCTCGAGCACCTCGACGACCTCGAAGGCGGCAGTCTTCTGGCCCTCGATGCGGTCGGGGTTGACCGAGTTGACGAGGTGCACGGGGTAGTTCGCGGAGAGGTCGCGCGCGATATCGAGGCAGTCGTCGAAGTTGCCCTGCACCTGGAGCAGCTCCGCATTGTGCGCGATCGCCTGGCTGAGCTTGCCCAACGCGATCTTGCCCTCGGGAACCAGGACTGCCGCGGTAATTCCCGCGTGAGTCGCGTAGGCGGCCGCCGAGGCGGAGGTGTTGCCCGTCGACGCGCAGATCACGGCCTTCGCGCCGTGCTCGACGGCCTTCGAGATCGCCATGGTCATTCCGCGGTCCTTGAAGGAACCTGTGGGGTTCATCCCCTCGAACTTGACCCACACCTTCGCGCCCGTGCGCGCTGAGAGCGCCGGCGCGGGGATCAGCGGCGTACCGCCCTCGCCGAGGGTGATGATCGGCGTAGCATCCGAGATGTCCAGTCGGTCTGCGTATTCGCGGAGAACCCCGCGCCACTGGTGGGCCATTATGAACCTTCTACTCTCAGGACGGATGTGACACTTCTGACGACGTGACTCGTCTCCAGCGCGGTGACGGTTGCGGCGAGATCGGCTTCGGATGCCTCGTGGGTGCCGATTACCAGGGTAGCGCTGGGGGCCGTGTCTCCCGGGCGGCCCTTGACCGATTGCGCCAGTACCGATTGGCTCAGTGTCTCCACCGAGACGCCGTGCGCGCTGAACAGGGTGGCGATCGCCGCGAGCACTCCTGGCTGGTCCACCACGCTGAGGGTGATCTGGTAGCGGGTGATGACCCGCGACATCGGCAGGATGGGCAGGTTCGCGTGCGTCGACTCCGCGACGCCGGGGCCGCCGATGACGTGACGGCGCGCCGCGGAGACCAGGTCGCCGAGAACGGCCGAAGCCGTCTCGATTCCGCCGGCGCCAGCCCCGTAGAACATCAGGTCGCCGGCCGCCTCCGCCTCGATGAATACGGCGTTCTTCGCTCCGTGCACGGCGGCGAGCGGATGGCTGCGGGGCACCAGGGCCGGGTAGACCCTGGCCGACACGCCCTCGACGCCCTCGGCATCCGTCAGTCGTTCGCAGATCGCGAGGAGTTTGACGACATAGCCGGCCTTGCGCGCGGAATCGACCTGCTCGGCGGTGACCGTCGTGATTCCTTCCCGGTAGACGGCGTCGAGCGGCACCGTCGTGTGGAACGCGAGGCTCGCGAGGATTGCCGTCTTCTGCGCGGCGTCGAACCCCTCGATGTCCGCGGTCGGGTCGGCCTCCGCGTAGCCGAGCGTTGTAGCCGTCGCGAGTGCCTCCTCGAGGCTGTCCCCGTCGGTGTCCATCCGGTCGAGGATGAAGTTGGTCGTGCCGTTGACGATGCCGAGGATGCGTTTGATCCGGTCGCCGGCAATGCTGTCGCGCAGCGGGCGGATGATCGGGATCGCGCCGGCGACGGCCGCCTCGTAGTAGAGCTGCGCGCCGACCTGCTCTGCCGCCTCGAAGAGTTCCGGACCGTGGGTCGCGAGCAGCGCCTTGTTCCCCGTGATCACATCCGCCCCGGAGTTGAGCGCCTGCAGGATGAGGGTGCGCGCCGGCTCGAGACCACCCATGAGCTCGATCACGATGTCCGCGCCGAGGATGAGGGACTCGGCATCCGTCGTCAGGAGCTCTCGGGGGATCTCCGCTGTGCGCGGCGCGGCGATGTCGCGCACCGCCACGCCGACCAGCTCGAGGCCGGCGCCCGCGCGGTTCGCCAGTTCTTCGCCATGCTCGATGAGGAGCGAGGCGACCTGGGCGCCCACCGATCCGGCGCCCAGTAGCGCCACTCGGAGGTTGCGGTACTCGATCATGATGCGTCCTTATCGGTCAGTGGACTGGTCGAAATGCCTGCGTCCCTGGAGAGCAGATCGGCCTCGGTCTCTCCACGCACGATGACGCGGGCCCTGCCGTCGCGCACGGCGACGACCGGCGGGCGTCCGAGGTAGTTGTAGTTGCTGGCGAGCGACCAGCAGTATGCGCCCGTCGCGGGAACAGCGACCAGGTCGCCGGGCGCGACATCGCCGGGGAGGTAGTCCGCGTGCACGACGATGTCGCCGCTCTCGCAGTGCTTGCCCGCGATCCGCACGAGTGCCGGGTCGGCAGCCGAGACCCGGCTAGCGATGCGCACCGAGTAGTCGGCTCCGTAGAGCGCAGGACGCACGTTGTCGCTCATGCCGCCGTCGATGCTCACGTATTTGCGGATGGCATCGCCGTCGACGAGCACGTCCTTGATGGTGCCGACCTCGTAGAGCGAGAAGGTCGATGGCCCGACGATGGCGCGACCCGGTTCGACGGCGACGAGCGGGACCGGGATGCCGAGCCTCTCGCACTCCGACGCGACGATGTCCGCGAACTCAGCCGCGACCACATCGATGGGCATGGCGTCGTCCGCGCTCGTGTAGGCGATGCCGAATCCGCCGCCGAGGTTCAACTCGGGGATGGGTCCGCCGGCCAGCAGCTCGGCCTGCAGCGTGAGAAGCCGTTTCGCGGCCTCGACGAAGCCCCCGGATTCGAAGATCTGAGAGCCGATGTGGGAATGGAGGCCGAGGAATTCGAGGGAATCACGGGAACGGATGCCGGCCACGGCGACCGCAGCGTCGGCGAGCGCGATGCCGAACTTCTGGTCCTCGCGAGCGGTGGCGAGGTATTCGTGGGTCTGCGCGTGCACCCCGCTGTTGAGCCGGAGCCGCACGGGCTGGCGACGTCCGACGCGCGCAGCGGCATCCGCGACCCGCTCGATCTCGATGACGCTGTCGATCACGATCACGCCGACGCCCGTCGTGACCGCACGTTCGATCTCGGCGATCGACTTGTTGTTTCCGTGGAAGCCGAGGCGGGCCGGATCGACGCCGGCGGCGAGTGCGACGGCGAGCTCTCCTCCGCTGCAGACATCGACATAGAGGCCGGCCTCCGTGACCCAGCGGGCGACCTCGGTCGAGAGGAACGCCTTGCCCGCGTAGTACACCTTCGCGGCCGAGCCGATGCGAGCGAACTCCCGGTCGAAGGCAACGCGGGCGTTTTCGGCACGCGAGCGCACATCCGACTCGTCGACGACGTAGAGCGGCGTTCCGAACTCGGCGGCGAGCGTGGACGCGGCGACGCCGGCCACCTCGATCTCCCCGGAATTGGCGCGGACGACGTTCCGCGACCAGACGGACGGCGGGAGCGCGTTGGCATCCTGAGGATGTGCGAGCCACGAAGGGGCGAGCGGATTGACAGTCACGGTGAACCTCGGTGCAGCAGACGACGAAGGCGAGCGGACCCAGGTCGGTTTTCGGGGCGGGCCCCCTGAATCCTATTACGTCGCCGGGCAGACGCCCTTGGTGGAGAGCAGTCCGCTGCTCAGCACGACCGACTTGGCGGTGACGCCGAGCGTGAGGCTGTCGCCCTTCACCGCGATGGAGTCGAACACGAAATTCTTCGGTAGGAGAGAGGCAACGCAGATCTGCTGTGTTGCGACGAGTGCGCCACCGACCGCACCGAGGCTCGAGGTGATCTCGGCCGGCGTGAGCATCTTGCCCGCCACATCGACACTCGTCGGCGTGAGAGCGAGTTGCCCGTCGACGGCAGCCGGTTTCATCGCAACGCCGACCGGAACCGCTATCCCGAGCAGGTTGATCGTGCCGCCCAGCTGCACGGAGCCGGATTTCACCGCGATCGTCGAAACCGGGACGCCCTTGATTCCGGCGAGGAGCTTCTGCAGCTGAGCCTGATCGGCACTGAAGACGATTCGAGCGCTGTCGATCGCCTTGCTCTGGTCGATCGGGATGCCGCGGGCCGTCAGTGTCGCGTCACCGCTGAGGTCGCCGACACTCAGGTTGGTGATCGCGATGTCCACCTGGTCGAACCTGCCGACGGCAAGCTGGAGCAGAACGGATGTTCCTCCGATCGTCACGTGGACCGGCGTCGTTGCGGGGACGTTGAGTGAGCTTCGCACCTTCGTTTCGATGAGATTGGCCGCGTAGCCGCGCGCGACATTGTCCACGACGAAGAATGCGGCGGTGAGCAGCCCGACGATGACGATGAACACGATCACCGGCCCGACCCAGCGGCTCCTGCGCTTGGGCACTGTCACGAATTCGAACTGCGGCGGGGCATCGGTCATCGCTACATCCGTTCCGGTGCGCTGACCCCCAGCAGGCCGAGAGCATTACGCAGCACAGTACCCGTGGCGTCGTTGAGCCACAGCCGCGTGCGGTGCAGGTCGGTCACCGGCTCGTCGCCGAGCGGTGTGACCCGGCAGTTGTCGTACCAGCGATGGTAAGCGCCGGCGAGTTCTTCCGCGTAGCGTGCCACCCGGTGCGGCTCGCGCAGTTCGGCGGCCTGACGAATCACGCGCGGGAACTCGGCGAGAATGCCGAGCAGCGCGCCCTCTGTCTCGTGAGTGAGCAGCGAGGCGTCGAAGGCGCTGCGGTCGACGCCGGACTCGCCGGCGTTGCGCGCGACCGAGTGGGTGCGGGCGTGGGCGTACTGCACGTAGAAGACGGGGTTGTCGTTGGTGCGCCGCTGCAGGAGCTCCGGATCGAGCGTCAGGGGCGAGTCGGCCGGATAGCGACCGAGCGAGTAACGGAGCGCATCGACTCCGAGCCAGGCCTGCAGGTCGTTGAGCTCGATGATGTTGCCCGCGCGCTTCGAGAGCCGGGCGCCGTTGATGCTCACGAGCTGGCCGATGAGCACCTCGATGTCTTTCTCGGGGTCGTCGCCAGCCGCGCCGGCGAGGGCCTTGAGCCGATGCACATAGCCGTGGTGATCGGCACCGAGCAGGTAGATCTTGTGGGCGTATCCGCGATCGCTCTTGCTGAGGTAGTACGCGGCATCGGCGGCGAAGTAGGTGAAGACGCCGTTACCGCGACGGATGACGCGGTCCTTGTCGTCCCCGAAATCGGTCGTGCGCACCCACACCGCGCCGTCGTCGTCGAAGACGTGCCCCTGCTTTCGAAGCCGATGGATCGCCTCATCCACCGCGCTCTCCCCCGTCGCCTCATTGACCGCGTGCAGTTCGCGTTCGCTGAACCAGACGTCGAAGTGCACGTTGAAGCGCTCGAGCGACTCGCGAATCTCGGACAGCTGCAGCTCATAGCCGAGCTCGCGCGCCAGGGGAACGGCATCGGCATCATCGAGTTCGAGCAACTCCGGGCGAAGCACGAGTATGCGCTGGGCCAGTTCCTCGATGTACTCCCCCGGATACCCGTTCTCCGGCGTCGGTTCGCCGCGCAGTGCAGCGAGAATCGATGCACCGAAGTTGTCCATCTGGTTGCCGGCGTCGTTGATATAGAACTCTGTGGCGAGGGTCGCGCCGCTCGCCCTGAGGACGCGGGCAAGAGAGTCCCCGAGGGCAGCCCAGCGGGTATGTCCGATGTGCAGCGGGCCTGTCGGATTGGCGGAGACGAATTCCAGGTTGATCGTCTGTCCGGCCAGCGCGTCGTTGCGACCGAAGGCCGCTCCCTGCTCGACGATGGACTTCGCGAGGGCGCCGGCGGCAGCGGCATCCAGGATGATGTTGATGAAACCAGGCCCCGCGACATCCACGGACGCCACGCCGTCGATCCCTCTGATGCCCTCGGCGAACTCGGCCGCGAGGTCACGCGGGCTGATACCGAGCGGCTTGGCGAGCTTCATGGCGATGTTGGATGCCCAGTCGCCGTGATCCCGGTTCTTCGGCCGGTCGAGAGAAACATCCTCGATCGTGACCGGGGTCGCTCCTCGGCGCTCCAGCGCGCCGTTGACGATGGCGAGCAGTTGAGCGGAGAGTTCGGCGGGAGTCACGAGCATCGATTCTATCGGCGGCGCGTCTGGCACGAGTCGACTCACGGGTCGGCGAGGATGGACACAACACCTTGGGGGCATGTCACATGAAACTTTTCCGCGCAGCGACGCTCGTAGTTGCCGTTGCGGCAGTGATCGGGCTCGCCGGCTGTGTACAAACGCCAACCGGGGGTCACACCGCCACGCCGTCGGCGGATGCCTCGAACTCTGCGTCGCCCAGCTCGTCGCCGACCCCGACCCCGGCCGCGCCCAGCGCCACCCCGACGGACCCCGCGAAGCCGGTCACCGTGGCCTGCTCCACCCTGATCTCGGCTCAGACGATGTACGACTTCAATCCGAACTTCGGACTCGACGCGGCCTTCTCCCCGAAGACGGGCAGTTCGGCGGCCACAGCCGTCGCCGACCGCGGCACCGCCTGCAACTGGCTCAACCAGACGAGCGGCGGCACGATCACCGTCTCCGTCGCGCGTCCCGGCGCGGCAAAGCTCGGCCAGCTCAAGTCGACGGCGGCCAGGGGTGCTGCCTCATCCGGCTACGGCGATGCCGCCTACTTCTCGACGAGCGGCGGGGCAGGACGGGTGGATGTCTTCACGGGCGAGTACTGGCTCGTGGCGACCTCGGTCTACTTCGCCTCGACCGTCGATGCCGGGCCGCTGCTGACGTCCGCGCTCGGTGCGCTCAAGTAGCACCCCCGAGCGGCGGCGTCAGCGGTCCCGTCAGCGCCGGTGACCTCGCGGCGGAGAAAACGCACCGGGTGGCGGACTTGTGTCGTCACGGAGGTAGCTACGACTCCCTCCGCGACGTCGTTTCTCCGCCAAACCGTCCCGGGCGTTCTGTCCCGAGTTTCCGTCCCGGGAGTTCCGTCCCGGGAGTCACGGTCCCGGGCAGTCTCCGCGGCGACTGCGGCTCTAACGCAGCTCGACGAGCTGCTTCATGTCGTCCACCGGAAGTTCGTCGACGATGGCGAGCACCTGCAGGTCGCGCAGTGTGAGGTTCGACCAGTGGTTGGTCAGGAAGGCGATGTCGGCGGCGTCACGACCGGTGGAGATGCGCAACAGGCTCTGGCGCGGCGCCAGCCCTGTGGCATCCACCGCCTGCCAGGTGCCGTCTATCCAGGCCTCGGCCACGGCGTGGAAGTCCATGGGGGCGAGGCCAGGAGCGTAGACGGCCGCCATGCGCGCCGGCACGTCGATCGCACGCAGCAGGGCGATCACCAGATGGGCGTAGTCGCGGCAGACCCCCTGACGGGCCAGCAGGGTGCCGACGGCGCCATCCGTCACCCGGCTCGATCCTGGAACGTAGTACAGCCGATCGTGCACCCATGACCCGACGGCGGCGAGAAGGGGAAGACCGGAAAGACCGCCGAACTCGGACTGTGCCGTGGGCAGCAAAGTGTCGGATTCGCAGTAGCGGCTGGGACGCAGGTAGACCACCTGGTCGAGCGGATCGACCGGAGCCGGTTCCGCCTGGCCGGTCACCTCCGCCGCATAATCGATGGTCATCCGGCCGGATTCGCTGACCAGACGATGCAGGCGGGTGCCGTGGCGATCCACGAGTTCTGTGGCGTCGAGGGGCTCACCGTTCAGCATGATGTCGAGACGCTCAGAAGCGACCGGGGCTCCCTGCGCGACCGCGATGCTCAGCACCATGTCGGTGCGCCCGGAGAGATCGAGTTCGAGGTGCGCGGAGACGTTACGAAGCATGCCCCGATCTTGTCACGCTCAGTGGCGTGCTATGGCCACAGAAGTTCTTGCGTCCAGCCGTCATCGGCACGCGAGTAGCGCAGCCGGATCTGGTCGCGATCCCGGGTCGCCTGCCAGAATTCGACGGTCGTCGGACGAACCTGGTACGCGGTCCAGGCATCCGGAACGTAGTCCGGTTTGAACTCGAGGATGGCGCGGGCATCCTCCACCGCGGAGTCGAACTGTTCCCTGCCAGTCAGCACCGCACTCTGCTGTCCGGCAATCGCGACCGCGCGAGCTTCGATGCTGCGCTGGAGGAAGTCCGCCTCGGCGACGGCCCTGTCCCCCACGACCACACCACCGCTCAACCGGACCTGCCGCCCCTGTTCCCGCCAGTAGAAGAGCAGCGCCGCTGTGGGATTCGCGGCGAGATCCTGCCCCTTCCTACTGTTCGTCATGGTTGAGAACCACAGCCCGTCGGGCGTCAGATCTTTGAGGATCACGGTACGAGCGGATGCCACGGCATCCGCATTCGCGGTCGCGACCGTCATCGCGTGCGGCTGCGACACTCCATCGTCGATGGCGAAGGCCAGCCATTCCGTGAAGAGCGCTATCGGATCGGACGGTGCCGCATCCGTCGCGAACCCGGGGAGGTTCTCGCCAAAGACGGGCAGTGCGCGCAGCCGGTCGCGCCAGGAAGAATTGTTCATGCATCCACCATACGGAGGGCTGGTAACGTAGACCTGCACTTGGGCCCCCATAGCTCAGGGGATAGAGCACTGCCCTCCGGAGGCAGGGGCGGCAGTTCGAATCTGCCTGGGGGCACTGTTGTCGCGTGACACGCTATTCCGGACACGACAGCCCGTGGGCGCTCCGCCGCCTTAGCGTTATGGCTGTCGCAAAGCTTCCCAAGCTGGTTTCGCGAGTTCAGTCCGCGCCATCCGTTATGGGGCTGAATGTCGATTCGTGCGGAATGTCAGTCCACACGAGACTTGTTCCATCCGAGATGAGACCGCCCCATCTATGAACATGACGGCAGTCATCCGTTGTCTTCATGGTTTCCACCCGTCTTGTGCGGCGACTTTGGATCGGTGAGCGCGCAAATGCGCGTAGGACACTTTGCGAAGCCACTTCGGAGGGGGATCGAGCCCGACGCTTGAAAGGACATGGTTGCGTACAAAGACCAGTCGCTAATTCTCGTCGCTGCGCCCCATCTCTCATGGCAACTGTTCACGGCTGAACGAATGCCAGCGTTCTGGCTCGCGGCGTTCCGATTCACGCCGCATAGGCGTATGCTCGCGCCGTCCGAGGTTTCGTCGGCTCTCAAGCCCGTTTGATTTCGGTGGCAGTGCGTGCCGTTCATACTTCGGGGGAAATCGTGCCAAATCCAGCTCCCGCGTCTGAGGAAGGATATTCATGACTTCTCGAACGCCCAGGCTCCCTCTGGTCGTGCTTATCCTGTTGGCGCTCAGCGCGTGTTCCGCTGCTGTTGGCACCACCAAGACATTGCCGGTTACCGGGGGAACGATCGAGTTGGCGGTATCGGAGACGTGCGCTGAGGGGGCGGACCCGCAGTGCGTTGCGGTCAATGGTGAGAATGTTGTACTCCCATCCGCATTCGAACGAGCCAGCGTTGAGAATGCCACTGTCGCCGAAGCCAAGGGGCAGAATGCAGTTGACGTGACGTTCAACAAAGACGGGGCGGCGGTCTTTCACGCGCTCACGGAGAAGGCCGCCCGCGGCGGAAATTCGGCGCGCCTGGTCATGAAGGCCGGTAACAGGCTGCTAGCTGCCGTCGCGGTAATGCACGCATTAGAGGGCGATCATGTACAGATCAATCTCTCGCCAGACGACACCGCCCAGGAAGTGGCAGACCTAATTCACGGAGGCTGAGAAGCATCGTCGGCTACTGACGTCGGCCCCTGGTCGTCGGCCGCGTTGATCTTCGCGCCCGCCCGGAACCCCGACAGGGACCGGGGCACCCACGACTGTCGCGCCGGAGGCGCCCCGGTCGCCGGCAATCGCCAGCTAGCAAAGTGTCCATTGGGCTTTATTTGGGACTGTCGCTCGCATCGCTTTGGGCAGTACCTTCAACACACTGCGTGTCCTCACCCGAAGGAGCCCGATGACCACCCCTGCCCCCAACCAGGTCCCGCAATCAGATCGTCGGGTCAAGCCGGTCGTCAGTACCTGGATAGTGGCGGGCATCGCCGTCATCTTGCTCATCAGCGGGACTGCCACCAGTGGTTTCCCCGGATTCTTGATCATGCTTGGATTTATCGGTCTGATCACCGCCCTCTATTCACTGGCGACTGGTCGAAAATCGTGGGCGCTGATTCCGAGCCGCAAGATCGCCGCGGTAGTCCTAGCAGGGTGTTTGGTGACAACCGGCGTAGGCGGTGCCATCGCCCGGGGCCCCTCGTTGTGTTGGTCCTGATCGGCCGTCATGACTGTCCACAGGCCGCAACGTCAAAACTGTGCGACCGCCGGAGGATCAGTGACTTCAGCAGGCTCAACCGTCGGACGGCGGCGGGCGACGCCGTTAAGGTAACAGCGCCGGGCCGGCCTTTCGACAACAAGGTAGATGACGATCCCCACTCCCGCGGCGACGGCGATGCTGACAAGGGCGAGCAAAAGGATCGGCGCGCCAGGTAGGTGGCCTATGAGCAACGCCATCAGCCACCAGATCACGCTCTGGTGAAGGAGGTAGATGCTGTAACTCGCCAGGCCGATCAGTGCCGCTGGGCGCCAAACGGAGAGCCGCATGAAGAGCCGTCGCACCGGGCCATTACCTGGCAGCATCCCGAAGATGACCACGACGCACGTCGCCATGCTGTGCAGCGAGTATTGGAAAGTGTTCTGGAACCATCGTTCCTGCGGTATCAACGCTGCGGCGAAGACCACAACGGCGACAATCAGCGCCCAATCACTTCCGAGGGCACGCGAGAGCGCAGTCGGGCGACTCCCCTTGCCGACCCAGCCGTGGTAGAGCGCGGCAACAAGGATTCCCCAAGCAATTCCATCGAGTCGGGTGTCTGTGCCGAAGTAGATCCTCGCCGTGTTTCCGTCGTTGACAGCAAGCAGGAACCGCAGGATGGTCGGCGCGGTGATTGCGAGGACGGCGATCGGCACGAGCGCGCGCTCGAATGCCCGGGTCCGCACGAGTATGAACCAGACGACGGCGAAGACGAGGTAGAACTGCTCCTCGATGGAGAGGCTCCAAGCGACCCCGCTGCCGGGATAAACAACCGCATCGCCCTGAGCGTAGATCCAGTTGAAGTAGAAGAGGATCTGGGAAAGCACGGCCGACCAATCGATCGCGTTCCAGATGGAGAAGATGAGGGTCGGAATCAAGATGATGACCACAAAGGGCGGAGCGATCTTCACCACTCGACGTAAATAGAACTTGCTTGGTGAGAAGCCACCCGTTTTGTCGCGCTCACGCAGCATAAGAAAAGCGATGATGAAGCCGGAAAGGGCAAAGAAGATAGTCACCCCACTTCCGCCGGTGGGTCCGTCGAAGATGCCGGCATGATCGAACATGACAAGAAGCACCGCGACGGCGCGCAGCAGGTCGACGTGAGCGAATCGATCGCCGAAGTTACGAACGGGCCCCTCGCTCAACATCGGCATTGGGCAACCATATCGGCAGGGAAGTCCCGCAAAACCATTGGTCGCATTTATACGGTGAGTTGGCCGGCGTCCCGGAGGTTCATGCAGAATTTGCCAAGCGCAATCAGGGTGTGCGACCGGAATTGCGCCCCATCAGTCAGCTGCGGCAGTGACCGTGCCTTCATACCGGTAGTCCCAGGTTGAAACGCCAGCACGTTGGCCAGTCGCGCCGGTGCACTCGTACCAGACGGTTCTGGTTCCGTTCTCGATGTCTCGGCTGATGCGTTCTTCCGCGCCGCCGCGCGACAACTGCTTTCCCATGGCGCCCTCGAATGGGCCGCCAAGGAATCGGACTCGATAGGTGTCATCTGCGCGAAGAATCGGGGCGGTGAACTCGGTGCTTTCGGCCACTGGGGCCTCCTGCTCAATTCGAGGGGTGCCGGGCCAAGGTGGGCCAACGCTGTCTACCTCTTGATTGAGGTCTACCCCTC
This sequence comes from Microbacteriaceae bacterium, assembly GCA_025465035.1. Classification (GTDB taxonomy): domain Bacteria; phylum Actinomycetota; class Actinomycetes; order Actinomycetales; family Microbacteriaceae; genus Lacisediminihabitans. The sequence continues at coordinate 22,796 of JAODMH010000191.1, read as the reverse complement.
TTTTGGGGGCCACGTCCATAGCGACGAGCCGACCCACACCGGACGCCCAGGTTCAGAAGAGGGCCGTCCTGCCGCCGTGGGAGGCGCTCAGGCCATGACCGTTTCGCACCGTCCTGGCGCGATTCCACCGGTGAGGTTTTAAGGCTACCTACACAGTTTACCTGACTATCTGCTAGAGTCGAGGACATGAATGCGCAGGAGGCGGATGCCGAAGCGGCACGCGCCCTGGCCGTGGCGAGCGAACTTCACGCCCTGGTCGGCAGGCTGAACAGACGGCTCCGTGAGGAAGCGAATCCGGGTGACTTCACACCCTCCCAGCTGTCCGTCCTCGGCCGTTTGGCGCGTGAGGGTTCCGCGACGCTGACCACCCTGGCGCGCGCCGAGGGTATGCGCCCGCAGTCCATGGGAGCAATCGTCTCGGCCCTCGAGACGGCCGGCTTCGTCAGCGGCGCGCCCGACCCGGCCGACGGCCGACAGACCATCCTGTCCCTCACCGCAGCCGCACTGGAGAAGATCGCTGCGCGTCGGGCAGTGAAAGAGGACTGGCTGTCTCGCACCATCCGGTCGAAGCTCACGCCAGACGAACAGCGAGAGTTCGCGAACGGTGTCGAACTGCTGGCGCGCCTCCTCGACCCCTGACCTTCGCAGCCATGGGCGAATCGCCTCGCCCGAGAACGTGTCGCATCAAGAATTCTGTCGCGCCCAAGTCGGAGCTGCGACCGTCCCAAGACTCAGAAGGAAAACGTCATGCCAGTGACCACGCTCGACCCGAAGACCGCCCTGATCGTCATCGATCTGCAGCACGGCATCCTCGCCGCCCCGAAGGCGCACCCCATCGAGGACATCATCGACCTCCTCGACAGTGTGCGCCCGTGACGGGTGTCGTCGAGGAATCCACTCCCCGCAAGCCGTTCGGCTGGCGGTTCACCGCCCCACTGCTTCTCGGGTCCACGCTGAACCCGATCAACACCTCGATGATCGCGACGGCGCTGGTCGGGATCGGCGTCGACATGCACGCCGGGCCGGGCGCCACCACCAGTCTCATCTCTGTCCTGTATCTGTGCAGCGCCATAGCCCAACCCACGATGGGCAAGCTCTCGACCCTGTTCGGACCCCGGCGGATCTTCCTGATCGGTGTCGGCATCCTCCTCCTCGCCGGGGTGATCGGGGCATCCGCTCCGTCCTTCGGATTTCTGCTGCTGTCGAGAGCGCTGATCGGCATCGGGACCGCCGCCGCCTACCCGACCGCGATGGCGCTGGTACGGAAGCGTGCCGACCAGGCCGGAACCGGGGTGCCGAGCCGAGTTCTCGGCAACTTCTCGATCGCCGCTCAGGTCACGGCCGTGGTCGGCCTGCCGTTGGGCGGGGTCCTGGTCGGCGCGTTCGGCTGGCGGGCGATCTTCGCGGTGAACATCCCGCTCGCCATCGTCAGCATCGTGCTCACCCTTGTCGGTGTGGCAAAAGACCAACCGGCGCCGCGCGAGGGCCGGGAGTCTCTGGTGACGGCACTCGACATCCCGGGCATCGTCCTGTTCGCCGGGGCGACCACCAGCCTGCTGCTGTTCCTCTCGAACCTGAAAGCGCCGGCGTGGTGGCTGGCCGCGGTGTTCGTCGTCCTCGCCGCGGTGCTGTTCCTCTGGGAACGGCGGGCGAGCCACCCCCTGATCGATATCCGCATGCTGGGCAAGAACCTGCCGTTGCAGCGCACCTATCTCCGGGTGATGCTGGTCGCTCTGTCGACCTACGCCGTGCTGTACGGGTCCAGCCAATGGATGGAACAGAGCAAGGGCCTCGGAGCCTCGGTCGTCGGGCTCATCATGATCCCGCTCTCCGGACTCAGCATCGTCGTCGCCAGAGTGGTCTCCGGACGCGGCTGGGTGCGCTGGCCGCTCCTCCTCGCCGGAGCTGCCCTGATCGGCGCCGCGACCGTGATGCTGCTGATCACTCGCGAGTCGAGCATCCTGGTCCTGATCGGCATGACGCTACTGCTCGGCCTCACCAACGGGCTCGGCGGCTTCGGGAACCAGGCCACCCTGTACATGCAGGCCCCGGCCGGTGACATCGCAGTGGCCTCCGGCCTCTTTCGGACCTCCGTCTATCTCGGCTCGATCTTCTCCTCGAGCCTGATCGGCATCGTCTTCGGATCCGGCGCGACCGACGGCGGATTCCACGCGCTCGCCTGGGTTCTCGGCGGGATCGGTGTCGTCGTTCTGCTGATCACCGTGCTCGACAGGAGCATTCCGTTAGTCACCGATAAATAGTCATCGCGTGGTCAATCGAGGCGCCCGGCTACGACGGCGATGCGCTGGTGAAGGATGGCCCGGTCTTCCGGCGTCAGAACCCCCCAGACGTCGTCATCGACCTCATTGCCCAGCTGGGTTGCCCTGGCGAGCAATGTCCGCCCTTCTGCGGTCACTTCGAGGATGAATTGTCGACGGTTCTTGGGGTCGCGCAACCGCGCGACAGCGCCCATCGCTTCAAGTTCGTCGATGACCGTGACCATCGCGCTCGGAGCGATTCCGAGCAGTTGGGCGATCCGGTGTTGGTTCGCCGAGGCATCCTGACTCAGCGTGACGAGGGCCCCGTAATGCCGGGGGTGCACATTCAGCGTCGCGATCGCAGCGGCGAAGCGGACAGTCGTCGCGCGAGCCAACTTGGTGAGGAGATAACCCAGAGGAGGAAGCTCTTCGTGAGACTGTGTCATCCGCCCATTCTATCAATGATGCATAATAATAAATATGAACAGTTATAAATCAGAATCTTTTGGCCGAGCGGCATGGGTCGCCTATGCCATTACTGCGGCGAGCGCCCTCATCGGACTCGGATTCTCGATCGCGGCTCTTGGCACCGAGGGATCCGGCGACAGGTATGTGTTGTACGCCCTGAGCCGGAGCGTTGCGATCGTCATCGGTGTTGCGGTGGTGGGCATCCGGCGGTCCACCGCGGCTCTCATAGCGGTGGGGTTGATCATGGCCGTGGTGCAGATCCTGGATGCGGGTGTCGGCGCGATCATCCGCGATCCGACGAAGACCGTCGGGCCGGCTGTTCTCGCGATCGCTTCTGGCATCTCCCTGCTTATTCTGTCCAGGGCGAATCGCCGCAGCAGGTGAGCTGGCGGTCGGCGCGGTTGCCGCGGCGCGACGAGACGGCCCCCGAATTCGGGCGAGCGCAACCGCCGGTACCCGCGTACTATCGCGAACATGGGGCGGATGGGGGCGCTGCGGGCTGTACTGCGACAGCTCGTGCAGCTTGATGCGGCGGGCGCGATCGCCGTGTGCGATCGAGCCACCGATCCCTATATCCTCGCCCTGCGGGCCTTCGCCGAGTTCTTCGGACAGCGGTTCGAAACGGCGGCGCAGTCGGCCGCGCGGGCGCTCGACGAGGCGGATGACGCGGAGGCCGTCGCTCTCGCGCGTGCGATGTCCGGACTGGCCGCGGCCGGCTGGCCGCGCGGACTCCTACCGCAGGGTGGCGGCGATCCGCTGGCCGCCGCCCTGGAGGAGCTTCAGCTGCTAGCGGATGTCCAACGCGACTCGCGAGCGTTCATCCTGTACCTCTGCGCGGAAGCAGCGCTCGCCTGCGGTCGGCTCTCGCTGGCATCCGAATTCGTAGCCAACTCTGGCGAGCTACCGCCGGACTTTCTTCTCGAGGGCGACCAGCGACATCCATTCGCCGTGCTCATGCAGGTGATGCGGGCACGTCTCCTCGGATTCCAGGGCCGCGTCACGGAAGGCCTTGCCGCCGGCGAAGCCGCCGTCGCAAGCGCGAAGGAACCAGCATCCCTCCTCCTCGCCGAGGCCACCATGTGCCTGCTGCTCGGCGAGGCCTCCCAGCCGCCATCGGTGCGAGCGATCGCGGACAGGCTGGAAGCGAATCTGCCGAGACCGGACAACTATCTCAGCTGCGGCTGTTACCTGCTCGTCGCCTACGGTCTGATCGCCACCGGCGATGTCGCACGGTCCGCCCGGTTTCTCCTCGCTGCGGGCGGCACCCCCGATCTCGAGAACCTCACCATCGTCGATCGAGCGCTCGGACTTGAGCTGCTTGCCGCGGCGGCCATCGCGGAAAATGACCTGGATGCCGCGGAGGCTTGGCAGGAACGCGCACGACCGCTCCTCGACAATCCGATTGCGGCTCCCACAGTGCAGCGCCTGGTGAGCCGGGTGGAGTTGCTCGCTGGACGCCCCGAGAGCGCTGCCGACTGGGCCCAGCGGGCCATCGACAGCGCCGTCGCCACCGGACGGATGGTCGAGACCGCTGAGGCGGAAATCGTGCTTTCCCGTGCCCGGGCGATGCTCTCGGCACCCGAAGAGGCTCGCGAGGCACTCCAAGCGATGGTCGACGCGGCTATGAGGGCCGGTCGCCTGGCCGCGCGGCGGTCCGCCGCGAGCGAACTGCGTTCGATCGGCAGGCGGCTGCGACCGCGGCCGGGCAGTGGCTGGGAGGGGCTCTCCCACCGCGAGCGCGATGTGGCGCTGCTCGTCGTCGAGGGCTTCGGCAATCGGGCCATCGCTGCGGAACTCCACCTTTCGGAGCACACGGTGCGAGCTCATGTCTCGCGGGTGCTCGCGGCCTTCGGCGTCGCGTCACGGTCGGCGGTCGGCGCTCATCTTCCCGATGCCGTGTCACCGGATTCCAACCAGGAACAGCCGGCAGCGCTCACCCCGCGACAGGATGACGTCGCGGACTGCATCGCCCGCGGCATGACGAACGAGCAGATCAGCCATGAGCTGGGGATCAGCGTCAAGACCGTCGAAAAGCACGTGACCGAGATTCTGCGTCGCTGGCACGTCGCATCACGCGTCGGGGTGGCACGCAAGGCACACGCACGCAAACGGCATCTGTCGTGAAGCCCGCTCACTACCATGGCGGGATGAGCCAGATCTCGCGCCGGCACGTCTTGGCGCTCGCGGCGGTCGGCGTCGTCGTCGCGGGCTGTGCCCCTGTCGTGGCCAAGCCGACGCCCTCCCCGAGCGCAACGCCCGTCGGCCCGCCGGACTGGGCCGCTCTGGCGTCGCAGGTCAAGGGAACCGTCGCGCGTGAGGGCGACACGAGCTACGACACCGTACGGGTCACCGAGAATCCGCGCTGGGATGACGCCCGCCCGCTTGCGGTGTTGACCGCGATATCCGCAGCGGATGTCGCGGCCGGCGTCGCCTTCGCATCCAAGTACGGCGTGCCGATCGCCCTCCGTTCCGGCGGTCACAGCTACCCCGGGTACTCGGCCGGCGGTGCCACCGGAACGAAGGTGGAACCCTCCCTCGTGATCGACTCCCGTGGGATGAAGGAGGTCACCATCGCGGCCGACAACACGGTGCGCATCGGCGCCGGCGCGTCGCTGGTTCAGGTCTACGACACGATCGGCACGGCAGGACGGGCGCTGGCCGGCGGATCCTGCGCAACGGTCGGGATCACGGGACTGACCCTCGGCGGTGGCGTGGGTGTGCTCGTGCGCGCCTACGGTCTCACCTGCGACTCCCTCACCGAGGTCGAGATCGTGACGGCGGACGGCACGGTAAAGACCGCGAACGCGACCACCGAGCCCGACCTCTTCTGGGCATGCCGCGGCGGCGGCGGCGGACATCTCGGTGTGGTGACCTCGCTGACCTTCGCCACCAAGCCCGCCCCAGACGTCACGATGTTCTCGCTGAGTTGGCCGTTCTCCTCCGCGGCTGCGGTCATCAAGGCCTGGCAGGCCTGGGCGCCGACGGCCGACCCGAAGCTCTGGTCGACGCTCAAACTGCTCAACGGTCCCGCCTACACGAGCGGCCCCGGCGTCTTCATCTCCGGCACCTGGCTCGGCGATCACGCTGCCCTCCAGGCGCAACTCGCGCCATTCGTTGCGGCGGCCGGCCGGCCAAGCAGGAACGTGTCGTCGCAGCACGACTACCGCGGCGCCATGATGAGTTACGCCGGATGCAGCACCATTCCCGTCGCGGAATGTACAACCGACCCCGGGGGGAAGTTGAGCCGCGAGTCATTCTCGGCCACCTCGCATGTCGCGTACGTGGTGCTGGATGACGCGGGCATCCAGGCTCTCCTCGCCCAGGTCACCGCGGCAAAGAGCGTCGCCGGGATCAAGGAGGGCGGCATCTCGATGGATGCCCTCGGAGGTGCCGTGACCGGCATCGCGCCGGACGCGACGGCCTTTCCGCATCGCAGCGCGTTGATGACCGTGCAGTACACGGCGACCTTCCCCAACGGCACCGACCCCGCACCCCTCGACGCATACGTGCGCGGATTCCGCAGCGCGTTGACCCCGGCGTGGGGCGAGGGCGCCTACGTCAACTACGCAGACGCGAGTCTCACCAGCCCGGCGACGTCGTACTTCGGCGACAACGCGGCCAGGCTCGCGAGCATCCGCGGGAAGTACGATCCCCAGGGCTTCTTCACCCAGCCGCAGTCGTACTGACCCGAGAAACCTTCGTCGAGGGACATCACACTGACCGGAGTAAAGGGATACCAATGAAACTGACCGTCATCGGCGGCGGATCGACCTACACGCCGGAACTCATCGACGGTTTTTCTCGGCTGAGCGAGTTGCTGCCGATCGAGGAACTGTGGCTCGTCGACCCCGACCCGCGGCGGCTGGAGCTCATCTCCGGGATCTCGCGGCGCATGTTCGCCAGGGCGGGGCATCCGGGCAGAATCATCGCAACATCGGATGTCGTGGCCGGAGTCTCAGACGCCGACGTCGTTCTCCTGCAGCTTCGAATCGGCGGCCAGGCCGCCCGTCACGGCGACGAGACCTGGCCCCATCAGGCCGGCGTGATCGGACAGGAGACGACCGGTCCCGGCGGTTTCGCCAAGGCCCTCCGCACGGTTCCGATCGTGCTCGAGGTCGCCGAGCAGGTGCGGCGGCACGCCAAGCCGGACGCCTGGATCATCGACTTCACCAATCCGGTCGGCATCGTCACTCGCGCCCTGCTCGAGGCCGGTCACCGCGCGGTCGGCCTCTGCAATGTCGCCATCGGTTTCCAGCGCAGATTCGCGAACCTGCTCGACGTCGACTTCCACTCCGTTCGGCTCGATCACGTCGGGCTCAACCACCTCACCTGGGAGCGCGGCGTGATAGTCGATGGCCGCGACGTGCTGCCCGAACTCCTTGGTTCCCACCTCGGTGAGCTGGCCGATGAGGTCGAACTTCCGCCCTCGCTGCTGTCGATGCTCGGCTCGGTGCCGTCGTACTACCTGCGCTACTTCTACGACCACGACGAGGTCCTGCGCGAGCAACTCGGCTCGCCAACCCGCGCGCAGGCCGTGATGGAGGTCGAGGCAGAGTTGCTCGAGCTCTACGCCGACCCGCATATCGACACGAAACCGGCCATTCTGGAGAGGCGCGGCGGCGCGTATTATTCGGAGGCGGCGGTCGATCTCATCGCCTCGCTCACGGCGGATCGCGGCGATGTGCAGGTCGTCAACCTCCGCAACGACGGAGCCATGCCATTCCTGCCCGACGACCATGTGATCGAGGTTCCGGCGACCGTCGGGGCTTCCGGACTGATCGCCCTGCCGATCGCACCGCTTCCCGAGGACCTGACCGGCCTGATCGCACATGTCGCCGGATACGAGCGGCTCGCCCTCGATGCCGCCGTCAACGGTGGCCGGGACCGTGTCCTGCGGGCGATGCTCGCGCATCCGCTCGTGCAACAGTTCGATCGCGCGGAAAAGCTCACCGACCTGCTGCTCGCCGAGAACGGCAAGCATCTCGCGTGGGCACGATGACCGGTGACGTCGTGGTCGCGGTCGACGGTGGCGGATCCAAGACGGATGCCGTGGCCGTCGACCTCCAAGGCCACGTTCTCGCCCACTCCCGCGGCCCAGCATCCAACCCGCAGACCCAGGGGCTGAGGCGCGCGGTCGCTGTCGTGGACGAGCTCGTCACCGAGGTGCTGATGGCGGCGGGCGCTCCCCACCGCGGGGTCGGCGTCTTCCTGGCCGGACTCGATCTCGAGGTGGAGGTCGAGGCCTTCCGCGAAGCGGCGGCACACCTCCCCTGGGCGACGGCCGGCACGCCGATCTTCGACAACGACATGCCGGCGCTTCTGCGCACCGGAACGAAGCATACGGACGCCGTCGCCGTCGTGTGCGGCACGGGCATCAACTGCATCGGGGTGCGAGCGGATGGCGCGACCGCCCGCTTCCCGGCCCTCGGAGCAATCTCCGGCGACTGGGGTGGCGGTTCGCAACTCGGAGCCGAAGCCCTCTGGTTCGCCGCGCGCGCCGTGGACGGCCGCAGCGCACCCACAGTGTTCACGCACACCGTCCCCGCCCATTTCGGTCTGTCCGATGTGCAGGCGGTCATCGAGGCGTTCCACTTCGGCCGGCTGTCGCACTCCGCGCTGGCGACCCTCTCGCCCGTCGTTCTGGAGGCCGCGGACCGGGGGGATGCGGCGGCTCTCGACATCCTGAACCGGCAGGCGCAGGAGATCGTCACTCTGGCGAACGCCGCCATCGCGCGGCTCGATCTCACCGGCACGCCGCTGCCGGTCGTACTCGGCGGCGGGGTGCTCGCCGCCGGCAACGCGCATCTGCTCGGTCTCATCGAGAGCGGTCTCGCCGAGGTCGCGCCACTCGCTCGAATCTCGCTAATACGGGACCGCCCCATCGTCGGGGCCGCGCTGCTCACGCTGGAGGCCGCCGGAGTGAGCCCGGAACACGAGGATGCCGCACGGGCCGCCCTCGTCGGCACCTTTGCCCAACTTGACGGCGCGGGGAGATAGTCGCCAGCGGCATCCGTCCCCCGTTCGTCGGTTTTCCACCCGCCCTCACCGTCCCATCGACAGGACGGAAGACATGCCGAGAGATCCTGTCGACGGGAGCGCACCTGCGAGCTACAGGTACGGCTGGACCAACTCGACGTACCGCCGGGCCATCGTGGAGACGACCGCGTCGCCGTCGGCGGCCCAGACCTCTGCGTTGAAGATCTCCACCTCGACATCGCCGATGTAGCCTGCCGCGGCCACGGCGGTGGTCAATGACGCGAAGTCGATGTGACCGTCGCCCATCATCCCTCGGGAGAGTAGCGAATCGGCGGGCAGCGGGGTGATCCAGTCGCAGACCTGGTAGCTCACGATGCGATCTGCCGCGCGCGCGATCTGCGCCAACACGTCCGGTTCCCACCAGACGTGGAAGGTGTCGACGACCACCCCGACGTCCGCCGCGTCGAATTCCTCGGCGATGTCGAGCGCCTGCCGGAGGGTCGAGATCACTCCGCGGTCGGCGGCGAAGATCGGATGCATCGGCTCGATGCCCAGAGTGACGCCGCGTTCCCGCGCATAGGGCAGCAACCTCGCGATCGCGTCGGTCGCCCGAGACCGCGCCGCCGCGATGTCCCGGTCGCCGCTCGGAAGTCCGCCGGCCACGAGGACGAGAGTGGTCGCCCCGAGCAGCGCGGTCTCGTCGATGGCGGCCCGGTTGCTCTCGTGAGCGGTGTCGATCGCCGCCGGATCGGTGAAGAAGCCACCGCGACAGATCGACGACACCCGGAGTCCGGCGTCCTCGATGAGCCGCTTGCCCGCCTCGAGACCGAATTCCGCGAGCGGCTCTCGCCAGACGCCGATCGAGCCGAGCCCGGCCCTCACGGCGCCACCGACGGCCTCCGGCAGCGACCAGCTTGCCGTGGTCCGCTGGTTCAGCGAGAGGCGCGCGAGCCGCGGATCGCCGGGCAGAGGGGTGTCGACGCGGGCGGGAAGGCCGTTCGGAATGTCGATGACCATCATCGCTCGATTCCCGCCGAAGCCAACAACAGTCCGAGCCGCATCGCCGCGAGCTGCGGGTCGACCAGCAAACGCGCATCGTTCGCCAGCGAGAACACCTTCGACAGGTGCACGACGCCGCGCGCCGACTGCAGGCCGCCGACCATCGTGAATCCGGGCTGGTAGCCATTCAGCCAGCTGAGAAAGGCGATGCCCGTCTTGTAGTAGAACGTCGGCTTCTCGAACAGATGGCGCGAGAGCGCCAGGGTCGGCGCGAACTCGGCGTCGTAACCGGCGAGATCGCCGGCGTCCAGGGCCGCAAGCGCTGCGGACGCCGCAGGTGCGATGGCCGCGAATGCCCCGAGCAGCGCATCCGAATGATGCCCACCGCCATCAGCAGAGCCGTCGCCGCGGATCAGCTCCGGATAGTTGAAGTCGTCGCCCGTGTACATGCGCACGCCCACGGGGAGCCGGGAGCGCAGGCCGATCTCGTGCTCCGCTGAGAGCAGGGAGACCTTGACGCCGTCGATCTTCGAAGCATGTGCCTCGACGAGCTCGATGAAGGTGTCGGTGGCCGCCGCGACATCCGCACTCCCCCAGTAGCCGGCGAGCTGCGGATCGAACGCCTCGCCGAGCCAATGCAGGATGACCGGCTCGCCCACCTGAGACAGGATCGCGTCGTACACGGCGCGGTAGTCGTCCGGCCCGCTGGCGATGGCGGCGAGGTGCCGCGAGGCCATCACGATGACCTGCGACCCTGCTGACTCGACGAAGGCGACCTGGTCGAGGTATCCGTTCCTCACGTCGTCGATCGTCGTCGCCGAGGTGAGGTGGTCTGTGCCGGCTCCGCTCGCGATGCGGGCGCCGAAGTACCTCGCCTGCTCGGCGCTCCGGGAGATCAGCTCCTGCGCGGCGGGCCAGTCGAGACCCATGTTGCGCTGGGCCGTGTCCATGGCCTCTGCCACCCCGAGTCCATACTCGAAGAGGCCGCGGCGGAAGGCGAGGGTCGACTCCCAGTCGATGATTGCCGGCGCACCCGGCACGTTCTCGCCACGCGGGTCGGCGACGACGTGTGCCGCAGCGAAGGCCACCCGGGACGAGTACGCCGACGGATGGCGCACCCAGTCGCGTGGTTCCTGCGGGTCGATGGTCTCCCACCCGGTCGCCGTGGGAATGTGGATCCTCACGAGGAGATCGCCACGCGACGGCCCTCGTCACTGGAAAGCAGACCCGCCTCGACGAGCCGCAGCCCACGCACGCCGGCCATGAAGTCGTAGGCGTGCTGGCGGCCCGCGTCGACGTCCTTGATGAATTCCTCCCACTGTGAGCGGAAGCCGTTGTCGAACACCTGGTTGTCCGGTATCTGCTCCCACTGGGCACGGAAGTCCTGGTCGGTGATGAGGTCAGGGTTCCAGACCGGTTTCGGGGTCGACACGCGGGGCTGGATGCGACAGCCAAACAGTCCGGCGACCGCAGAGCCGTGCGTGCCGTCCACCTGGAACTCGACGAGCTCGCCGCGGTCCACCCGAACGACCCAACTCGAGTTGATCTGCGCGATGATGTCGCCCTCGAGCTCGAAGATGCCGTAGGCCGCGTCATCCGCCGTCGCCGTGTAGTGCTCGCCCTGCTCGTCCCAGCGGTCGTGGATGTGGGTGACCGACTTGCTCGTGACCGCCTGCACCCTGCCGAAGAGGTTTTCGAGCACGTAGTTCCAGTGGCAGTACATGTCGAGGGTCATGCCGCCACCGTCCTCCTTGCGATAGTTCCAGCTGGGGCGCTGGGCGGGGATGAGGTCGCCCTCGAACACCCAGTAGCCGAACTCGCCGCGCACGCTGAGGATCCGGCCGAAGAAACCGGAGTCGATGAGACGCTTGAGCTTGAGCAGCCCCGGCAGGTAGAGCTTGTCGTGCACGACGCCGTTGATGACACCGGCCCTCTGCGCGGCCTCGGCGAGGTCGAGGCCGTCCTGCACCGACTCGGCGATGGGCTTCTCGGTGTAGACGTGCTTGCCCGCGGCGACCGCCTTGAGGATGCCCTCCTTGCGCGCACTCGTCAACGCCGCGTCGAAGTAGATGGTCGCCGTCGTGTCGGCAAGGGCCGCATCGAGATCGGTCGTGTACTCGGCGACGTCGTGCAGCTTCGCCAGCTCCGCGATCTTCTCGAGGTTGCGGCCGACCAGGATCGGCTCGACCTGGATGCGCGAACCGTCCGGCATCGGGATGCCACCGTCGTCCCGGATGGCCAGGATCGAGCGCACGAGGTGCTGACGGTAGCCCATCCGCCCCGTCACGCCGTTCATGATGATTCGTACAGTGCGGGTGGCCATGGCGGTCCTCTTCGATCGAGCGACGAAAGCGCTTACGTAAGCGCTTTCGTTACCCTATAGTGCGAGGAGGGAATTCCGCAAGCAAGGAGGATGCGTGGCAGAGCGTGGCACGACCATCCGCCTGGCCGACGTCGCCGAACGGGCCGGAGTCTCTCTCGCGACGGCATCCCGCTCCCTCACCGGCACCGCTGGCGTATCCCTCAAGCTCGCCGAACACGTGCGCGAGGTCGCGACCTCCATGGGCTACGTCGCCAACATGCACGCCCGCTCCCTGGCGGGCGGCGGCGAATCCTCCATCGGCCTCATCGTGACCGAGATCGGCGATCCCTATTTCGCGGAGATCGCGAGCGGCGTGATCGGCGTCGCGGCCGAACACCAGCGGATGGTGCAGATCGGCCAGGCGCCCGACCCAGCGACGGTGCTCGCCCAGATCCGACTGCTGCGCGCCTACCGCGTCGGTGCGATCGTGTTGGCCGGCTCCGGGCACGTCGATCCGGCGGTCGACGCGGCCGCCGACGCAGAACTCGCCGCGTTCGAGGCATCCGGCGGCCGGGTCGCTGTCGTCGGACGCCATCACGTGGCTGCTGACGCCGTCCTCCTCGACAACGTGGCGGCCGGCCGGTCCATCGCCCGTCATCTGCTCGACCTCGGCCACCGGCGCATCGCTCTGATTGCCGGGCCGGCAACGCTCAACACCGTCGCCGATCGTCTCGCCGGACTGCGAGAGGTGCTCGGCGACACCGTCGTGTCGGTCACCCACCACGACTTCAGCCGCTCCGGTGGCGCCGCCGGTGCCGCAGAACTCCTCGACATCCATCCGGAGGTGACGGCCATTGTCGCGCTGAGCGACGTGATGGCCATCGGGGTGCTCGCGGCCCTGCGCGAGCAGGGAATCGGCGTTCCATCCATGGTTTCCGTCGCCGGATTCGACGACATCCCGGTGGCGGCGGATGTCTCCCCCGCGCTGACCACCGCACGTCTGCCGATGGCTGAGATCGGCGCCGCCGCATTGCGGCTGACCACGCTCGGGCCGGCAGTACGCCCGCGCCGCAAGAGCTCCGGGCACGAGCTCATCGTGCGCGAATCCACCGGCAGCGCACGCTGAGGAACCAATGAGCCCGTCCATCGTCATCGCACCCGATTCGTTCAAGGGGTCTCTCGCCGCCACGGAGGTCGCCAGGGCGCTGGCCGACGGATGGCGCTCCGTCAGGTCAGACGACTCGATGACGCTCCTCCCCCAGGCCGATGGCGGCGAGGGCACGCTCGACGCCATCGAGGCAGCGGTACACGGCGCGATCCGCCGCGATGCCGGTCCGGTCACCGGCCCAGACGGACGACCCGTGCCAGGGATGTGGCTCGAACTGCCGGGTCGCGTCGCGGTGGTCGAGCTCGCGCAGATGTCTGGCCTGCCAATGATGGAAACCCTCGACCCGCTCGGTGCGACGACCTTCGGACTCGGCGAGGTGATCCGCGCCGCGCTGGAGGCAGGGGCACGCACGCTCGTGATCGGACTCGGCGGGTCCGCATCCACCGACGGCGGAGCTGGTGCCCTCGCCGCGCTCGGGCTGCGGCGATCCGACGGCTCGAGACTGCCCATCGGCGGCGGCGCCCTCGGCGACCTCGACGGGCTCGATCGAAGCCGACTGCTCACACCCCCCGCCGGCGGAGTGGTGCTCCTCAGCGACGTCGACGCTCCGCTGTTGGGCCCGAGAGGAGCCGCCGCGATCTTCGGCCCGCAGAAGGGCGCCACGTCCGCTCAGACGAAGCTGCTCGACGATGGCCTCGCCCACTTCGCCGGTCTCCTCGGCGATGGCGCGGCGGTGCCGGGCGCCGGCGCGGCCGGTGGTACCGGATACGGTTTCATCGCGGCATGGGGGGCGGCCGTGATTCCGGGAGCCGACTACCTCGCGGCGCTGAGCGGCCTGCCAGAGGCCATCGCGAGCGCGGACGTCGTGCTCACCGGCGAGGGACGTTTCGATGCGACCTCGAGCACCGGCAAGCTCGTCGGGCTGCTCATCGGCCTGGCCGAGGAACACCGGGCGCAAATCGGCATCGTCGCCGGTCAGATCACCGCGCAACCGGTTTCGACCGACGGAACGCCGCTCTGGTCGGCCGCTCTGGTCGACCTGGCCGGATCGGTGGATGCCGCGATCGCCGAACCCGCGCGCTGGCTGCGCGAGGCCGGGGCCGCCGCCGCCCGCGCGCTGGGCGAGTAGCGGCATCCGTTCATAGTCGTTCCAGGTCCGTCACGATCGCGGCGACCTCGTGGTCATCGAGCACGACATCGGCCAGCTCTCTCGGGTGTTCACGCTGCGCGAAGCGCGTTTCCTGGGCCGCCCAGCGGTCCCAGTGCGGCGCGTAGGCCTCGCCGTCACGCTCGAGCGCCCTGGACTTCCGCGACGGAGCGTCCAACTCGACCCAGATGCCGAAGGTCGCGAGGCGGCGATTGGCCTGGCTGAGGCTGCCGGAACCCTCGACCACCAGCGGACGCCTCGGATCGAGGTCATGCCACTCCGCTGCCGTCCCGTCGGTCCAGTCCCAGCGTCTCCAGCGCGGGCTCGGTGACAGCACGAAGTCGTGGACGTGATGGCTGGCGTCTTCCAGTCCGTCCCACCCGGGATAGATGTCGTCGAGACGGACCAACTCCGCGCCGATGGTGGGCGCGAGCAGCCGCGCGAGTGTCGTCTTGCCCGACCCGGAGCCCCCGTCGACGATCACGACGGGCCGCGCCGAGCGGCGGATGCGCCTGAGCAGTCCGCCCGCGGTCTCAGGTCGCGCCAACGAAGTTCCACTGTCCGGTTGCCATGGAGGTCGCGAGCGCGGTGCCGGCGACGACTAGCGCTATGAGGATGAGCAGGATCTCGTGCCATCCGAAGCGCGATTCACGTGCCCAGCTGCGCTGGTTGGACGCACCGAACCCACGCGCCTCCATCGCCGTCGCGAGTTTGCTTCCCCGTCGGATCGAGAGCACGAGCAGCGCGAAGGCCTGTCCGGCGAATCGACGTATCCGGCCGCGGTCGGCGACACCCCTGGCGCGACGCGCGAGCTCGAGCGACTTCCAGTCGTCGAGGAAGAGCCCGACGAGCCGCATCCCGCCGAGAGCGCCAAGCACGAAACGCGACGGCAGCCTGATGACCTGGGCGAGACCGTCCGCGAGAGCGGTCGGATCGACAGTGACGAAGAGCACGACGGCGGGAAGCCCGATCGCCAGGACACGGAGCAGTGTGGCGATCGCGAGCTCGATGGACCCGTCCGTCACGTTCATGAGCAGAAAGTGGAAGTGACTCTCCCCTGAGGCACGCCCGTAGAGCAGAACCGTCATCGCGCCGAGCACCGCCGCCAGCCACACCGGACTCGTACGGAGGAAGAAACGGCGGGGTCCGAGACCGGCAAAGAGGAAGAACACCCCCTCGAAGGCGAGTGCCACCGATGCGGACACCCAGTCGATGCTGAGCACGAGGGCGACGCTGAGGATGGCCGCGGCGCCCAGCTTTGCCACCGGGTTGATCCGGTAGATCGCCTGCCGGCCCGCCGGGGGCGTGAGAATCGTCATCGTGTGAGGCTCCGCGGCTCGATCGTGTGGCCGGCGGGCCCCATCCGCAACTCGGCATCGGCGAGCGCATCGACGAACTCGCCGTCGTGCGTCACCGCGACCACGCCGCTGCCTTCGTCGAGCAGTTCAGCGAGGAGGGCGACGAGCTCCCGCCAGGTGCGCGAGTCCTGCCCGAAGGTCGGTTCGTCGAGCACCAGCAGACGGGGTCGGGTGACAAGAACGGTCGCGACCGAGAGGCGACGCTTCTCACCACCGGACAGCGTGAACGGATTCGCTCCGGCGAGATGGCCGAGCCGCAGTCGTTCGAGCAGCGGATCGACTCGCAGGGCCGTCTCGGTGGCTCCGAGTCCGATGGCGCGGGCACCGACCTCGAGCTCCCCGCGGACGGTTCCGCTGATGAACTGGTGTTCCGGATCCTGGAACACGCTGCCGATGCGGGTCACCAGTTCGCGTGATCTCCAGCGGAATGGATCGGCTCCGAGCGCCCCGGCGAGCCCACTCGCTTCCACACGGCCCGCGAAAGCCGCGAGAAGCCCGGCCATGGTGAGGCCCAGAGTGGACTTCCCGGCACCGTTCGGGCCGGTGATGGCCAGGCAGGCGCCGGCCGCCACCGAAAAATCGAGCTCCGAGTGCAGAACAGTGCGAGCCGTGCGGGCGATCGAGAGCCCATCGGCTCGCACCAGCTGCGGCCCATCCCGATGCTCGCGCGACGGCCTGGCGGGCGGATGACCCGGCACCCAAACTCCGGATGCCGCCAGTGCTCCGCCCTCACGAGCGAGCACCTCGTCGGGGGGGCCGTCCGCCAGCACCCCTCCCTCCGGCGACAGCACGACGACACGGTCGACGAGTTTCCACCAGACATCGACGCGATGCTCGATCACCACGAGGGTGGTGTCTCGGCGGGCGAGCACGCGGGCCACGGCATCCCGGACCTCGGCGACGCCGTCCGGATCGAGGTTCGCTGTCGGTTCGTCCAGCAGCAGCAGTCCCGGCCGCATCGCCAGCACGCCGGCCAGCGCGAGACGCTGTTTCTGCCCGCCCGAGAGCTGACTGGTCGGATGCTGCAATGGCAGGTCGAGCCCGACGGCATCGAGCGCGTCGGAGACGCGTCGCCAGATCTCGTCGCGCGGCAGTCCGAGATTTTCACAGCCGAATGCCACGTCATCACCGACGCGCGCGAGAACGACCTGTGAATCCGGGTCTTGCAACACAAGACCGACCTGACCGCGCGCCCGGGTCGGGGCACGACCGTTCACGAGCAGTTCGCCGGCGTCGTCCCCCTCGTCGTCACCGCCGAGTACGCCCGCGAGAGCATGGACGAGGGTGGATTTTCCCGCCCCTGATGCCCCGAGAAGCATGACCCGTTCGCCGGGTTCGATGTGCAGGTCGAGTCCGCTCACCGCCCAGGCCGATCGGCCGGCGTGACGCCAGCCCCAGCCTCTCGCATCGACCGATGCCGCATGACCGTCAGGCATGGCGAGTTCCTCGACGATCACACCGCTGGCGATCCGGCACGGCCGGCCGCGAACCGGGCGAGCACGCCCGTCTTCGCCAGGCCCTTGACGATGAACCACGATCCGAGGCCCGCGATGGCGGCGCCCGAGATGATGGACGAGATGGCGTAGATCACGTGGAACGCTACGCCCGTCGCCGCATAGGAGATGATCAGATCATTGATCGCCATCGCGGCGCCCGCACCAGCCCCGGCGAGGATCGCCAGGCCCACCTTCCAATAGGAATAGAGCGCGAGGAGGAAGACGAGCTCGGCTCCGATCCCCTGGACGAGTCCGGCCTCGATGGTGAGGAATCCGCCCCACTGCGCACCGAGCAGCGCGGAGACGATGGCGGCGACGAGCTCAGTGAAGAGCGCAGCACCCGGCTTGCGAATGACGAGTCCGCCGAGTACGCCGGCGAACAGCCAGAACCCGTAGAGCAGGGCCTGCGAGCCCGGCACTGCCGCTTCGAGGGGCGCGGTGACCGGCGAGTACAGGTTGTTCCAGGCGAAGAAGATCAGCGCGCTGGCCACGCCGAGCACACTGGCAACGACGATATCGACGACCCGCCAACGCGGATTGATGCGGCCTCTAGCGGGAATGGTAGTGCTGGTTGTCATGGTCGTGCCCTCCGGTAGGAAATGGCACGGGTGTGGGCCACAGCGGATGCTGCAACCCGGAGAGAAAATCTGCCTCCCTGCGCTGGCATGATCCAGATCAGGTTCGACGGTCGAAGCTTGGAGAAGCTTCCTCTCAGCCCGGCTCACCGGACTCCCGTGTTCAGAGCCGATTATAGGCTCGAACTGCGCACTTCCGCAGCTTCGTCGAACCTCAGCCGGGCTCGCGAACTGCTGCCGCAGCTCGCCTAGCGACCGAGGTCGTTGATCCTGGCGAGCAATTCCGCGAGCTTCTTGAGGTCGGGAAGCTGCCAGTCGCGGAGGTTGTCGTAGAGCATCCTCTGGTCGGCCAGGCGCACCTCGGTGACCCGTTCGATGGCGGACGGGGTCGCCGCGAAGTAGGTGGCTCTGCGGTCTTCCGGGTCGGGCTGACGCTCGAGAAAGCCCAGCTCCTCGAGGAGATTGGCCTGTCTGCTGATGATGCTCTTGTCGAGACTGAGCAACTCGGCGAGTTCGCTGGCGTGCGTCGGTCCTGAGCGCACCAGAGTACTCAGGATGTTGTAGGCGAGCGGTTGCAACGCCGGATCTACCCTGGCGGCGCGTTCCTGCATCGAGGACTTGACCCTGGTGAACATCACCGCGAACTGCTGCTCAACACCGGCGATCGCCGTGTCCACGACGTGGCGATCACCGGTGTTGGTCATGGCGGCGATCATAGCCCGGATGACTCCTCGGTTTCCCTGGAGCCACGCCAGTCACCGGCAGCCGAGGACGCCGAAGCACCGGCCAACCGTAGCGAAACGCGGGCTTCGCGCCATCCATCGCCAGCTGCTCGGCGATCCGCTTCGAGAACCCGGCCTTGTGCTGTCAATGGGGTTGAGAGGGTCCCTTCCGACTTCTACACTCACTCATCGAGGCTTAGCCGCAGCGGGATGGGATCTGCCGCGATGCCAGTGGCGGGAATCGTCGCTCGCCCGCCGTTCGAGTTACGGTGGGACACCAATCACGCAGGGAGAAACATGGAAACCTGGCCAGGATCGGCGTACCCGCTCGGCGCGACCTTCGACGGGAGCGGCACGAATTTTGCCCTCTTCAGCGAGGTGGCGGAGAAGATCGAACTCTGCCTGTTCGACGACTCCGGTGTGGAGACCAGGGTCGAGTTGGTCGAAGTCGATGCCTATGTCTGGCACGCCTATCTGCCACTCGTGCAGCCGGGTCAGCGCTACGGATATCGCGTCTATGGCGAGTACGACCCGAAAACCGGCAAGCGCTGCAATCCGAACAAGCTGCTGCTCGACCCGTACGCGAAGGCGACCTGTGGGGACATCGACTGGCATCCGGCGCTGTTCTCCTACGACTTCGGTGACCCACTCTCCCGCAACGACGTCGATTCCGCCTCGCACATGATGATGGGCATCGTCATCAATCCGTTCTTCGACTGGGCCGGCGACAGGCATCCGCGCGTGCCGTACAACGACACGGTGATCTACGAGGCCCACGTCAAGGGGCTCACCAAACTGCATCCAGATGTGCCAGGAGACCAGCGCGGAACCTTCGCGGGCCTCGCCCACCCCTCGATCATCGAACACCTCAAGAAGCTCGGGATCACCGCCATCGAGCTCATGCCCGTTCACCAGTTCGTGCAGGACAACACCCTGCTCGACAAGGGCCTGCGCAACTACTGGGGCTACAACACGATCGGCTTCTTCGCGCCGCAGAACAGCTATTCATCGACCGGCGATCGCGGCCAGCAGGTGCAGGAGTTCAAGGGCATGGTGCGCTCGATGCACGATGCCGGCATCGAGGTCATCCTCGACGTCGTCTACAACCACACGGCCGAGGGCAATCACCTCGGCCCGACGATCTCGTTCAAGGGCATCGACAACCGGGCGTACTACCGCCTGGTCGACGATGACGAACAGTTCTACATGGACTACACCGGCACCGGCAACTCGTTCAACGTCCGCCATCCGCACTCGCTGCAGCTCATCATGGACAGCCTGCGCTACTGGGTCACCGAGATGCACGTCGACGGCTTCCGCTTCGATCTCGCGTCGACGCTCGCGCGCGAGTTCTACGATGTCGACAAGCTGTCGACGTTCTTCGAGCTCGTTCAGCAGGATCCGATCGTCTCCCAGGTGAAGCTCATCGCGGAACCATGGGATGTCGGACCCGGCGGCTACCAGGTGGGCAACTTTCCGCCACAGTGGACGGAGTGGAACGGCAAGTATCGCGACACCGTGCGCGACTTCTGGCGAGGCGAGCCAGCGACCCTCGGCGAGTTCGCTTCGCGCATCACGGGCTCTGCCGACCTCTACGAGGACGACGGTCGCCGCCCCGTGGCATCGATCAACTTCGTGACGGCGCACGACGGCTTCACGATAGCCGATCTCGTCTCCTACCACGAGAAGCACAACGACGCCAACGGCGAAAACGGCAACGACGGTGAATCGAACAACCGGTCATGGAACAGTGGAGCGGAGGGTCCGACAGACGACCCGGTCATCCTGGCGCTGCGTGCACGGCAACAGCGTAATTTCCTGGCGACACTTCTGCTCTCGCAGGGTGTGCCCATGATCCTGCACGGCGACGAACTCGGGCGAACCCAGCGGGGGAACAACAACACCTCTGCGCAGGATTCCGAGATCTCCTGGATGCACTGGGACACGGCCGATCTGCCGCTCAGCGAATTCGTCGCCGCCGTCACGCGGCTGCGGAGGGAGCATCCGACCTTCCGTCGCAAGCGGTTCTTCGACGGCAGGCCGGTCAAACGCGGCGAGGGCGAGCCGCTGCCTGACATCGTCTGGCTGACCCCGGCCGGTGTTGAAATGGAGCCGGAGAACTGGGATTCCAGCTTCGGACGCTCCATCGGCGTCTTCCTCAATGGGAACGGCATCCAGGGTCGCGACGCCCGCGGCCAGAGCATCACGGATGTCAACTTCGCGATCTTCTTCAATGCCCACGACGACCGGGTCGACTTCACCCTTCCGAGCGCCGAGTATTCGAGCGCGTGGGAGATCGTCGTCGACACGGCGGGCGCGGAGGCGGGGACAGGACCCCGCAAGGCCGGCGAGGTCGTACCGGTCGAGGCGAAATCCCTCGTGGTCCTGCGGGCATGGATTGCGCCGGAAGCCGGCGTCGACCACTCGGTGGCGGCGTCACTCAGCTCGCTCGCCGGGCAGGCCGCGACTCCCACGGTGCGGCCGGAGGTGGGCTGATGCGCATTCCACGCTCCACCTACCGGCTGCAGGTGACGCCGGACTTCGACCTCTTCGCGGCGGCGAACATCGCCGACTACCTGCACGCGCTCGGCGCGGACTGGCTGTATCTCTCGCCTATCCTCAAGGCAGAGGAGGGCTCCGATCACGGCTACGATGTGACCGACCATTCGCTCATCGATCCCGCCCGTGGTGGTGCCGATGGGCTGGATGCGACCTCGGCGGCAGCCCGTCGGCTCGGCCTCGGCCTGCTGATCGACATCGTCCCCAACCACGTCGGGGTGGCCACACCGAAGCAGAACCCGTGGTGGTGGGACCTCCTGAAGCACGGCAGGTCGTCGCGATATGCGGAAGCCTTCGACATCGACTGGGACTTCGGCGGCGGCAGGGTGCGCATCCCGGTACTCGGCGACGACTCGCTCGATGACCTTCGCGTCGTCGGCGACGAGCTGCACTACTTCGACAACCGCTATCCCCTCGCACCGGGAACGGCGGATGACGGCGCCTCGCCTCCTGAGGTGCACGCACGCCAGAACTACGAGCTGATGAACTGGCGTCGAGCGGATGCCGAACTCAACTACCGCCGATTCTTCGCCGTGAACAGCCTGGCCGGCATCCGCGTCGAGATTCCCTGGGTGTTCGAGCAATCGCACGTCGAGATCGCCCGCTGGATCAACGAGGGGCTCGCCGACGGCCTGCGCGTCGATCATCCGGACGGCCTCGCCGACCCGGCGGGCTATCTCGACTCCCTTGCCGCGGCGACCGCAGAGACCTACGTGCTCGTGGAGAAGATCCTCGAAGGCGACGAACAGCTGCCGACGTCGTGGGCGGCGGCAGGCACGACTGGCTATGACGCTCTCGCCGACGTGGATCGCGTGTTAGTCGATTCCGCGGGCAGGGAGGCTCTCGACTCGCTCGATTCCTCGCTGAGGGATACCGATACCGCGGTGTCGTGGCCCCACCTCATCCACGGAACGAAGCGGGCGATCGCCGACGGCATCCTGCGCTCCGAGGTCCTCCGGCTCGAGCGGGACCTCGGCCGGTCCGTCGAGCAGGTCACCTCGGACGAGGGACCCGAGATCTCGGCTGTCGCCGATGCCCTCGCCGAGCTCCTCGCCTGTTTTCCGGTCTACCGCTCGTACCTGCCTCTCGGTCTCGAGCACCTCCAGGAGGCGGCGAGGCTGGCTAGGGAACATCGGCCGGACCTCGGCCAGACGATCGACGAACTGATCCCGACCCTCGGCGACCCATCGCATCCCGCCGCGATCCGCTTCCAGCAGACCTCGGGAATGGTGATGGCCAAGGGCGTCGAGGATACCGCGTTCTACCGCTACACCCGCCTCGGTTCACTCACCGAGGTCGGCGCCGACCCCTCCGAGTTCTCCATCGGGGTCAGGGAGTTCCACAGGAGGCAGCAGCTGAGGCAGGCGAGCTTTCCCGCCTCCCTGACGACGCTGTCCACGCACGACACCAAGCGCGGCGAGGATGTGCGCGCCCGCATCAGTGTGCTGGCCGAGATGCCCGACGGATGGAGGTCCGCCTTCGGTCGACTGCGCGAGGCCGCTCCACTCGGCGACGGTCCGCTCGAGGCGCTGCTCTGGGAGGCCATCGTCGGGTCGTGGCCCGCAAGCCGTGAACGCCTGCACGCCTTCGCCGAGAAGGCCGCACGTGAGGCAGGCAACTCGACGGGCTGGTCAGCACCGCGGGAGGAATTCGAGCGGCGGATGCACGCGCTCATCGATTCGGCCTTCGACGACGAGTCCGTTGTCGCGATACTCGGCGAAGTGCTCGACGCGATCCGGGAACCCGGTTGGAGCAACTCGCTCTCGGCCAAGCTCCTCCAGCTCACCGCGCCGGGAGTCCCGGATGTGTACCAGGGCAGCGAGCTATG
>JAODMH010000161.1 GCA_025465035.1 Microbacteriaceae bacterium | reverse complement strand
GGTGAATACGTGATCACGGGCGAGGACGTGCTGCATGGCCGCAAGTTCGACGATGTGGTGGTGCGCGGTTACTTCCCTGTCGACATCCACAACCTGAAGGGCAAGGAGGGCTATCAGGGCGGCGGAGTGTGGGCGGATCCTGAGGACTCCTACGACATACCAATGCGTACGCTCATCCCACGGGTGATCGACGGGCTCGTAATGGCCGGTCGAGCGATCTCCGCAACTCATGAGGCGCACGGTTCACTGCGTACGCAGGGTGGTGCAATGGGGATCGGTCATGCCGCCGGTGCTCTCGCTGCCCGCGCGGCCAAATACGGCGGCGTGCCCCGCAAGGTGCCCTATGCCGAAGTCGAGGAGCTGCTCTTGAGCCAGAAGGCGTCCCTGCATCGTGACCCGTCGGAAGTGGCGAGGCTCCAGGCACTCGCTGCTGCCTCCAATGAGGAGGCTCTCGAATCCGGCAAGATTACCGGGCTCTACTTCCCGGGTGCGCTTGCCGGTGCCGCTCCACGCCTGTGAAATCCTCCGTCCGCCGCCGGCCGCCCACTCGGCCGTCGGCGGACGGTTATCGCACCGGCGGACGCGAACGCCAGAGGTGCATCCCCGCGTAGCTGCGCCACGGCGCCCAGCGGGTGCCATAGTCGGCGAGACCGCGTGCGGTCGACGGCAGCCCCAGTCCTGCGGCGCTCGAGAGCATGACGAGATCGGTGGTGAGCAGCACGTCGGGGTTGCCGAGTACTCGCATCGCGAGGTATCCGGCGGTCCATGGCCCGATGCCGGGTAGCGCCACCAGTCGGCGCTCGAATTCCTCCGCGGGCATGCCGAGATCGAGCACGAGCTCGCCCTCGGCCAGTGCGCGTGCGACGCCGATGATCGCGGTGATCCTGGAGGCCGGACCCCTCAGCACTTCACGGCCGCCCTCCGCGATCTGTACCGCCGTCGGGAAGAGTCCTGGCGATTCTGAGGACTCTGTGGCCAGCCTTCCGAGCACGGTGCGAGCGGCCGCAACCGAGATCTGCTGGCCGATCATGGTGCGGAAGAGCGCCTCCTCCGCGTCGAGGCTGCCTGGCAGACGAATCCCGGGGTGTGCGCGCACCAACGCCGCAAGCCCGGGATCTCGGGAGAGCGATGTGTCGATCGCCTCCGAGTCGGCGTCGAGGTCGAGCAGGCGCCGCACGCGGGACACGAGCGTCGAGAGATCGGCGATGTTGTCGAGCTTCGCCGTGCACAGTACCGCCGTCGAACCGTCCAGCCGCAACTCGATTTCCGCTACGCCATGGGGTAGGCGCACCGCGCGCCGGAAGCTCTGGCTGTCACCGGCCTCGATGCCGGTCACCGCGTGGTCGGCGAAGAACGTCATGAGCCCCGTGCCGTCGAATGGTGCGCGAGCGGGCAGTCGCAGCGTGATCGAAGTGGAGTCGGTCGCACCGTTCCTCGGGCGGGTGGCGACACGGCGTCCACGCTCGCGCAAGGCGGTCGGCGTCGTCTCGTACACGGCCTGAACGGTGTCATTGAACTGTCGGATGCTGGAGAAGCCCGCTGCAAAGGCGACGTCGGCAATCGAGAGTTCGGTGCTCACCAGTAGGGTGCGTGCCGTCTGTGCGCGGTGTGCGCGGGAGAGGGCGAGCGGGCCGGCTCCGAGTTCCTGCGCGAGCACGCGGCCGAGGTGCCGCGGAGTGTAGCCCAGCCGCTTCGCAAGGCCGGAGACCCCCTCCCGCTCGACGGTGCCATCCGCGATGAGTCGCATCGCCCTGGAGGCGATGTCGTCGTGGATGTTCCACTCAGGGGAACCGGGCACGGCATCCGGCTGGCAGCGTTTGCAGGCTCGCAAGCCCGCCTCGTGCGCCGCCGCCGCCGTGCGGTAGAAAGTGACGTTCGATGGGTTCGGTGTCATCGCCGGGCAGCTCGGACGGCAGTAGATGCCCGTCGAATGAACACCGGTGATGAACTGCCCGTCGAAGCGGGAGTCGCGCGAGGACATCGCGCGGTAGCGCTCCGCGAAGAGCGGGTCGGTCGACCGCAGGGAGGCGGGTGGAATGCTGGTCACGGCTCAAGACTCGCACGGGCGACCGGCATCGGCTAGCGGGAATCGGACACGACCCGCACCGGCTAATCTGGCGTGATGAGCAATGAGGGACGGGCCGGCGTGACAATCGTCGGCAGTGCAAACATGGACATCGTGTTCACCGTCGAGCGGATCCCGCAGCCGGGCGAAACGCTCCTCGCCGAGTCCGCGGCGCACTTTCCCGGTGGCAAGGGGCTCAACCAGGCGGTGGCCGCCGCGAGGGCGGGTGCGGCGACCCGGTTCATCGGCGCACTCGGTCGCGACGAGAACGGTGCTTCGCTCGCGGCGACAATGGTGGCGACTCGAATCGCTGACGACCTGGTGCGGCGGATGCCGGAACCGACCGGTCAGGCCTTCATCGTTGTTGACGGCTCGGGCGAGAACACCATCATCGTCGCCTCGGGGGCCAACGCCACGGTGACCAACCTCGGCCCGGCCGACCGCGACGCGCTGCGGTCGACGGCCGTGCTGCTGATGCAGCTCGAGCTGCCGCTGGGGCTCGTACGTTCCGCCGCCGCGGAAGCACACGGCGCCGGAGGCGTCGTCGTGCTGAACGCGGCTCCGGCGCAGGCTCTGCCCCGCGAGCTGCTCGCCGACCTCGACTACCTCATCGTCAACGAGCATGAAGCCTGTCTTATCGGCGGCTCTCAGGATCTCGAGGCGGCATCCGCGACCCTGGCCTCGCTCGTCGGCCGACTCGTCGTGACCCTCGGTGCGGCCGGCTCCGTGCTGTTCGCCGATGGGGTCGAGATCGGCAGGATCGCGGCTCCGCGCGTCACTCCGGTTGACACCACCGGCGCGGGAGACACCTTCTGCGGCGCTTTCTCGGCTGCGATCGCGGAGGGACGCGACTTCGCCGATGCCGCACGGTTCGCGACGGCGGCCGCGGCGCTCTCGGTGCAGGTCGTCGGAGCGGTCCCCTCTGTGCCGGAACGTTCGGCGATCGATGCCGTGCTCGACGCGCGGAGTGCAGGATGACGGAGGCGGTTCTCGCCGCACTCAGAGCGAAACTGGGCGAAGCGCTGTCGACTGACCGGCAGGCGCTCGCAGAGCTGACCAGGGACAAATCCGGGCACGACTCCTTCAGCCCCCCTCTCGCCGTGGTGACCGCGCGCAGCATCGCCGACGTGCAGGCGACGATGCGCATCGCCAATGAGCATGGCATCCCCGTCGTGCCGAGGGGTGCCGGCACCGGTCTGGCCGGGGGAGCGATCGCGCGGTCAGGCGAGATCGTGCTTTCGACGCTCGTCATGAACCGCATCCTCGAGATCTCGGCGGCGGACGAGCTTGCCGTCGTCGAGCCGGGCATCATCAATTCGGATCTGAACGCGGCGCTCGCGGAGCAGGGCCTCTGGTTCGTGCCGGACCCCGCGAGCAAGGCAATCTCGACCGTCGGCGGCAACATCGCGACCAATGCCGGCGGCCTGCTCTGCGCGAAGTACGGCGTCACTCGCGAGTCGGTGCTCGGGCTCAAGGTGGTGCTCGCCGACGGGCGGCTGCTGTCCCTCGGACACCGCAGCGTCAAGGGGGTCACCGGCCTCGACCTCACCGCCCTCATGATCGGCTCGGAGGGCACCCTCGGCGTGATCGTCGAGGCGACGGTGAAACTGCGGATGCTGCAGAGCGGCGTCGTGGCGACCATCGCCGCCTTCTTCCCGGATGTCGTGGCCGCGGCATCCGCGGCGGCCGCCATCACGGCGGCGGGGCTCCGACCCGCTGCGCTCGAGCTCATGGACGAGGCCGCCCTGCGCGCCACCGACGCGTTCCTGGGGCTGGATCTCGCGCAGCGTGGCAACACCTGCCTGCTCGTGCAGACCGATGGCGCCGGCAGTGCTGAGGACGCGGCGGTCGCGCTCGAGATCATCCAGTCGCTCGGCGGCGAGGCGGATCTCACGACCGATCCCGCGGAGGGGGAGCGACTGTTCGAGGTGCGGAGGTCCTTCCACCCCGCGCTGGAGGCGCAGGGCACGGTGCTCATCGAGGACGTGGCGGTCCCGCGGAGCGCGCTCCCGGAGATCTTCGCCGAGATCACTCGGATCGCCGACCGCTACGGGATCACGATCCCGACGGTGGCCCACGCCGGTGACGGTAACCTTCATCCGAACTTCGTCTTTCCTCCAACCGCTGACGGGTCGGTGCCCGAGCAGATCTGGGCCGCGGCCGACGAGCTCTTCGTCGCGTCCCTCCGGCTCGGCGGCACCCTCACCGGCGAACACGGTGTGGGCATCCTGAAGAAGCGCTGGCTGCGCGACGAGCTCGGCGACGATCAGCTCGAGTTGCAACGACAGATCAAGCGGGTCTTCGACCCCCGCGGCATCCTGAACCCCGGCAAGGTGTTCTAGGCGGGTGCCTCGCGTCACGACTCGCCGATCGGCTGTTCGCGGCGGGGGAAAACATTGCCGCGGCGGAGACAATCCTTCGCGGCGGGTGAACGGCTTGATGCGGCGGAGAAACGGTCTCGCGGAGGAAGATATGACTCCCTCCGCGACGGAGTTTCTCCGCCGCCGGACAGCGACCACGGGTGGGGCGCCGTTCAGGCTGGCACGACAGCCTTCGGTCCACGACCGACCAGTGCGGCGAGAAGCGCCGCGAGGATGCAGATCCCCGCGATGATGGGCGCCCAGATGTCGACGGCTGGCGCGAGTCCGATCGAGGTCGCCGAGAGCCCGACGGCGACGGCAACGAGCCCCTGCGACAGGTAGGCGACGAGGTAGACGGCGGAGAGGGTCTGGGCGCGATGATGAGCGGGCGCGTGACGGTTGGTCAGACCGAGGCCGCCGAGGAAGAGCAGCCCGTACCCCGTACCGGAGACGATCGACGCAACGAGGAAGACGGGCAGCGAACCCGTGGCCGCCGACAGCACGATGAGTCCCATGCCGAGAGCCGTGGCGATGCCACCGAGGAGGATGGACGTGCGCGGCTGCAGCCCGCGCGCGAGGATCGCGACGATACCGATCGTGATAGCTGAGAGTGCGATGACGCAGCCGGCGACGAAGGCGTTCTCGGTGTTGATGAGGTCCTTGGCGATCTGCGAGCCGAGCGACAGCAGGAGGGCTCCCATCGAGAAGCCGGCGGTGATGGCGAGCGCCGAGGTGGCGAAGACGGAACCGAGCCCCCGAGGAACGCGGATGCCTCGCGGGCGCCAGCGGCCCTCCGCCGTTGTCCCGACGACGCGCCGCGGCATGAACATCACCATCGTGAAGATGCCGAGGGTCAGCACGAACAGCACCCAGTAGGCGAGGTGGGAGGGGAGCGGTGCGTATTGGACGAGCGCCCCGCCGACGATCGTCGCGAGTGCGAGGCCGAGAGCCGTCGCGGCGGTATTGATCGAGCTGGCCCGTGCCGAGCTGCCACCGGGGTTGAACTCCACCATTGCGGCGCTCGCCGGGCTCATGGCGAGACCGACTCCGATGCCCTGGAACACGCGGCCGGCGAAGAGCCAGCCCACGTTCGGGGCGAGCGCGAAGAGCAGGATGCCGATCGCCATCGCCGCGAGGCCGGCGAGTAGGGTCGCGCGCCTGCCGACGTAGTCGGAGATGCTGCCGAAGACGATGAGGATCACGACGAGACTGATCGGGTAGACGGCGAAGATCGAGGTGATGACGATTGCCGGGAGCCGCCACTCGGCGACGTACACGGGATAGACCATCGAGGGGGCGCCACTCGCCCAGAGCGCGATGGCGACGACACCGGCCGCCGTCCAGAAACTGCTGCGGTTGCTGAGGGAGGGCACTGCGCCTACTTTCGCGAGGGCATTCGGACCGTGGCGGCGCGGGCCGGCGAACGCGTGGTGTGGTGGATTCCCAAGCTAGCACCCATAGTTGGAATTTCCAACCCAGATGGGTAGAATGGGCGGATGCCAGGAACGACGCTCCCGAAAACCCGGGCCGCAAGGCCAGAGCCCCGCTGCTCAATCGCTCGCAGCCTCGAGGTGCTCGGCGAGAAGTGGACCCTTCTCATCGTGCGCGACGCCATCCGCGGTCGAACCCGTTTCTCCGAGTTCAAGGACAGCCTGCAGGTATCGTCCGACATCCTGGCCGACCGCCTCCTCACGCTCGTCGACGCCGGAATCATGGAGCGGCGTTCCTATCGAGACGATGGCGCGCGTGAGCGCTTCAGCTATCACCTGACCGAGAGCGGCCAGGAACTGCACGTCGTACTGGGGGCGATCAACGCCTGGGGAGACAAACACCGGCAGAGCGATTTCGGCCCGGCATCGATCTATCGCCGCATCGGATCCGGCGAGCCGGTGACCGTTGCCTTCGTGGATGCTGCTGGCCGGTCGATCGCGGCGGAAGAGGTCGAGGCCATCCGGGGGCCAGGAGCGGAATCGGCTGCTGCGTAGCATCGCGACATGGGGATGCGTCGGGATGCCGTGACTCCCTAGGCTGGGCGCATGACGTTCCTGCCCATTACGCCGCATGACAGCCTGAAGCCGGAAGCGAGAGCAGTCGGCGATGTGTTCGCCTCGAGCCATGGCGGGCGGATCACGAACCTGCAGGGGGCGCTCCTGGCCAACGTTCCGAGTTTCGTGGCCTATGTGCAGTGGTATTCGCTGTGGGACGAGATCGCGCCGTGGATCGGCGAGCGTGCACTCTCTCACTTCTCCTACGCGATCTCCGATGAGAACGGCTGCCCTGGTTCCGCACTGTTCTTTCGCAAGAACCTCGTGGAGGCCGGCGACGATCCCGACAACCCGCAGGTGACAGAGACCGAGCGACTGCTCATCGACTGGGGGCGGCTGATCGCGGGAAGCCCGCACGACATCCCCCAAGAGTTCTACGACCGACTCGAGGCGGCGTTCAGCCCGGAGAGACGTCTGACCCTGCTCGCCTTCGCGGGTCTCACGGTCGCCATGAACCTGCTCAACACCGTCGGGCGCATCCCGCTCGACGAGGGGCTCTCCGACTATGACGGGCGGGCCGAGCAACAGGGATGAGCCTCCCGGGTAGGGCCCCGCGACTCCCACAGTGACGCCGACCGATCGCGTCAGTCCTACCCTTCCGACACGACTAAACTTGAACGCCTGATTTCAAGGGGTTGTGGTGGTCGATTACGAATTGAAGCGCGAGCAGGATTACGTGGCTACGCTCTACGCGCGACTCGACGCCCTGAGGCTCGAGGCGGAGCAGCAGCTCGACGCGATTCGTCTGCTGGATGTGGGCGGCAACCACCAGGGCCGCTCGGAGCGCGACACCTTCGCGCGCCTCTACGAGGACCGCATCGTGCAGCTGCGCGAGGTCGATGAGCGGCTCGCCTTCGGCCGCCTCGAGTTGGAACCGGATGCCGACGGCCAGGTGCTCCGCTATATCGGTCGCATCGGGCTGCGGGACGAAGACCAGCAGTCGATCCTGCTCGACTGGCGTGTTCCGCAGGCGAGCGCGTTCTATCAGGCCACCGCCGCGACCCCGCTCGGTGCACGGGCACGCCGCCACCTGCTGTCGAAGGGGCGCAGCGTCATCCGCATCGAGGACGAGATCTTCGACGCCGCCCTGCTGGAGAGCGACGCCGCGGAACTCCAGGGCGAAGGTGCGCTGCTCGCCGCGCTCACCGCCCAGCGGACCGGGCGCATGGCCGACATCGTCGCGACGATCCAGGCGGAGCAGGACCGCATCATCCGGTCCGATCTCAAGGGTGTGCTCATCGTCCAGGGCGGCCCTGGCACCGGCAAGACCGCCGTCGCGCTGCATCGTGCCGCCTATCTGCTTTACTCGCACCGCGACCGGCTGCGGAGCTCCGGTGTGCTCATCGTCGGGCCGTCCCGGTCGTTCCTGCAGTACATCGAGGCGGTGCTGCCATCGCTCGGCGAGACCGGCGTCGTGCTGGCCAGTGTCGGCCAGCTCTATCCCGGTGTGGAGGCGAGCAGAGAGGATGCCCCGGCCGTCGCCGCGCTCAAGGGACAGCCATTCATGGCCGGCCTGATCGCCAGGGCCGTGCGCTCACGCCAGCGTGTGCCCGCCCAGCCGCAGGAGCTCGAGGTGGCCGGTGATCGGCTCACGCTGGACCCGCAGCTCGTCTCGAGCGCCATCAACCGGGCGCGCGAATCGAACAAGCCGTACAACGAGGCCCGCGTCACCTTCGTGAAGAATGCCCTGGGCGCCCTGTCGCGGCAGTGGCTCGCGCAGCTCAAGGACGCCGGCAATTCGATGGACGACTCCGACCTGCCGATGCTGCGCGAGGATCTGCGGTCGGCGGAGGACGTTCGTGTCGCCCTGAACACGGCCTGGCTTCCGCTCACTCCGGAGAAACTTCTGAAGGATCTCTACGCCAGGCCGCAATGGCTCGCCGAACTCACCCCGAACTGGACGCCGGAGCGCCGAGCGCTGCTGAGAAGGGAGCGCGACGCCGAGTTCACGATCGCCGACATCCCGCTCCTCGATGAGGCCGCCGAACACCTCGGCGAATACAGCGTTGCCGACGCCGCGCAGAAGCGCGAGGCCAAGCAGCAGCGCAAGCGCGACATCGAGAATGCCGAACGGGCCATCGAGAACATGGACGTCGAGGGTCTCGTCAACGCGAAGGCGCTCGCCGACAATTTCGCCGAGCTCGGCGATCGTTCGACGACCGCGGAGAGAGCCGCCGCTGACCGCACCTGGACCTACGGCCACGTCGTCGTCGACGAGGCGCAGGAACTCTCGCCCATGCAGTGGAAGCTGCTGCTGCGCAGAGGCCCACTGCGCTCGTTCACGATCGTGGGGGACATCGCGCAGGCGGCATCCTCCGCGGCGTCCTCCAGCTGGAAGGATGCACTGAACCCCCTGCTCGAAGGCTCGCCTGAGGCCGACCGCTGGCGGCTCGAGGAGCTCACGGTGAATTACCGAACGCCCAGCCAGATCGCCGAGGCGGCGGAGAAGATGGCCGTCGCGCACGGTCTTCCGATCACGCCGTCCCGTGCGGTGCGGGCCAGCGAGTGGCCGATCGAGGTGGTGACGGATGTCGCGGATGCCGTGCGCCGCGACCGTGCGCTCGACGCCGGCGGCACCCTGGCCGTCATTGTGCTCGAGCCATGGTTGCCAGCCCTCGGCGAGGAACTGATAGCCGAGTTCGGGGCTGCCGTCGGCATCGGGGCCCAGGGGCTCACCCGCGACATCGCGATCATCACGCCGCAGGATGCGAAGGGTCTCGAGTTCGACGCCGTCGTCGTGGTCGACCCCACCGCGATCGTGGCGGCATCCGAACGCGGGGCAGGGGCGCTGTATGTGGCGATGACCCGCGCGACCCAGCGGCTCTATCTCGTGGCGGAGGGCGAGCTGCCTGCCGGCCTGCGCGTCGAATAGGCCGGTCACTTGGTGGGTCGGGCGGCGCCATCTGCGGCGCGACCCATTCGACCGGCGCCAACGGTGCGATGCTTGTGCGGTGAGTATTCTCGACCACGACCTGCTGGCTCGCATCCACGATCGTGCGGCAGGCTACGACCGCGACAACGCCTTCTTCACCGAGGACCTCGAGGAGTTGGGCGCCGCCGGCTATCTCCGCGCGCTCGTGCCTGTGGAGCTCGGTGGTCTGGGCCTCTCCCTGCTGGAACTCGCCCATGAACAGGTGCGGCTTGCTGCGGCGGCACCGGCCACCGCCCTCGCCGTCAACATGCACCTGGTCTGGACCGGCATCGCGAAGACTCTGCGCGATCGCGGCGACGATTCGCTCGAGTTCGTGCTGCACGAGGCGGCCGCTGGTGAGATCTTCGCCTTCGCGATCAGCGAGGCCGGTAACGACCTCGTGCTGTTCGGGAGCAACACGGATGCGCGTCCGCAGTCAGACGGAAGCTACGCCTTCACCGGCACCAAGATTTTCACCAGCCTCTCACCGGCCTGGACCCGCCTCGGCCTGTTCGGCCTCGATACCCGATCCGCGGACGCGCCAAAGCTTGTGCACGCCTTCGTGACTCGCGATGCCGGGGGAGTGACCACCGTCGACGACTGGGACACGATCGGCATGCGTGCCAGCCAGAGCAACAGCACGCGGCTCGACGGGGCGGTGGCGAGGGCCGACCGGGTGTTCCGCCGGCTCGACCCCGGGCCGAATGCCGATCCGCTCATCTTCGCCATTTTCGCCAACTTCGAGATCCTGGTCTCCGCCGTCTATATCGGCATCGGGCAGCGAGCGCTTGAGCTCGCGGTCGCATCCGCGCGCGGCAGAACGTCAGCCCGCACGGGGACGACGAAGGATCTCGATCCGAACACGCGATGGAAGATCGCGGATGCCGCACTCGCGCAGGATGCTCTACTGCCACAGCTCGACGCACTCGCGGCCGACGTCGACGAGCTTGTCGATCGCGGTACGCAGTGGTTCCGGGCGCTCGTCGGACTCAAGTCACGTGCCACCCGCGCCGCACGGTATGTCGTCGACCAGTCGGTCGCCGTCGCCGGGGGAGCTGCTTTCTCGTCGTCGAGCGAACTCGGCAGACTCTACCGGGACGTGCTCGCGGGAGGGTTCCACCCCAGCAACGAAGACTCGGCGCATGCGACGGTCGCGACCGCCCTGCTCGGGCCGCTGCCCGAGTAGGCGAGAATCTCCTGGGCGGGTCTGGTCGCCCTAGGCTTGGATCATGTCGTCCGCCCTCACCATCGATCCCGGTTCCGTCGTCTGGTCGCTACCGGAGGCGGGCCGTGCCGCGGCTCTCGCCGAGCGCCCGCTGCTCGTACTCATGCACGGCAGGGGTTCGCACGAACACGATCTCTTCACCCTCGCGCCGGCGCTTCCCGACGAAACCGTCGTCGCATCCCTCCGAGCCCCGCTTCCCCTGGGTGACGCTTTCACCTGGTTTCCGCCAGGGCCGTCGGGCGATCCTAGCCTGGCGGCGGCGGATGCCGCGGCCATCGCCGTGCTCGAATGGCTCGACACCCTTCCGGCGGCCGCGGGCATCGGTCTGCTGGGCTTCTCGCAGGGTGGCGTGATGGCGATCCACCTCATGCGGCACGCGCCGGAGCGCTTCGCGGCCTACGTCAACCTCGCGGGCTTCAGTGTGGCCGGTGAGCTGCCTTCCGATGCCCGGCTCGAGTCGCTGCGGCCGCCGGTCTTCTGGGGGCGCGATCCGGCCGATCCGGTCCTCCCGGCTGCCGCCGTCGAGCGAACCGCAGAGTGGCTGCCGCCGCGATCGTCTCTCACCGCGCGCCTCTACCCTGGCATCGGCCACTCGATCTCCCGCGACGAAATCGATGATGTGAACGGCTTCCTGCTCAGCAGCGGATTGATCCGGCGCTGAAACGGGTCGGACAATAGGCCCAGACAGACTCATCGCCCGGTGCGGCACTTGGTGCGGCTCTTCCGGGCGGTGAGTTGTTCTGCCTCCAGGGTGCTCCTCCCCGCTCGAGAATGCAAGAGAAAAATCGAACCATCACCCCGTTCTGGGGATGTACGCCTCCGGAGTCGCATCGATACGGTGGTCAGGCAGGAACAACCGTGAGGGGCGGCATCGCGAGCATGGGGGATCGGTCGTCGTCCGACAGCGTCGAGACCGTTGCCCGTCCCCAGCTTCCGCCCTTCGCCGCCCTACACGAGTGTCTCGAGTTGCAGACCGCGGCACCGCCCCGCTCGCCGGTCGCCCGGCTGTTCGGACTCGACCCGCTGGCCCGCGGGGCCCTTCGCTCCTACCGGGGTGCGATGGCAGAGCTATTCGTCGTGGACGTCCTTTCGACCATGGGCGAGGGCTGGACGGTGCTGCACTCCGTGCCGATGGGTCCGGATGCCGCCGATCTCGACCATCTCCTGATCGGACCGCCTGGCGTGCTCGTGATCTCGGTGGCGAGCCACGCGGAGCAGAAAGTGTGGGTCGGCGAACGCATATTCATGGCGGACGATGTCCGGCATCCGTATCTTCCCTTCGCGGAGCATCGCAATCGTGCGGTGGCGGCGCGGTTGGCCGCGGATGACCGCGCCTCCGTGACCGTCACCTCGTGCATCGTCGTGGCCGATCCTGGCGAGCTCACGGTCACCAGAACCGTCCGGCAGATCGAGATCATGGCCAGTCGAGACTTTGAGAGATGGCTGCGCAATCTCCCTCGGCTCCTCTCGCCAGGGCTCGTCTCTGTGCTGGCCGCCGAGGCCGCCGCCTGGCCGGCCGTGACCGACGCTGATCGTGACACCGACCGCGCGCTGCTCGCCTTCGACGCACTGCGTCGGTGCGTCAGGCGAGCGTTTCTGCTTCGTATCGGCTGGATCGCGGTGGGGACCCTGCTGTGTTACGGAGCGCTCTACCGCGGAGCCGCCATGCTGTTGGGCGCCGCATCGTAGCTCGGCTCCCCGCTGATGGCTCCAGCTCGTCGTGAGCTGACGGTGTAACAATCGAGCCATGACCCCACTGATTACGCTTCCCGTCGCCGCCGAACCAGGGAGCGGCCGACCGGATGAATTCCCGGCCTACATCGCTCGACCGGACGGTGACCCGAAGGGCGGCCTGATCGTCATTCACGAGATCTGGGGTCTGGTCGACCACATCATGGCCGTCGCCGACCGCTTCGCCGCCGAGGGGTATCTCGTGGTCGCCCCCGACTTGCTCAGCTCGGTAGGCATCGAGGCGCAGGTCGGCGCCGAGCTCAGTGCGATCATGAGGAGTCCGGATGAGCGGGTACGGACGGAGGGCCAGCCGCGATTGCGCGATGCCTTCGCCCCCATTCAGGCGCCGGAGTACGGTACGTGGGCGGTGACGGCCCTCCGCTCGAGCGTCGACTTTCTCGCCGCCCAGACCGGCATCGACGGTCGCATCGGCGTCGTCGGTTTCTGTTTCGGCGGGTCGTACAGCTTCGCGCTGGCGGTCGCGGACCCGCGCGTGCGCGCCGCGGTGCCGTTCTACGGCGCACCGCCGGACCTCGCGGATGTGGCGAAGGTCACCGCGCCCATTCTCGCCATCTACGGCGAGGACGACCAACGGCTCATGGACTCCCTGCCGGAGGTCACGGCCGCCATGCAGGCTGCCGGCGTCCGCTTCAGCCGACAGATCTACGAGGGTGCCGGTCACGCCTTCTTCAACGACGCAAACCCTCATGCCTACCGACCGGACGCCGCCGCCGATGCCTGGCGGCGCACCCTCGAGTTCCTCGGCGCCGAACTCGCCTAGCGCCGCCTCTGGTCGGCACTCTTCCCGCTTCCCGCCGACGCGGTTCCGCTCAGCCCCTGGTGCAGTGCCCGGATGACACCGCGGCCGTCAGGCCCGGCGCCTGGGCGGCGATCGGTCGCAACACCCCGGTGGTCATCGCGAAGCCGAGATGCTGGGCGGTCGCCGACTTGGCGAACACGACTCCCGTCACCCTGCCGCCGGAATCCAGGAGCGGTCCGCCCGAATTCCCCTCCTGCACGTCGGCCGCAAGGTAGTAGACCGGGCGCGGGCTCGGATTGGCGCCGTAGATGTCCGGCACATCCACCGTGCTGACGCTCTGTACCGCCGCCGGCCCGGAGCGGA
The DNA here is from genome assembly GCA_025465035.1 of Microbacteriaceae bacterium. Taxonomy (GTDB): domain Bacteria; phylum Actinomycetota; class Actinomycetes; order Actinomycetales; family Microbacteriaceae; genus Lacisediminihabitans. Next base: position 7,124 of record JAODMH010000161.1, on the reverse strand, counting down.
ACGGCCCGCCGAGCGGGAAGCCATCGAACACCGCCCTGGCGCCGACTCCGAGGTCGGCCCCCAGGCTGAGCGGCGTGGTTGGCAGACCGGAGACCGCGAGCACCGCGAGATCGTTCACCGTATCGAAGTAGACGACCCGGCCAGGCCAGGCACCGCCACTCTGGGTCGAGATGACCGGTTCCGTCACTCCGGCCACGACGTGGGCGTTCGTCACGACGCGACCGGAGGAGACGACGAACCCGCTGCCGGACTGATTCTGCCCGCACTGATAGGCGTTGCCGACGATCTTGACGACGGACTGCGCGGCCGCTTGCTGCGCCGCGGTGGTTGCACCGTCGTTCGGAACGGCCAGGGGTGTCCCAGTGCCGATCGCGTCGAACAGTCGAGGAAGGCCGTCCTGCGCAACCAGCGAGCGCACGGTGGCCTCGAGCGACTTGACCGGATCCGGCGTGATGCGGTCGATCGTCGTGACCACGGCGGATGAGCCGATCGCCTGGGAGACGAAGGGAACGCCGAGCGAGCCGATCCCGAAGGCGAGCATCGAGGTGACGATCGCCGCGACGACGAGGGTGACGGCGGCCCCGAGCAGGCGATCCAGCACACGGAGGGGGGACTTGTTCACCTGCCGCCGGACAGCCCGGCCGACGGCGACCCCGACGGCCTGGCCTCCTCCGATGAGCAGGATGACCGCGCCGATGACAGCGGGTAGTCGCCATGCACTCGCGGATACCCAGCCGGCGACGAGCGGGATGGCGAAGAATGCGGCGATTGCGCCGATGACGAATCCGACGATCCCCGCGAGGCTGAGCGCGAATCCCGCACGGAAACCGTAGATCGTGTACGAGAGCAGCAGCAGACAGAGAATCAGGTCGAGAATGATGGAGCCGGGCATCCGCGTTTCTCCTTCGTTTGGTCAGCCGCCTGCCAGTGTCGCATGCCCCGATGGAAATTGCTGTCGCGCAGCCCGCGCCCGGTGTAGAAGTGAGAGATGGGCGACGACATTGAAACGTGGGTGAACGGATACCTCCGTGCCTGGGACAGTAATGATCCGGAGGAGATCCGCGCCATCTTCACCGAAGATGCGACCTATCGCACGCGGCCACATGCCGAGCCGTGGACGGGCCACCAGGAGATCGTGGCGGGATGGCTCGACGTCGGCGACAGCCAGGGGGACCACAGCTTCGAATGGCACAGCCTCGCGCGCGACGGCGCCCTTCACTTCGTGCGGGGCGAGACCGTTTACGCGAGCGGTGACGCCTACAGCAACCTCTGGGTTGTCCGACTCGCCGCGGACGGCAGAGCGACCGATTTCACCGAGTGGTGGATGGAGTGTCCGCCCCGCGCGCGGCGGCCGGTCAGAGAGCGCTATGCGGCGACGCCGGCATCCCTTCGTTTGCGGGGCAGGGTCAGCAGCGTCGTGACGCTGACCACGATGAGCAGCACCCCGCCGAAGATGACGAAGGTGACGATGGCAAAGGCCGGCAATACGAAGGTCGCGATTCCGGCCAGGATCGAAACGATCCCGCTGACGAATCCGAACCAGCGCGGCGTGATCGCGCCGCGCACGGCCGACATCACGTCGATGACGCCCTCCGCTATCCAGCCGATGCCGATGACGAAGGCGAGGACGACGAGCGAACTGAACGGGTTCGCAAGACAGATGACGCCGGCCACGATGACAAGCAGACCCATGATCCCGGTGAGCCACCGGAGGCTCGTCGTCAGCCCGTCGGCGACGAAGGCGGCGGTGATCCGGAAGATACCGGATGCGATCAGGTAGATCCCGAAGATCACCGCGACCGTGAGCAGGGTGGCTCCCGGCCAGACGAGTGCGATCACTCCGAGAATGATGCCGATGATCGCGACGGCGATGAGTTCGCCGCGATGGATTTTGAGCACTCCGACCGGCACTCCCGGAAGCAGTCCATGCGTGCTGTTGGCGGGCATCGTCATCCGAAACTCCTCGTGTCGTGCGTAGAAAACGTAGGTGGTCACGGGAAAGCCGCCTGCCTGCTTTCATTGTGCCACCGGCTCCCGCCCACGTAAACGCCCGGTGTGGGAACGCGCTAGATCAGGTCTTTGAGTGCCTGCTCTGGCGGGACTCCCCTGACGCGCGCCCTGGCTTGCAACCGTTCGTACTCTGCGGCGGTCAGCCTGAGCGTCACGTCGATGCCACCCGCGTTCCGATCTCCCTCTGGCTCGTCGAGCGCGAAGAGTGTTGGTGCGGGGGAGGCCACGGCCAATTCCGTGGCCGCTGGCCGCGCGCTCGCCGGATCGCCGACACGCGTCCAGCCCGGACCGCTCGGAATCGGCCAGTCACGCTGATACGCCTCGGATACCGCCCTGGCGCGGGCGTCAGCAGCCTCGTTGAGCGGATGGTTGGCGTGGCCCTTCACCCACTCGAAATGGTAGGTGCGTCCCACGAGCGCCGCATCGATCTCCTTGAGCAGCTCAACGTTCATCACGGGCTTACCGTCCGCCTTGCGCCAGCCCTTCTTCTTCCAGCCCGGCATCCACTTGGTCACGCAGTTGATCACATACTGGCTATCGCAGAGGATCAGCAGGTCGTCGCTGAGGTGAGCGGTCGCGCGGAATAACTGCAGCACGGCGGTGAGCTCAGCCTGGTTGTTGGTGGCGTGCCTCCAACCGCCGGCCGCCCAGCAGCCGTCGTCGACATACCAGGCCCATCCGGCCGGTCCCGGGTTGCCGAGGGCCGAACCGTCTGCCGCGGCGCGAATCGTCATGCTGGCCTTTCGTCGGTGTCGCAGGTCAAGTCTGGCGTACCCCGCGGTCCGGTGCCGGCTGCCTCACGGCGCGGACGCCATTACCCTGGAGTCGAGGGCTGACCGAACCACGGATGCATCCGTGCCGGGAGGACATCTGTTTTCCTGTCGGTGGTGCGGCGTAGCGTTGGGCCATCGGGGAGGCAGCAATGAACGCGCTCAGCGCAGAGGAACGCAGGCAACTGGCGCACGCGCTCGGTTGCACCGTCGGTGAATTGGACGGGCGACTGAAGGCGATCTCCGAGGCCGCGACCCGCGAATATCTGGCCATGTTCCTCGGCCAGGAGGGCTTCAGCCGGGTGGACGACTTCCTCGTCTGGCGCCTCTATCTGCTCATCGACACGGTATTCGCGCGGCGGCTGCCGTCCACGGCGACGATCAGCGCACTGTTCCAGACCACGGCATCCAGAAGCCGCACCCTGCTGCGAGCCGTCATGTCGAAATACCAGTATCAGCTTCAGGAGGCGATCACCGGCTCGTTGCAGCAACTGCTGGACGAGTCGGAGCCCGCGTCGGACGATAGCCTGGCTCGGGTGATCGTGCCGGGCTCCGACACCCTGATCGACGCCCTGAACGATCGGATCGCCGCACGCGGCGGCGATTATCCCGCGATCGCCCGGGTGCACGGGCACGTCAACCAGTACCGGGTGGAGAAGTCCAGCTTCGATGCGCTCCTCGAGATCCTCGCTGCGGAGCGCGACGATGATTGAGATCCCGCTCGCCGCCGCCTCCGTCCTCGCGGCGGCCGCGGCGGTGATCCTCACCTACGTGCGGAAGAATGTGGACGAGGCGCTTGAACGGCCGGTGCCGTCGCGTCGCGCGGATCGTGAACCTGTCATCCGTCGGCTGAGAAGCGTTCTCTGGACCTCGGCCATCCCGCTCGGGGTATTCATCGTCGCCTCTCTGGTCGTGGTCGCGCCTTTCGCCCTCCGCATCATCGCGGATATGATCACGGGCGGCCCGCTCGGCTTGCGTGGTTTCGGTTCTGGTGAATGGGTGCAGCCGGGAACCTTCCTCCTGTTCGGCGTGCTGCTGATCGGCCTGTTCGCGATGGCGGTGCTGATGATCGCACGGGTGGCGAAACGACTGTCGAGGGCGGTCGCTCCGGACGTGTAGCGCAGCCGGGCGCCTCGCCGTGAACCCACCACGTTCGTGATCGGCGGGATGTACCGGGCTGCCCGGCCGCCGTCCCCCTCACCGGGCGTGATCGGCGCCCTTTTCGGGGGGTTTCCTTACCGCCGCCATTGCCATATGGTCGGGAGGAGCAAGCTTGGGGGAGCTAATGACGGATCTGGTGTCGCACAGGGGAGCGGAACGGGTTCCGGTCGACCGTGCTCCATCGGCTGCGGTGCTGCCTCTCACCCCGACTCCGGCCGCCTTCTTCCATACCCGCACGGAGCGTCCGACCCGTCGCGGCTGGCGCAAGCAGCCGCCAACGGAGTTCGCTCTCGGCAACGCCCTGTCCGAGCTGGCTCCTGGTTGGATCGTGCTGCGCACCTTCGACGTCTTCGGCGAGCTTGATACCGACTTCCTCGTGATCGGTCCGCCCGGCGTCTTCGCGATCAGCGCCCGCATCGGCGCGAACAAGAAGGTCTGGGTGGACGAGGACTTCATCTGGGTCAACGGTCGACCGACCGACCACGTCTCCAAGACCCGTCTCGCTGCCCGACGGGCCTCCGTTCGGCTGAGCGCGGCAGTGGCTGAGGACGTGCGGGTGATTCCGATCATCGCGCTCATCGACCCGGCCACGCTGTCCTTCGGCGGCGACCCGGCCAAACGCGTGGTCGTGCTTTCCGTGGACATCGTCTCGCAGTGGCTTTCCGAGTGCTCCCGAGCGTACTCGGATGAGGCCGTCGCGTACTTCACGATGGTCGCGGAAGAACGCGCGACCTGGGGCTCGCAGCCGAGCGAACTGGGTCCAGTCGCTCGGCTCCGATAGCTCCACTTCGCCGGCGACGAGTAATCGGAGCGTGGGGAGCGATGACGGAAACGGTTTCGGCCATAGCGGCGGAGCCGACACTGCGCGCTCGCGGCCCCGCCTACTCGGTCATGCAGGAGTGCCTTCGCGTACAGCAGGAGGCGAGCCCTCGCGGCAGGGTCGCCCGGTTGTTCGGAAGCAGTCCGCTGCATCCTGATGCCCGCAGCTGGTATCGAGGCGCGCTCGGCGAGATCGAGGTGGCCGGCATCCTCTCACGGCTCGGCGCCGAGTGGACGGTGTTGCACGCCGTGCCCGTCGGCTCCGGTGACTCGGACATCGATCACGTGATCGTCGGTCCGGCGGGCGTGTTCACGATCAACACCAAGAACCACGCGGGCAAGAAGATCTTCGTGACAGGCAGCACGTTCATGGTGAACGGTTACAAGCAGGATCACATGCGCAATTCCCGCCACGAGGCCGAGCGCGCATCCCGGCTGTTGGGCCGTGTCACCGGACGACCGGTGACGGTGACGCCGCTCGTCGTCGTCGTGCGCCCGCTATCGATAGTCATGGGACGCAAGCGTCCGACCGTCGTCGTTCTGGCATCGCAGAGTCTGCACCGCTGGCTGGTGCGGCGTCCGCGTGTCCTTTCGGAGCGCGCGGTGCGGCACCTCTCGATGTTCGCGGAAGAGCGGAGCACCTGGCACGACCAGCCCATAGTGAACAATGACACGCTGCGTCACGTGCAACGTTTCGAGCGACTCCGCGCCGAAGTGGAGCTGGCACGCGGGCGCGCCAGACTGTGGGCTCTCGCGATGTTGGGCGGTGGCGCGGTCGCGCTCCTACTGCTGCTCCTGGCGGTGGTCGGCATCCTGCTCGGCACGCCGATTCTGTCGTTCGGCTGAGGTCAGCTCGCCGATCCCCGTCCGCCCCGCAGCCGGATCCCTCGGAACATCAGGATCACGAGCATGACCACGCCGCCGAAGATGGCGATGTCCGCGACATTGCCGATGAAGAATCCCCCGTAGTCGATGAAGTCGACGACGTGTCCGCGGCCGAAGCCCGGCGCGCGGAAGAGGCGATCGCCGAGGTGGGTCGCTGCACCGCCGAGCAGGAGCCCGAGGGCGACCATCCATCCCTTCGATCCGACTCGTAGGGCGAGCCAGCCGATGACCACGACCGCGGCCGCTGCGAGGATCGCGAAGATCCAGGTGGAGCCGGTGCCGATCGAGAATGCCGCACCGGGGTTGTAGACGAGCCAGAATTGGATGACGTCACCGATCACCGGTATCCGCTTACCATCGGAGAGCGCGCGCTCCGCCCACCATTTGCTCAGCTGGTCCCCGAGAATCACGACCAGCGCGATGGCGACGGTGGCCCAGAACAGGCTGCGGGGGGCTCGTACCTCGGCTGAGGGAGCGTCGGCTGAGGTCATCCGAACATTATCCCGCCTTCACCCCGTTCGCCCGTCGGCTCCGTGCGTGCGCTCAGCCGGCGGGACCAACTGCTACGACGCCGGTTTGTTCCTGCTCTTCAGGGTCTCGGCAAACGCAGCCGCCGTGAGCTTGTCCTGGCCCCTGACGCTCAGTTGTGGGTCCCTCATGTCGAATCTGACCGCACCGCTTCTGGGGTCGACCTGCACCTTGACCACCGCGCCGGCATCCGGCGGCCAGAAGTCGGTCACCCAGCGCGGTTCGTCGATCTTCGCTCGTGCGACTGACCCGTCTGCCTGGCGCACGTCTGCCGCCCACTCGCGGGTGGGAGTGAGGCCGTCACCGCTCACGCGTTTGATGTGCACGAGAATGATGGTGGCCTCCGCCGACTGCCAATTCCTGCCGAACATGCGGATCCTCTCGTCACGGACGCCGGGGGCCTTCCAGCCGCAAGTATGGCGTTGGCGGTCGGATGCGGTCAATCGATTCGAAGAAGTGGCCACAGCCAGAAGATCTGTCCGACCTGCTAAACTCGCAAGGTTGCCGTCTAACGGCCGCGGATAAAGAGAGCTCGCACATCCTGTGACGGGCACCGCGCAACGAGTGAGAGGGGCCATCTATGCCATTAGCACCAGATGCCAAGAAGTCGATCATCGACGAGTACGCAACCCACCCGGGTGATACGGGAAGCCCCGAAGTGCAGGTCGCAATGTTGACCGCGCGCATCAAGGATCTCACCGAGCACCTGAAAGAGCACAAGCACGACCACCACTCACGTCGTGGCCTGCTTCTGCTGGTCGGCCAGCGTCGTCGTCTGCTGGGCTACCTGCAGGACATCGACATCTCGCGTTACCGTTCGCTCATCGAGCGACTCGGGCTGCGCCGCTAGAGAAGGTTTCGACACGGTCGCTCGCGACCGTGTCGACCCGCAAGCGTCGCCGGATCGACGATCTGGCTCAGACGGCCCGCCCTGTATACGGGGCGGGCCGT